>NZ_JAGQBE010000001.1 GCF_024345475.1 Cyanobium sp. T1B-Tous
GCCGGGAAGCCGCGGAAGCCGGGCTCCGGTAGGGGCTGGGGCAGCTGCTCAGGCCGCACCGGGGTGCCCTGGGCCAGCACCGCCTCGGCCACGTCCGAGCCCCACCAGCGCCCGTCGGGATCGATGTAGAAGCAGCGCAGCGCGTAGTGCCCGGCGTTGTCGGCATGCCGCACGGCGGCGGCCACGGTGGCGGCCGAGCGGATCGAGACGGCGTGCTCGCCGGAGGCCCCCCCGAAGATCAGACCAACGGGAAGGGGGGATCGGGTCATGCCGGCCGGAAGGGGCCCCAGGGGGCCAAAGCTCAGGTCAGTTTGCCGCTGAGGGAGAAGGCGCGCACCCCTTCGATTTGCACCGTCACCAGCTCCCCGGCCTCAATGGGGCGGCCATCGGCGCGCTCACCGGGGAAAAAGGTGAGTCGGTTGGTGCGGGTGCGGCCCATCACCTGCTGGGGATCCTTGGGATTGGTGCCCTCCACCAGGATCTCTTCGATCCGGCCGGCGTAGCGGGCACTGCGTTGGCGGGCCTGCTGCTCCACCAGGGCGTTGATCTCCTGCAGGCGCTCCACCTTCACCGCCTCGCTCAGCTGGTCCGGCCAGTCGGCGGCGGGGGTGTTGGGCCGCGGCGAGTAGGCGGCGGTGTTCACCGCATCGAAGCCGATCTCCTCGATCAGGGCGAGGGTGCGGCGGAATTGGGCGTCGGTTTCGCCCGGGAAGGCCACGATCACATCGGCGCTGATCGCGGCATCGGGCATGCGCTCGCGGATGCGCTCGACGATGCGGCGGTAGCGCTCCACGGTGTAGCCCCGGGCCATCGCCTTGAGCACGGCGTCGTCGCCGCTCTGGAAGGGCACGTGGAAGTGCTCGCACACCTTGGGCAGGTCGGCGCAGGCGTCGATCAGCCGCTCGGTGAAGTAACGGGGATGGCTGGTGGCGAAGCGGATCCGTTCGATCCCTGCCACGTCGTGGACGTGATGGAGCAGGTCGGTGAGGGTGTGGGCACGGCGGCCTTCGGGGGTGATGCCGGGCAGGTCGCGGCCGTAGGCATCGATGTTCTGGCCCAGCAGGGTGATCTCCTTGAAGCCGCGCTCCGCGAGGCCTTCCATCTCCAGCTTGATGGCCTCGGGCAGGCGCGACTGCTCCTGGCCTCGAACGGAGGGCACCACGCAGTAGGTGCAGCGCTCGTTGCAGCCGTAGATCACGTTCACCCAGCCGCACACCTGGCTGTCGCGCCGGGCGGTGGTGATGTCTTCGAGGATGTGGTGCTCCTCGGTGGCCACCACCTGCTGGCCCTGCTCCACCTGGGCCAGCAGCACATCGAGCCGGTTGGCGTGCTGGGGGCCCATCACCAGATCCAGCTCCGGCACCCGCCGCAGCAGGGATTCCCCCTCCTGCTGGGCCACGCAGCCCGCCACCACCAGGGTGAGGTTGGGGTTGGTGCGCTTGCGCTGGGCCTGGCGCCCCAGGTAGCTGTACACCTTCTGCTCCGCGTTGTCGCGGATCGTGCAGGTGTTGTAGAGCACCAGATCGGCCGTGTGCTCGTCGTCGCCGGCCCGGTAGCCCATGGCTTCCAGGATTCCGGCCATGCGCTCGGAATCCGCCTTGTTCATTTGGCAGCCGAAGGTGGTGATCCAGTAGCTGCCGCGTGGGCTGAGGGTGGTGGCCTGCATGGGATCAGTTTCGGCCATCGGGTTCCGTGGCTGGGGTGCCGGTGGTCGTGGTGGGGGGCAGGAGGGCCCTGGGCTGGTGTCGGAAGTCTGTACAAGCTGTACGGATTGCAGGAGGCGTGCCTGACGCGTGTCAGCTTGAGGGCAGCGCCCTAGCCCTGATGCAGCTTCGCCTGCAACGCTTTCAGCTCACCAAGGCCGTGCCCCTGGCCATCAGCCGCGGCACGACGGCGGCGGTGGAGCACCTGCTGGTGAGCCTTGAGCACGACGGGCTCACGGGCATCGGCGAGACGGGCGGCTTTGACACCGGCCACCGCCACTACGCCACCGATGCCGTTGCGGCGGAACTGGAGGCAGTTGCCCCCCAGCTGCAGGCCCTGGCACCCCAGCCCCTTCAGGCCCTGGAGCCCCTGCTGGCGGCCCTCAGCCCGCCGGCCCGCTGTGGCCTCGATCTGGCCCTGCACGACTGGTGGGGCAAGCGGTTGAACCAGCCGCTGCACCGGCTCTGGGGGCTGGATCCGGGGGCCTGTGTCGCCACCAGCGTCACCCTCGGCTTAGGCCCCCCCGAGGCTGTCCTGGCGCGGCTCGAGCGCTGGTGGCTGCAGCTGCCCGCCACCCGGATCAAGCTCAAGCTGGGTAGCCCTGACGGGGTAGCCCACGACCTGGCCCTGCTGGCGGCCGTGGCCGCGGCCCTGGAGCAGCGGCGCCAGAGCACCGGTGGGCCCTGTGAGCTGCAGGTGGATGCCAATGGCGGCTGGGATCTGGGTACGGCCCGGGCCATGCTCGATCCCCTGGAGCGCGCTGGGGTGGTGCTGCTGGAGCAGCCCCTGCCGCCCCTGCGGGACCCGGAGCTCGACACGGCTGGCTTCGAGGCCCTGGAGCTCGACTGCCCGATGCCGTTGGTGGCCGACGAGAGCTGCTGGAACCTGGCCGATCTGGTGCGGCTAGCACCCTATGTGGATGGCATCAACATCAAACTGCTCAAAAGCGGTGGCCTTGCCGAGGCTTGGGTGATGGCCCAGGCGGCCCGGCGGCTGGGGCTGGGGGTGATGGTGGGCTGCTACTCCGATGCCGCCCTGCTCAACGGCGCCGCTGCCCAGCTGCTGCCCCTGGTGACCTGGCCCGATCTCGACAGCCACCTCAACCTGGTGGACGACCCCTTCGCCGGGCTGAACCTGGCGGCTGATCGGCTGGTGCCGCCCCCCGGCCCCGGCCTGGGCATTGATCTGCACACCTGCTTGGCAGGCGATCGAGCATGTTGAGCGCCTCCGCTCCGATCGTGCTGCTGCTGCACGGCGGCCTCGACGACCTCTCCGGCAAGACCGGCCTGGCGATGCTGCGCTACCGATCCGGGCCGATCGTGGCGGTGATCGATCCGGCCTTCGCTGGCGCCGACCTCAAGGCCACCACCGGCATCGACCGGGCCGTCCCTGTGGTGCCCGACATGGCGGCGGCCCTGGCCTACGGCCCCGAGGTGGCCGTGGTGGGGCTGGCCCCCTCCGGCGGCCGCTTGCCGGAGGGGATGCGGGCCGATGTGCGGGCCGCGTTGCAGGCGGGGCTGAGCCTGGCCAGTGGCTTGCACGGCCGGCTGGCTGACGACCCGGAGTTCGCCGCCATTCCGCTCCGGCCCGGCCAGTGGATCTGGGACCTGCGCCAGGAGCCGGATGGGCTGGAAGTGGCCACCGCCCGGGCGGCCGCCCTGCCCGGCCGGCGGCTGCTGGCGGTGGGCTCCGACATGGCCGTGGGCAAGATGAGCGCCTGCCTGGAATTGCAGGCCGAGGCCCAGCGTCGGGGCCTGGATGCCCGCTTTGTGGGCACGGGCCAGGCGGGGATCCTGATCGCCGGCACTGGTGTGGCTCTCGATGCGGTGCGGGTGGATTACGCCGCCGGCGCCGTGGAGGCGGCGGTGCTGGCGGCCGCGGCTGGGGCAGGGCCGCAGACGCTCGTGTTGGTGGAGGGTCAGGGATCGCTTGGCCATCCCGGGTCCACCGCCACCCTGCCCTTGCTGCGCGGCAGCCAACCCACCGATCTGCTGCTGGTGCACCGGGCCGGCCAGACCCACGTGCGCACCCGGCCGGGGGCGGCGCCGGTGCCGATCGCGCCCCTGCCGGAGCTGATTGGGGCGTTGGAGTCCCTGGCCGCCCTGGGCCGGCCCGATGGCCTGCGGCCCCGGGTGCGGGCCGTGGCGCTCAACACTGCCCGGCTCTCCACTGCCGCAGCCACCGCCGCCCTGCTGGCCACAGCTGCGGAGACCGGCCTGCCCTGTGCCGATCCGGTGCGGCAGGGGGCCGCTCCCCTGCTGGATGCCCTGGTGGCCGTTTGAAGGCAAAAAAAACCACCTCGCCGCGGGGACGAGGTGGTTGGGTCTACAAGGGCGAGCGAGGGGACTTGAACCCCCGAATGGCGGCGCCACAAGCCGCTGCCTTAACCACTTGGCTACGCCCGCCGTGATCAGCGCCAATGTACCAAGCCACCTCTTGTGGAGAAGCCCGATTCAGTGGGGCTTGAGCCAGAGGATCGGGATCGCCACCAGGCAGAGGATGCCGGCCGCGGTGGGCAGCTGGGGCAGTACCGCCGTCAGGGCACCCAGCTGGCCCAGCTGGGCCCCGAGCTGACTGCGCACCAAGGCGGCTGAGCTGGGGTCGAGCAGAAAGGCCGCGATGGCCGCGAGAAGGGCCGTGGCGACGAGTTTTTGTTCCATCTCCGCCATTCTGATGCCGCATTCAAGCGTGATTGGCGGCTGGCACCAGGATTTGGTGCCAACGTGGGCGTGCCTGATGACTCCCCTGGCTTGTCTGGTCACCCGGCGGTTTCCGCCCGCGCTCCCTGGGGTGCTGGGTTGGTGGTGGTGGCTCTGGCCGCGGCCGGGCTGGCCATCACCAATCCTGGCCCCGCCGACTTCCAGGCCTTTGCGGCCGAGCGTTTGGTGGATGAGATCAGTGAGGAACTCTGCAGGGATGGGGGCTTGCCGGTGCTGATGCGCATGGCGGTGACCAACTGCCAGGAGCTGGTGCAAGCCCAGCGGGCCGCCCTGGGCACCGTGGTGGCCCACCACACCCGTCGCAGCAACTTCGGTGTGCTGAGCCTTTACACCAGCGAGATCGGCGGCCAGAGCCTGTTGCGCTGGCGGGTGCCGCGCTTCCGCTCCACGGTGGTTGGGGTGGCGGGTCAGTTTGTGCTGGTGCGTGCCGCCAGCGACCGCCTCCAGGCCGAACAGTGACCCGCTTCCTGGACCTGCGCCTGCCCCGGGGGCTGCTGGATCCGCGCTTGGTGAGCGGTTTTAGCGCCGACGCCGATGGCCTCGTGCCGCTGCGCATCACCGTGGCCGGGGCCTCCATCGCCGCGATCGAGCCCTTGGCGCCGCGGGCTCCTGACGCGGTGCAGGCCCTGCCGCTCGCCCTCACCCCTTTGGTGGAGCCCCACGCCCACCTCGACAAGGCCTTCAGCGGCGACGCCTTCCCGAATCGGGAGGGCACCATGGCGGCAGCCCTGGCGGCCAACCAGCGGGAGTACGCCGAACGCACTGCTGAGCAGGTGGCGGAGCGGGCTGGGCGGGCCCTGGAGCGGGCCTGGCGCAACGGTGTGCGGGCGATCCGCAGCCATGTCGACAGCGTGGGGCCTGGGGCCCAGCCCAGCTGGGACGCCCTGCTGCAGGCGCGCCAGCGCTGGAGCGGTCGGGTGGAGTTGCAGCTGGTGGCCCTGGCGCCGATGGCCCATTGGCTCAGTCCGGAAGGGGAGGCCCTGGCCCGGCGGGTGGCCGCTGCCCAGGGATTGCTGGGCGGCGTGATCGGGCCTCCCTATGGCCAGGGCCGATCCCGCCGCGCCGCCGACCGCGAGGCCCTGCTGGCCCTGCTCGACCTGGCCGAGCGCCTCGGCTGTGGCGTGGATCTGCATGTGGACGAATCCGACGCCCATCCCGGAGTCGGCGTTGATCTGGTGGCCCGTGGGGCCCTGGAGCAGCGCCGGGCGGTGCCGATCACCTGCAGCCACGCCAGCAGCATGGCCCTGCTGCCTCCCCGGGCCTGCGACCAGCTGGCCGAGCGGCTGGCTGCAGCGGACATTGCCGTGGTGGCCCTGCCCACCACCAACTTCTGGCTGCTGGCGCGCGCCGCTGGCCGCACCCCTTGCCGCCGGCCCCTGGCGCCGATCCGCAGCCTGCAGCGGGCGGGGGTGCGGCTGGCCCTCGGCGGCGACAACGTGCAGGACCCCTGGTATCCGGGCGGCGATTTCGATGCGGTGGAGCTGTTGCGTTGGTCGGCACCGCTCTGCCAGCTGATGCCCTGGCAGCGCCTCGGCCTGGCTCCGTTCAGCACCGCGGCAGCGGCCGTGCTGGATCTGGCCTGGGATGGGGTGCTGCGCGTCGGCGGACCGGCCGACCTGGTGCTCCTGGGCGCCGGCACCTGGGGGGAGCTGCTGGCCCGGCCGCCCCAGCGGCGGGTGCTGCGCGCCGGCCAGTGGCTGCCGCCGCCCGAGGCCGAGCAGCCCTCGGCCCTGCTGCTTCCATGGGGTTGAGCCCCCTGCTCTACCCCGTGGCTGATCCCGCACCCGACCGCTGCCCCGAGGCCCGGATCGCCGCCCTGGCGGCGGAGTTGCGGCGGAGCGATCCGGCGCTGCCGCTGCTGGGGGCGGAGTCGCCCGCGGAGCTGGAGCGCCTCTCCCGCGACTACTACGACTACTCGCCCGTGCTGGTGCCCGTGCTCGAGCACTGCCGGGCCCAGTTGGTGGCGGCGGCCTCCAGCGTGGAGCAGGTGCGACTGGTGGCCGGAGCCTGCGCCCGCCACGGTGTGCCCCTGACGGTGCGGGGCGCCGGCACGGGCAACTACGGCCAGTGTGTGCCGCTGCACGGGGGCCTGGTGCTGGATCTGTCCGGTCTCAACCGGCTGCGGCACCTGGACGACGCCACCGGGGTGATCGAGGTGGAGGCGGGCGCCCTGATGGGGGCGATCGACCATCAGCTGGCACCCCGGGGCCGGGCCCTGCGGCTGGTGCCCAGCACGGCCCGCAGCGCCACCATCGGCGGTTTCATCGCCGGCGGCTCTGGGGGCATCGGCTCGCTGCGCTGGGGGTTCCTGAGGGATGCCGGCAACCTCTTGGGCCTGGAGGTGGTGACCGTGGAGCCCGAGCCGCGTTTGCTGCGCCTCGACGCGGCGGCCAGTGCCCCGCTCAACCACGCCTACGGCACCAACGGCATCCTGACGGCCCTGCGCCTGCCCACCACGGAGGCCGGGGCCTGGCAGGAGCTGGTGGTGGGCTTCGACAGCTGGGCCCAGGCCCTGGCGGCGGCCCAGGCCCTTCCCGCCACGGCCCTGCTGCTGAACGCCCTCAGCCTGATGGAGGCGCCGGTGGCCCAGCAGCTGCCCTGGCCGGCGAGCTGCCCGAAGCCCGGGGCGGGGGAGCATCGCCTGCTGCTGCTCGCCGCTGCCGACACCCTGGAGGTGTTGCCGGACTGGCTGGCGGCCCGCGGTGGTGTGTTGTGCTGGCAAGCCCCCCAGGGGCAGAGCCGGGGCCTGCCCCTGCGCGAACTCAGCTGGAACCACACCACCCTGCACTGGCGCGCCCAGCACCGGGGCTGGACCTACCTGCAACTGCTGTTGCCCCAGCCCGAGACGGCCTGTCTGGAGCAGCTGCGGGCCGGCTGGGGCGACGACCTGCTCTGGCACCTGGAGGCCGTCCGGCAGCAGGGGGCAGCCCGGTTGGCGGCCCTGCCGCTGGTGCGCTGGCGGGGCGAGGAGGCCCTCCAGCGCCTGATGGCCGACTGCCGGGCAGCGGGAGCGGTGCTGTTCAACCCCCATGTGCTCACCGTTGAAGACGGCGGCCTGGGGGTGGTGGATGCCGACCAGGTGGCGGCCAAGGCCGCCTACGACCCGGCCGGCCTGCTCAATCCGGGCAAACTGCGCGGCTGGCTCAGCAGCCCAGGCTGAGGCGGGTGTCGACGCCGGTGATCGGGTTGGTGCCCTCGGCGTCGCGGCAGAGGGAGCGCTGGTCCACCCGGTCGATCAGGGCGTCGCTGAAGTCGGCATCGGTGACCGTGGCGCCGCGGAAGCTGCTGCCCGAGGCGATGGCGCCGCTGAGAATCGCTCCGCTGAGATCGGCTCCGGACAGGTCGACTTTGTCCATCAGGGTGCCGCTGAGGTCGGCGCCGGCGAAGTTGGCCTCCGGGAAGGCGGCCTGGGTGAGGATCGCGCCGTGCAGATCGGCGCCACTGAAGTTGGCGTGGCGGCCCGTGGCCCCGGCGAAGGAGGTGTTGGCCAGGTTTTGGCCGCTGAAATCCTGCTCGTTTTGGTTGGTGAGCGTGTAGTCCACCCCGGAGAACTCGGCGGCCGCCGGCAGCGGCGCCAGTCCCAGCAGCCCGATCAGCACCAGGAGGGCCAGGCCCAGGCTGCGCCGGCGCAGGGCGGTAGCCAGTCGGCCGAGGAGGGGGGACATGGGGAGCAGGGCCGCGGCCCCTCACTCTGGCTCAGCCCACCCGTGGATTGCCCAGGAGGTGGCCGATCAGGTAGAGGGAGCCCGCCACCACAATCGGCGCCGGAGAGCTGGCCTGCTCGAGGCCCCTCTCCAGGTGCGGGGCGGGATGGAGCTGGGCGGCCAGGGCGGGGCAGGCGGCGGCCAGGGCCTCCGGACTCCAGCAGGGGTGGCCGGGCACCGGCACGATCCAGGCTTGGTCGGCGGGGCCCAGCAGGGCCTGGAGGATCTCCGGCCCCTGCTTGTTGGCCAGGATTCCCAGGACCCAGTGGCGCGGTCCGGGGGGCAGGCCATGGCGCTCCGGGTGGCCATCGAGTTCGGCCCGCAGGGCGATGGCGGCGGGGAGGTTGTGGGCCCCATCGACCAGCAGGGGCTGGTTGCGCCAGGTGAGCCGTTGCAGCCGGCCGGGCCAGCGGGCCGCCCAGAAGCCCTGGCGGATGGTGGCCGCGCTGATCGGCCAGCCCCGTTCCGCCAGGGCCTGCAGCATCCCCAGGGCCACGGCGCCGTTGGTCGCCTGCACGGCCCCGGGCAGCCCCAGGGGCCACTGCTGCCGATCCAGGGGCGCCACCCAGCGCAGCTCGGCCCCCACCGCCTCGGCCTGGGCCTCCAGCACCGCCGCCACGTCCGGGGTCTGGGGGGCGCTGATGGCCACGGCCCCGCGCTGGAGCACCCCCGCTTTTTCGGCGGCAATGCGGGCTGGATCCGGCCCGAGAAACTCGGCGTGGTCGAGCCCCACCGAGGCAAAGCCGATCACGGGCCGCTGGGGATGGCAGGTGGTGGCGTCGAGCCGGCCCCCCAGTCCCACCTCCAGCACCACCAGCTCGCAGTTCGCCTCTGCGAAGGCGAGGAAGGCCGCGGCGGTGACCAGCTCAAAGGGCGTGAGCTGGTGGTGGCGGGCGATCGGCGTGGCCGTTTCCAGGTGGCGGCGCAGGGCCGGGGCGGCAATTGGGGCATCGCCCAGCCGGATGCGCTCGGTCCAGCTCACCAGGTGCGGTGAGGTGTAGAGCCCGGCGCGGATGCCGCTGGCCAGCAGCGCCTGGTGCACCAGGGTGCAGATCGAGCCCTTGCCGTTGGTGCCGGCCACCTGCACGGCGGCGAAGCGGCGCTCGGGATGGCCCAGCTCGGCCAGGGCGGCCTGCAGGCGATCGAGGCCCAGGTCGACGCCGCGACGGCTGAAGGGCTCGATCAGGTCGGCGAAGTCGTCGGGCTCAGACGCCAATCCTGGTTCAGGCGCCAAGGCTGAGCAGGGCACGCTCGAGCCGGTCTACGGCGAGGCGTAGATGGCGCGGTTGGATCACCAGCGGCGGCACGAAGCGCACCACCTGGGGGCCAGCAGGCACCAGCAGAAGTCCCTGCTCCATGGCGGCCTTCACGATCTCCGGAGCGCTCGGAGCCTCGGCCCGCAGAACCAGCCCCTGGAGCAGTCCCCAGCCCCGCACCCCCTCCAGCAGGGTTGGGTGGCGGCTCACCAATTCGGCCAGCAGCTCCTGCAGCAGCCCCCCCATCCGTTGCACATGGCTGAGCAGGTCTCGGCGCTCCAGCTCAGCCAGCACCGTGAGACCGGCCCGGCAGGCAAAGGGGTTGCCGCCGAAGGTGCTGGCGTGCTCCCCGGGGCGGAAGTGATCCACCGCGCTCTTCACCGCCAGGGCGCCGATCGGGATGCCGCCGCCCAGGCCCTTGGCCAGGGTGATCGCATCGGGCTCCACCCCCAGCTGTTCGTAGCCCCAGAGCTGGCCGCTGCGGCCGACGCCGATCTGCACCTCATCGAAGATCAGCAGGATGTTGTGGGCGTCGCAGAGCTCCCGCACCCGTTGGAAGAAGGCGCGGTTGCCGGGGTGCACCCCGCCCTCGCCCTGGATCGGCTCCAGCAGCACGGCGGCCACCCGCGGACCCTGCACCTCGCAGGTGGCCAGCAGGGCTTCGAAGGCGGCCGTGTCGTTGTAGGGGAAATAGCGGAAGCCCTGCACCATCGGCTCGAAGCCCTGGTGGTACTTCGGCTGGCCCGTGGCGGTGACGGCGGCCAGGGTGCGGCCGTGGAAACTGGCCTGGGCCGTGAGGATCAGTGGTGCCAGGCCTTCCCCGGACGCTCCCGTGGTGGGGATGCCGCGCACCGTGTGGCCGTGCTTGCGCGCCAGCTTGATGGCGGCCTCGTTGGCTTCGGCGCCGGAGTTGCAGAAGAAGACCCGATCCAGGCAGCTCCGGGCTGTGATGGCGGCGGCCAGCTCCTCCTGTTCGGGGATGCGGTAGAGGTTTGAGACGTGCTGGAGCTTGCCCAGCTGGCGGCCCAGGGACCGCTGCATCCGCCGGTCGCTGTGGCCCAGGGTGCAGACGGCGATGCCGGCTACGCAGTCGAGGTAGCGCTTGCCCGTGCTGTCCCAAACCCACACCCCCCGGCCCCGGGTGAGGCTGATCGGGAAGCGGGCGTAGGTGTCCATCACCGCTGAGGCGGACAGGCCTGAGCTGGTGATGGGCGAGATGGGAGCGGTGGGACTCGAACCCACATGCCCGAAGGCGCTCGATTTTGAGTCGAGTCCGTCTACCAATTCCGGCACGCTCCCGCAGTCGAGAGCTTAGGCGGCGATGCTGGCGCTGCTGCCCGGGGCGTTGACCCGCTCGATGCAGGCGCCGGCGGCGTTGAGCTTGCCCTCGAGATTCGCGTAGCCGCGATCCAGGAATTCCAGGCCCCTCACGGTGGTGATGCCTTCGGCCGCCAGGCCGGCCAGCACCATGGCGGCGGAGGCCCGCAGGTCGGTGCCCTGCACCGGAGCGCCACTCAGGCGGGACACCCCTTCGACGAAGGCGGTGTTGCCCTGCATGCGGATGGCCGCGCCCATGCGCTGCAGCTCTGCCACGTGCTGCAGGCGGTTCTCGAAGATGTTTTCGGTGATCACGCTGGTTCCCTTGGCCGTGGCCAGCAGGCTCATGAACGGAGCCTGGAGGTCGGTGGGGAAGCCGGGGAAGGGTTGGGTGCGCAGGTCAACGGCGTTGAGGTGGTCGGCCTTGAGGGTGAGGCCGATGCCGTCGTGCTCCAAGGTGCAGCCGGCTTCTTCCAGTTTGGTGAGCACGGCGCCGAGGTGCTCGGGGATCACCGGTGCCACGCGCAGGTGGGAGCGGGTGATGGCAGCGGCCAGCAGGAAGGTGCCGGCTTCGATGCGATCGGGGATCACGGCGTAGTCGGCGCCATGGAGGCGGTCCACCCCCACGATCGTGATGGTGGGGGTGCCGGCACCGCGCACCTTGGCTCCCATGGCGATCAGCAGACCGGCCAGATCCACCACCTCCGGTTCCAGGGCGGCGTTGTCGATCACCGTCTCGCCATCGGCAAGGGCGGCCGCCATCATCAGGGTCTCGGTTGCCCCGACGCTGGGGCAGTCCATGTGGATGCGGCCGCCGGTAAGGCGATGGCCACGGCCGGGCACCACCGCGGTGACGACCCCATGCTCAATGGTCACCTGGGCGCCCAGGGCTTTGAGCCCCTTGACGTGTTCCACCACGGGCCGGGTGCCGATCTGACAGCCGCCGGGCAGGGGCACCTTGGCCATGCCCATCCGGGCCAGCAGCGGGCCGATGCAGAAGAAGCTGGCCCTCAGGCTGTTCACCAGCTCATAGGGGGCGGTGGAGTTGTTGATGGCGTCGCCGTTGAGCTCCAGGGCATCGCCGTGGCGCACCACCCGACCCCCGAGGCTGCCGAGCATCTCGCCCATGGCGGCGATGTCCGTCAAGGGCGGCACGTTGCGCAACCGGATCGTGTCGCGGGTGAGCAGGCAGGCGGCCATCAGCACCAGGGCCGAATTCTTGGCGCCGCTCACCTCCAGCTCCCCGGACAGGCGCCGCCCGCCGCGGATCTCCAGCTGGGGATTGGCCGTGGTCTGAAAGGGGGTGGAGGTTTGGGTGGGGGAGGGGACAGCGATCAGGCCCATGGAACGACTGCCCAGCTCTAGAGACCGCATCTTGACAACAAACAGTGAGACCGTCTAGACGGCCGCCGTCCAAACTGTCTCATCTGGTCCTCGTCTGGGTTGGCTCGAGTGGGGTGGCTGGTCGCGCGATGGCGTATGTTTTGCCAGTCGCTCCGGCGGCAGCCACGCGGATGTGGCGGAATTGGTAGACGCGCTAGTTTCAGGTACTAGTGGCAGCAATGTCGTGGGAGTTCAAGTCTCCCCATCCGCACTTTTATCCATGATCGTCCTCAAGATCACCAACGCCTCTGAGGTGATGGCCTCGAAGCTGGGCAAGTTTCTTGAGAGCCTTACCCCCGAAGGTCTCGATCAGTCGACGATCGAGGACATCGTGCTGAAAAAGCTGGTCCAGAATCTGCAGGCCGAAGGCCTCAAGGGGGAAGTGGCCTCCGTTCGCGGCCTGGATCTCGACGGCAAGGACCTGAACATTCACGACGGTCTGCACGTGCGGCGTCACCAGGCCTTCTGAGGTGGTTCCCGGCGAGGAGCTCCTGAACGGCCTGGAGCCGATCACCAGCCGCCGCAACCCGCTGGTGAAACGGCTGCGTCAGCTCCATGACGCCCGCGGACGACGGGAGGAGGGCCTGATCCTGCTGGAGGGCACCCACCTGCTGCAGGAGGTGCTGCGGCTCCAGCTCCATCCCCGGGATCTGCTGGTCACTCCGGCCTGGCTGGAGGCCCACCCCGCCCTGGTCGGGGCCCTGCCGCAGGGATGGGAGCGCCGGTTGGTGAGCGAGGAGGTGCTGGAGGCCGTGGCCACGACCCGCCAGCCCGATGGGGTGGTGCTCACCCTGCCGCCGCCGACTCCGGCGCAGGATGCTCCAGCACCCTTCGTGCTGGCCCTCGATGGCCTGCAGGATCCCGGCAATCTCGGCACTCTCATGCGCACGGCCCTGGCGGCTGGAGTGGGAGCCCTGTGGTTGGGCGATGGGGCCGATCCCTTCCAGCCCAAGGTGCTGCGGGCTTCCGCCGGGGCGGCCCTGGCCCTGCCGCTGCGGCGGGGGAGTCGGCTGGAGCTGGAGCAGTGGCTGGCGGCGGCGGCGGCCGCGGGCTGGCAGGTGGTGGTGACCCTGCTGCCCGGGGCAGGGCCGCTGCCGCCCCAGCCTTACTGGCAGCTCGACTGGACCCGACCCACCGTCTTGCTGCTGGGCAATGAGGGGGCCGGCATCTCCCCCGCACTCGCTGCCCTGGCCAGCCAGCGGGTCACCATTCCCCACAGCCCTGCTGTGGAATCCCTGAATGTGGCGGTGGCCGCGGCTCCGCTGCTGCTGGAGCGCCTGCGCCAGCGGGCCGGAACCTGACGGGGGAGAATGCCCGGCAACAACCGCAGTGCTGCCCGGTGAGCGACGCCCCCCTCCACGGATCAGGTTTCGACTACGACGTGATCGTGATCGGTGCCGGTTACGGCGGTTTCGACGCGGCCAAACACGCCGCTGACCATGGCCTGCGTACGGCGATCATCGAGAGCCGGGACATGGGTGGCACCTGCGTGAACCGCGGCTGCGTGCCCTCCAAAGCCCTGCTGGCCGCCAGTGGCCGCGTGCGGGAGTTGGCGGATGCCGAGCACCTCGCCGGCTTCGGTATCCATGCGGCTCCGGTGCGCTTTGAGCGTCAGAAGATCGCCGACCACGCCAACCAGCTGGTGGCCACGATCCGCACCAATCTCACCAAGACCCTGGAGCGTGCCGGCGTCACCATCATCCGTGGCACGGGCCGCTTGGAGGGCAGCCAGCGCGTGGGGGTGCGGGAGATCAACGGGGTGGATCGGGTGCTCAAGGCCCGTGAGGTGATCCTGGCCACGGGCTCGGAGCCCTTCGTGCCCCGCGGCATCGAGACCGACGGCCGCACCGTGTTCACCAGCGATGAGGCGGTGAACCTGGAGTGGCTGCCCCGCTGGCTGGCCATCATCGGCAGCGGCTACATCGGCCTGGAGTTTGCCGATGTGTACACGGCCCTCGGCTGTGAGGTGACGATGATCGAAGCCCTGGATCGGGTGATGCCCACCTTCGATCCCGACATCGCCAAGATCGCCGCCCGCAACCTGATTGACGGCCGCGACATCGACGCCCGGGCCGGTGTGCTGGCCCAGTCGGTGCAGCCTGGCGCCCCGGTGCGGATCGAGCTGGTGGACATGCAGACCCGGGAGCCGGTGGAGACCCTCGAGGTGGATGCGGTGCTGGTGGCCACGGGGCGGGTGCCCAGCAGCGCCGAGCTCAACCTGGCCTCGGTGGCCGTGGAGACCGAGCGGGGCTTCATTCCGGTGGATGACCGGATGCGGGTGCTGGTGGGCGGCGAGCCCGTACCCCACCTCTGGGCCGTCGGGGATGTCACCGGCAAGATGATGCTGGCCCACACGGCCGCTGCCCAGGGCACCGTGGCCGTGGACAACATCCTGGGCCACAGCCGCAGCATCGACTACCGCTCCATCCCGGCGGCCACCTTCACCCATCCGGAGATCAGCTCGGTGGGCCTGAGCGAGGCCGATGCCAAGGCGCTGGCAGCCCAGGAGGGTTTCGAGCTGGGCGCGGTGCGCAGCTACTTCAAGGCCAATTCCAAGGCTCTGGCCGAGCTCGACAGCGATGGCCTGATGAAGTTGCTGTTCAACAAGGCCACCGGCGAGGTGCTCGGGGCCCACATCTACGGCCTCCATGCCGCCGACCTGATCCAGGAGATCGCCAACGCCGTGGCCCGTCGCCAGAGCGTGGTGCAACTGGCCACCGAGGTGCACACCCACCCCACCCTCAGCGAGGTGGTGGAAGTGGCCTACAAGCAGGCCGCTGCGGCCATGCTTCCCGCCGCCGTGGGGGCCTGAGATGGAGATCCGTCGCCGGCCCCCCAACCCCAAGGTGAAGGTGGCCTTCCTGGAATACGCCATCCCCCACGAGGACGAGGCCCCACGCCACATCCTCGAAGAAATCGTGTGGGCCAAGGACCGTGAAGTGGCTGTGGCCCGCGAACGAGTGCCCCTCGAGAAGCTCAAGCAGCAGGTGGCCGAGTTGCCGGCGCCCCGCGATTTTCTGGCGGCCCTACGGGCCAGCTGCCGCAAACCGGCGGTGATCGCCGAGGTGAAGAAGGCCAGCCCCAGCAAGGGGGTGATCCGCGAGGATTTCGACCCGGAAGCCATCGCCAAGGGCTACGCCGCCGGAGGCGCCAGTTGCCTCTCGGTGCTCACCGATAAGCCGTTTTTCCAGGGGGGCTTTGAGGTGCTGGTGCAGGTGCGCCAGGTGGTGGAGCTGCCCCTGCTCTGCAAGGACTTCATTCTCAGCCCTTACCAGCTGTACCAGGCCCGCGCCGCCGGAGCCGATGCGGCCCTGTTGATCGCCGCGATCCTCACGGATGTGGACATGGCCTACCTGCTCAAGGTGGCCAAGGCCCTGGGATTGGCGGTGCTGGTGGAGGTGCACGACGGGGAGGAGCTGGAGCGGGTGCTGGCCCTCGACGGGGTGGAGCTGATCGGCATCAACAACCGGGATCTGGCCACCTTCCACACGGACCTGGCCACCACCGAGCAGCTCACCGCCCGTTACGGCGACCAGATCCGCGCCAAGGGTTGCCTGCTGGTGAGCGAGTCGGGCCTGTTCAGCCGCGACGACCTCGATCGCGTGCAGAGCGCCGGCGCCGATGCGGTGCTGGTGGGCGAATCCCTGATGCGTCAGGCCGACGTCACGGCGGCGCTGGAAACCCTGATCGGGGGCTAGATGTCCGATTCTCTGCCCCCGGTTCCAGGGTTACCCCCCAAGCCCCAACCCAGTCAGCAGGAGATTGAGGCGATTCTGGCCAGAACGGAGCGGGAGCACCGAGCCCGCTTTCCGGTGGAACAACGATCTCCTTTGGAGATCATTTCTAGCTGGCTTTCGCGTGGCATTGTCGCCCGGGTTCTATTTGGAATATCTGGGCTGATTTTGATCAATAATGGCCTTGCTGGAATGAAGACTAGGGCTGTATCCAACGACAGTTTGATTGCTGTCAGTATCAACAATCAAGGCGGTCAGTCGGTTGGGCTCGGCTTGGCGATGTTGGCTTTCGCCACCATGCCTTTCCCCGCCCGCAAACGCGATTGAGGGAGCGGCGGATGCCTGGGCAGGCACCGGCCTGCCGTTGGTGGCGCCACAACAAAAAGCCCCCGCCGTAGGGCGAGGGCTGGGAAACGACCCGGGCAGCCGCTGGATCACACCTTGCGGGAGTAAAACTCCACCACCAGCAGTTCGTTGATCTCGAGGGCGACCCACTCGCGCTCGCACTTGCTGATCACCTTGGCGACGAGCTTGTTCTTGTCGAGCTCGAGGTGGGGCGGGATGTTGGCCAGACCCGGGAATTCCAGGTTGCCTTCGGCCAGTTTCTTGCTTTGCTTGCGCTCGCGCACGGCCACCACATCGCCGGCCCTGCATTGGTAGCTGGGGATGTCCACGACGCGACCATTCACGGTCACGTGGCCATGGTTCACCAGCTGACGGGCACCGGGCACGGTGGGGCCGAAGCCGAGGCGGAAACAGATGTTGTCGAGACGGTTCTCGAGCAGTTTGAGCAGGTTGGTTCCGGTGGAACCCTCCTGGGCACGGGCTTTCTTGACGTAGCGAACCAGCTGACGTTCGGAAATGCCGTAGTTGAAGCGAAGCTTCTGCTTCTCTTCGAGGCGGATGGCGTATTCGGAGCGCTTGCGACGGGCTTGGCCGTGCTGACCGGGGGGATAAGACCGCTTGGCGGACTTACGGGTGAGACCGGGAAGGTCTCCCAAGCGCCGCGTGATCCTCAGGCGAGGGCCGCGGTAGCGAGACATGAAGTCGAGTTCGAAGGACGAAGGGATCCCAAGGGGAGCCCCAATGGCGCTGCGGCATCGAGCATGCTGGGGAAACCCCGCAAACCCGCGCCTTGCCGCGCCAACGGTCGATCTTATCGGTTGGGCCGCCCAGCCTTGAGCTCCAGACCCAGCCCGGCCTCGCCTCGCTGGAGGCCTCGGATCGGGGGCGGCTGGCCCGGTGGGCTGCGGCCCTGTTGCTGGCCCTGATCGGTCTGTACCGCCAGTGGATCTCGCCGCTGCTGGGCCCCCGCTGCCGCTTCATCCCCAGCTGCAGCGCCTACGGCCTCGAGGCGATCAGCCGCCATGGGGCCTGGCGGGGCAGCTGGCTCACCCTGCGGCGTCTGTTGCGCTGCCACCCCTTCACCCCCTGCGGGTGTGATCCCGTTCCCGATTGACGGCCGTTTCGCGTGATGCCCGTTCTGGTGTTGATGACCCGTCAGGGCTGCTGCCTGTGTGAGGGCCTGGCCGAGAAGCTGCAGGCCCTGGCGTTGCCCCAGGCGCTCGTGCGGATCGACGTGGATGGCGATCCCGCTCTCCAGGCCCGCTTTGGCCTGGAGGTGCCGGTGCTGGTGCTGCGCTCACCCCACGGGGAACAGGTGTTGCCCCGGGTGCCCCCACGGCTGACGGGGGACAGCCTGCGGGTTTGGTTGCAGAAGCACGGTTTTTCAGGCCAGGACGCTTAGAAAGGCGCCATTCAGCCATCTGGTGCCATGACCCAGCTGCTCCATCCGATCCTGCGGGACGTGGGTCTGGAGCTGCCGGAAGGGTTGCCCAATGGGGAGGTGAGCGGCATCAGCTGCGACTCCCGCCGGGTGGGCCGGGGCACCCTGTTTGTGGGCTTGCCGGGCACCCAGGTGGATGGCGGCTGCTTCTGGCCCCAGGCGCTGCAGGCCGGCGCTGTGGCGGCCGTGATCAGCCCGGCGGCCGCGGCGGCCCAGCCCCCGGGCCCCGGCGATGCGGTGCTGGTCAGTCCCGAACCCCTGGCGGGCTGGGCGGGTCTGCTGGCGGCCGCGTTCTGGGCCCAGCCCAGTCGCCGCCTTGCCCTGATCGGGGTCACCGGCACCAACGGCAAAACCACCACCACCCATCTGATCGAGCACCTGGCCAGCCATGCCGGCCGCCCTACGGCCCTGTTCGGCACCCTGGTCAACCGCTGGCCCGGCCAGAGTGTGACCGCCCAGCACACCACGGCCTTTGCCGATCTGCTGCAGGCCCAGCTGGCCCAGGCCGTGGAGGCCGGTGCCCAGCTTGCGGCCATGGAGGTGAGCTCCCACGCCCTCGATCAGCAGCGGGTGGCGGGTTGCCACTTCGCCGGGGCGGTGTTCACCAACCTCACCCAGGACCACCTCGACTACCACCCGTCGATGCAGGCCTACTTCGAGGCCAAGGCCCGGCTGTTTGCGCCGCCCCTCTGGGATGGCAGCGGCAGCCGTGCGGTGGTCAACGGCGATGACCCCTGGGGTGCCCCATTGGCCGCGCGGCTCGGTTCGGCCTGCTGGCGCAGTTCCCTCGAGGATCCTGGCGCCGAGCTGTTCATCCGGGATCTGGTGCTCGGCGCCGACGGGGTGCGGGGGGTGGTGCAGACGCCGGTGGGGGAGGGGGCCTTCCACTCCCCCCTGCTGGGCCGCTTCAACCTGATGAACCTGTTGCAGGCCGTGGGCGCCCTGGTTCAGCAGGGCATCCCCTTGCCCCAGTTGTTGGCGGGTCTGGCCAGCTTCCGCGGCGTGCCCGGGCGGATGGAGCGGGTGCTGGTGGGCGATGGGGCCGGCGACCCGGCCGTGCTGGTCGATTACGCCCACACGCCCGACGGCCTGGCCAATGCCCTCGCCGCCTGCCGCCCCTTCACCGCCGGTCGCCTGATCTGTGTGTTCGGCTGCGGGGGTGACCGCGACCGCAGCAAGCGGCCCCAGATGGGCGCCATCGCGGCCGAACTGGCCGATCAGGTGGTGGTCACCTCCGACAACCCCCGGACTGAAGATCCCCAGCAGATCCTGGCCGACGTGGTGGCCGGCATTCCCGCCGGCCGCCCGCTGGGCCGGCCTGTGGCGGTGGAGGGGGATCGGGCCACGGCCATCGCCACCGCCATTGCCGATGCCGCGCCGGGGGACCTGGTGCTGATCGCCGGCAAGGGCCATGAGGACTACCAGATCCTCGGCACCACCAAGATCCACTTTGACGACCGCGAGGAGGCGGAGAAGGCGCTGCGGAGGCGCCGGGTCTGAGGGGGTGGGATGGTTCAGGGGTGATCGCCAACAATCACGACGGACCTCTGGCCGCCCCCTTCTGCGTTGCGTACCGTGCGCGGATCTGTTGTCTCCGGTGGTTTTTGCCGATGTCCCAGGCCCAACCCATGTCCAGGCGTTTCCTGGCTGAGCTGATCGGAACCTTCTGGTTGGTGTTCGGTGGCTGCGGCAGCGCCGTGCTGGCGGCCGTCTTCCCCTACGCCCAGGCCGATGCCAACCCCCTGGGCCTGGGTTTCCTGGGCGTGTCCCTGGCGTTCGGCCTCACCCTGCTCACCATGGCCTATGCCATCGGCCATATCTCCGGTTGCCACATCAATCCGGCCGTGAGTTTTGGGCTGTGGGCGAGTGGCCGCATGCCCGGATCCCATCTGCTGCCTTACATCGTGGCCCAGGTGCTGGGCGGCACGCTGG
Organism: Cyanobium sp. T1B-Tous; assembly: GCF_024345475.1. Taxonomy (GTDB): domain Bacteria; phylum Cyanobacteriota; class Cyanobacteriia; order PCC-6307; family Cyanobiaceae; genus Cyanobium_A. The sequence goes on from NZ_JAGQBE010000001.1 coordinate 19,537, forward strand.
CGGGCGGCTTGCTGTACGGCATTGCCAGTGGCCGGCCGGGCTTTGAACTCTCCGGTTCCAATCCCCTCGCCACCAATGGTTTCGGAGCCCACTCCCCGGGCGGCTACGGCCTGGTGTCGGCCCTCCTGATCGAGGTGGTGCTCACCTTCATCTTCCTGCTGGTGATTCTCGGCACCACCCACCGTGATGCCATCGCGAGCATGGCCGGGGTGCCGATCGGGCTGTCGCTGACGCTGATCCACCTGATCAGCATTCCGGTCACCAACACCTCGGTGAATCCCGCCCGCAGCACCGGTGTGGCCCTGTGGGTCGGTGGGGATGCGATGGGCCAGCTCTGGCTGTTCTGGCTGGCTCCCATCGTCGGGGCCCTGCTGGCGGGCTGGGTGCAGCGGCAGCTGCTCGATGGTGGTCGTCCCACCGCCTGAGGGGACGCCCCTCTGACGGGACGACCCTCCTGCCCCCACCACCAGAGCGCCAGCCCCAGGCCGGCTCGATCAGTTCGGGGCTTCCTCCTGGGAGCGCAGGGCCCCGTAGCTGATCGCCGCCAGGCCAACCGGCAGCAGCAGCCACCAGAGTTTGGTGCGCTCCACCCGCAGCGCGGCTTTGGTGGCGCCATCGCTCTCCTTGGCCCCGGCAAAGGGTGACTCCTTGGTGCTGCCGGCGGCCTTGGTGCCCTGAAGCTGTTGCAGGGCCGCGGCGGTGCCGGCTTCCGCCTGGCGTTCGGTGGCGTCCTGGGCAGCGGCGTAGGGAGAGGCTTTCTGCTCGGTGGCCGCCTGGGCGGCGGGCGGGGCTGCGATCGGCGTGCCAAACATCGCGGTGCAGCTCAGGCCGGCGCTGCAGGCGCTCAGCAGCAGCAAGCGCCCGTGGGTGCGGAGGGGTGACATGAAGAGACTCCGGGTCCTCTTCACTGTGGCCAGAGTTGTTCTTTTTGACAGCGTGGCTCTGGCGCCGTGAAGCTAGAGGCTGCCCAACAGACGGTCGATCTCGTCATCGGTGGTGGTGATGTGGGTGCAGGCCCGCAGGCAATGGGGCTCGTCGAGGCTCCGCACCCAGATGGACTGCTGGCCCAGACGGTTCACTGTGGCCTCGGGACCTTCGCCCTCCAGTTCAAAGCTCACCAGCCCCGCCGGCGGGGCCACCTCCAGCAGCGGCCGGGCCCGTGGGATGGCCCCAAGCCCCTGCCAGAGCCGTTGGCTGCTTCGTTGGATCCGCGCCAGTCGCTCCTCGGCGCTGCCTTCGGCCTCCAGCAGCTGCAGCGACTGCTCCAGTCCGGCATAGAGGGGCACGCAGGAGGTGGCCACCTCAAAGCGCCGACTGTCGCTGTGGAAGCTGCTGCTGCCGCTGGCCTCCGAGCGGAGACTCCGCCAGCCGATCAGGGTGGGCTGGGCCTGCTCCAACACCCGTTCGGAGAGGGCCACCGCCCCCAGGCCTTCAGGCCCGCAGCACCACTTGTGGCCGGTGCAGGCGTAGATGTCGGCGGCGGCGGCGGCTTGGTCCAGGGGGATGCAGCCCAGCGACTGGGCCCCATCCACCAGCAGCCAGGGGTGGCGGCTGTGGCCGGCCAGCTGCTGGGCTACCGCGGTGATCGGCATCAGCTGGCCCGTGTTCCAGAGCAGGTGGGAGAGCACCACCAGCCGGGTGGCGGGGGTGAGCCTTTGCTCCAGCCGCTCCAGCACCCGGGCTTCGGTTTCGGCGGGGGTGCCGCGCAGATCGGCCACGGGCAGGGTGGCCAGCTGCAGCCCCTGGCGGCGCGCCAGTTCCCGGCAGGCAGCTACCACCCCGGGGTGTTCACAGTCGCCGATCAGCAGCTCGTCACCCGGCTGCCAGGGCAGTCCCCAGAGCGGCAAGACGCAGCCGCTGGTCACGTTTTCGGTGAAGGCGAGCCGGTGCGGGGGCACCCCGAACCAGCGGGCCAGGTGCTGGCGGAGCCGGCCGGTCGTCTGTTCGATGAAGGGCCACACCGCGCCGGTGAACGGACCCAGCTCCTGGATCTGCTGCCAGGCGGTGGTGATGGCCTGGAGTGCGGGGGTGGGGAGGGGGCCCTGGCCGCCGTAGTTGAAGTAGGTCTTGTTGGCCAGGGCGGGCAGCTGGGCCCGGAAATCAGCAGCCATCACCGGCACCCGTTTCCCGGGATCCTGGCATTGCATTGACGGGCGGGGGAGTCATCCCCGAAGGTGATCCCTTCACCGCGTTGGTTCACCTTGGCGATGCCCATTCCGGATCTTTCCGTGCTCGTGGCGAGCACGATCGTGCCCTTTGTTCTGAAGCTGGTGGGCGCCGTTGCCCTGTGGATCGCCGGCGGCTGGCTGATTCAGATGGCGATGCGCATTTTGCGCAAAAGTTTGCGCCATAGCAGCCTGGATGTCACGGTTGTCGGCTATCTGATCAACATCCTCGCGGCGGTGTTGCGGGTGATCCTGGTGGTGGCGATTCTGGGCTTCTTCGGCATTCAGACCGCCAGCTTTGCCGCCCTGCTGGCCGGCGCCGGCGTGGCGATCGGTGCGGCCTGGAGCGGCATGCTCGGCAACTTTGCCGCCGGCGTCTTTCTGCAGATCTTCCGCCCCTTCAGTGTGGGCGACTTCATCACGGCCGCGGGGATCACCGGCACCGTCGAGGAGATCGGCATGTTTGTCACGTCTCTGCTGGCGCCCGACAACGTGCGCAACATCGTTCCCAATGGCAAGTTGTTCGGCGACACCATCCAGAACTATTCGGTGCACGGCTACCGCAGGGTGGACCTGGTGGCCCAGCTCGACAATTCAGCCGATGTGGCCCGGGCCATCGCCCTGCTCAAGGAAGGTGTGCAGCGCGTGCCCAATCAGTTCGAAGGCATGGCGGCCGATGTGGAGGTGCTCGAATTCAGCGAGCGTGGCCCCCGCCTGGCGGTGAGGCCTTACACCCACACCAGCACCTACTGGCAGGTGTATTTCGACACCAACCGGATGATTGTGGAGGTGCTCGGCAGCAATGGGTTCCCGGTTCCCCGGATTCCCGTGGCGATGGCGAGCTCGTCGGTGAATTAGATCACCGGTGAACTAGATGACCTGACCCACCATCACGGCGGCCACGGCAGAAAACAGGGTGATGCCGAGGGCGGTGAGGGGGTTCTGGCCCTGGGCCACCGCCACCGTGGTCACGACCCCCGCACCCAGGCAGGCCACGGCCAGCTGGCTCACCAGTTCAGGGCGGCTGTTGGGGGTCGGGGTCATGGTGCGGCGGGCGGCATGGGCCAGACCGTAGGGGTGCTGGCCTTGGTGGTCTTGGCCTGAGCGGGAGCTTGTTACCTGGTGTCGGAGTTCGTTACGCCCCGACATCAGGGCCTCCCCTCAAGCCCGACTGGCTGGCCGGGCCCGGCCGCTGCTGGCCCAGATCTGCAGGGCTTCGAGCTGCTCCCTGGCGGTGCGGGACAGCGGCACCACCTGGCTGGCGGCGGCGATCAGGTCGGCCTCCCCGAATTCCCGCTGTTCCGCAAAGGCCAGGTGCATGGCCTCGATCACGGTCTGCTCCAGCTCAGCCCCCGAGAACCCGGCGGTGCGGTCCACCAGGACCTCCAGGGGAATGGTGTGCTCGGGCCGGCGCCGCCGCAGTTGCAGATCGAGGATCGCCCGCCGTTCCTCAGCGCTGGGCAAATCCAGCAGGAAGATCTCGTCGAACCGCCCCTTGCGCAGCAGTTCGGCCGGCAGCTTGTCGACGCCGTTGGCGGTGGCCACCACGAACACGGCGCTGGTTTTCTCCGCCATCCAGGTGAGCACCGTGCCCAGCACCCGCTGGCTGGTGCCACCATCGCTGCGGGCGTCCCCGCCAAATCCCTTGTCGATTTCGTCGATCCAGAGCACGCAGGGGGCCATGGCTTCAGCCCGCTGGATCATGTCGCGGGTGCGGGCCTCCGAGGCCCCCACCAGCCCGGCGAACAGCCGCCCCACATCCAGTCGCAGCAACGGCATGCTCCAGCTGTGGGCGATGGCCTTGGCGGTGAGCGACTTGCCGGTGCCCTGGGGCCCCACCAGCAGCACACCCCGGGGCAGGGGCAGGCCGTAGCGCATCGCCTCCTCGCTGAAGGCCATGTGGCGCTGCTCCAGCCAGTGCTTCAGCGCCTCCAGGCCGCCAATGTCGGCTGGGGTGGCCTCGCTGGGGCAGTACTCGAGCAGCTCGCTCTTGGCGATCGCCTGGCGCTTTTCCTCCAGCACCTCGGCCAGATCCGCTTCCCCCAACTGGCCCCTCCGGGCGAGGGCCCGGGCGGCCAGCTGGCGCACCCGCTGTTCGCTGAGGCCATGGCAGGCCGCCGTGAGCTGCTCACACACCGCGGCAGCCAGGGGCTGGCCGCTGGCGTTGGCGATCGTGCTCAGCAAGCAGCGGATCTCGTCGGCAGCCGGCAGCGGCAGATCCAGCAGGGTGATGCTGTCCTCCAGTTCCCGGGGGATCGACCAGTCGGGGGCGGTGATCACCAGGGTGCGAGGGGCCTGGCGCAGGCTCGCCGCCAGGTTGCGCAGCCGGCGGCACACACCCGCGTCTTCGCAGTAGCGATGGAAATCTCGCAGCACCAGCAGGGCCCCCTGCTCGGGTGGCAGCGGGTCGAGGCAGGCGAGGGCCGCCATCGGGTTGCGGGCGGCTTCCCCGCTGCGGTTCGGGGCGCCACTCAGGCCATCGATGAAATCCCAGCGCAGCAGGGTGCGGCCCCCCAGCCGTTGGGCGGCCTGCTCGAGCAGGGTCTCCACCCGTTCCTCCTCCAGGCTGCGGATCCAGAGGATCGGGGTGCGGGCCCGGATCAGCAGATCGAGTTGGTCGGCCCAGCTGTCGGTCACGGAGGGATGCTCAGGGGTTGAGACCCTGCAGGGCGCTCCAGCGGGGATCCCCCCCGGAGCTGGCGCTGGTCCAGGTGGCAGGGCCCGGACAGTCGCTGCCGCAGTGGTTGACGATGGGCAGCTGCAGGTTGAGCTGCTCGAAGATCCAGTGCTCCGGATCGAAACTGCCGCGGGGATCGAGTTGTTCCATCAGCCCGCTGTCGTCGCCGGCTCCCTCCAGGTCTTCCGGATCGCCGAGACTCTGGCTGCTTTCGCCGATCCAGAGCAACTCCCTGCTGGAGGCCTGCAGAGGATGGTTGAAATGCTGCAGGCAGCGGTCGCAGCAGAGCGTGACGATGGTGGCCGCCTGGCCCTCCACCTCCAGCACGTTGCCGCGGTGGGTGGCCTGCAGCTGGCCCCGAACGGGGGTGAGGCTGGGGAGGCCCGCGATGGGCTGCTCAATCTGCCACTGACGACCATCCTCCAGGTGACGGAGCTCCTGCAGGGGTACGGGACGCAGGGGATCTGCGCCTGGAGACGGAGAAACCGATTCCGGAAGGATGGGTTCCGGCGGGGCAGATCGCTCGGGCACGGCGCAGCGGGGCGGGGTTATTTCTTGCCCTTGGGTTCGAAGGGCAGGCGGCCGCCGCTGGCACTCACGGTGACGGGTTGCTGGGCCAGTTGCTGATCGAGGATGGCCTGCAGGTTGTCGGGCAGGGCTTCCCTGCTGAGCAGGAAGGTCTGCAGCGCCTGGAAGATGTTGGCCACCACCATGTAGAGCAGCACCCCGGCGGGCAGGGGGAAGAACAGGAACATGCCGGTGATCATCACCGGGGTGATCTTGTTGGCGGTGGACTGCTGCGGATTGGGCGGCATGCCCATGCCCGAGAGGATCTGGGAGGCAAACAGGCTCGCTCCAAAGCCGGCCACCAGGATGGCGATGTCCCAGTTGACGGCGCCGTCGGTCATGAAGCCCACCTGACCGAGGGCCTTGATGAACAGGAAACCGCTGCGGGCCGCGAGGCCAGGAATCTTGCCCTCCACGGTGGCGTCACCGGTGCCCAGGGCCGTGATGGTGCCGTCGGCCGCCACACTCACCACGCCCTCACCCTTGGTGACACTCCAGGCGGGAGCGAAGGCGTCGCCATGGTCAATGCCCTGCAGCACCGAGGCGAAGCTGTCGCCTTGCTTGGTGTGCAGCTTCACCTGGGCCGAATCCCCCACGCCCAGCTTGGTGCCCCCTTCCAGGGTGGCGATCACGGGGACGTGGCTGGTTTCGGTGACGAAGATCGAGTGGCTGGGGCTGTTGAAGGGTTTGGGTTCCACCGCCGCGATCTGCTCGGCCGGCAGCACCTTGAGGTTCAGGGTGTAGGGCACATCGGCGAACGGTGAGCCCCGCAGGGTGGCAAACAGGGCGAAGAGGATCGGCATCTGCACCACGAGGGGCAGGCAGCCAGCCAGGGGGCTGCCGAACTCCTTCATCAGCTGGCCCAGTTCCTCCTGCTGTTTCTGGGGGTTGCTGGCGTACTTCGCCTTGATCTCGGCCTGCCGCTTCTGCATGGCCGGCTGGGCGATGCGCATGCGCCGGGCATTGCGGATCGAGCCGGCGCTCAGGGGAAACAGGGCCAGCCGGATCACCACGGTGAGCGCAATGATGGCCAGGCCATAGCTGGGCACCAATCCGTAGAAGAAATCGAGGATTGGGAGCAGCAGGTTGTCGGAGATGTAGCCGATCACGGCAGAGGAGCTCTGGGGGTAGGGAGGAGCGTGGGCTCAGTGTGACTGATGGTCTAGGCGGCCATGCCCTTCGGTGTGGAGCTCTTGGCCTGACGACGCTCCTCGATGTAGGTCTCGAGCTCGCGGAACCGGGGCACGGAGCGCATTTCCAGCTTGGAGCCGTCGTTCAACACCAGCACCATGTCGCCCCAGAGGCCGAAGCCCCGGGGCACGCTGCGCACCTCCCGGATCTGGCTGTACACCACCTGGGTCCGGTCGCGGCCCAGCCAGCCGCCATTCACCTCGATGCGGCGGCTGGTGATCCGGAACCGCAGCCACAGGGCGCGCACGATGGCTCCCACGGCAAAGGGGATGCCGATGATGGTCAACCCCAACAGCAGGTTGAACACCAGATCTCCCTTGGCAGGACCGCCTTCGTAGAAGACGGTCTCCTGAATGTTTGCGCCGGTGCTCATGGCGTCAGACCTGCCTGGTGGAGAAGTTGGCTGCATTCTCCCAGCAAGGCCTGGCTGGGGAGATCGGCGCTGCCTGGTTTGAGACTCAGCAGCAGCCACAGGCAGCGGTCGCCGGCCTCAATCGGCTGGGCCAGAAGGTGGGCATGCAGCAACCGACGCAGCCGGTTGCGTCTCACGGACCGCTTGTGCACCTTGCTGCTCACCACCACCCCACAGCGCCATGGACTGGCCGGGCAGGCCCGTTGTTCGGCCGGCAGCAACGGGGGGAGTGCGTCGAGGATCCGCAGTACCAGGAATGAACCGTGGATGCGCCGGCCCTTCTGGTACACACGGTCGAAGACCCGTTGCCCCTTGAGCCGGTGGCGCTGGGGCAGGGCCAAGGGCCTCAGACGGCGAGACGGGCGCGGCCGCGGCGGCGGCGGGAGCGGATCACACGACGGCCGGTGTGGCTGCGCATGCGCACGCGGAAACCAGACACCCGCTTGCGCTTACGGCTTGTTCCTTCCAGGGTGCGCTTGGTCATGGCTCTCTGCTCGCTGCGCTCGTCGCGTCGGTAATGGGCGTTGGAGCCAACCTATCAGGCGGGGTTGGCGTGTCAGGCAGGGGTGCCGAATCAGTTCGACGGCGGATCGATCTGGATCAGCCAGCTGCCCAGGTAGCCAGCGATGGGCACATCCCCAGGGGCCTGGGCCAGGGCATTGAACTGGTACATGCCGATGTTGAACGGGTTGAAGATGTTCATGTACACCCCGATGGTGCCGGTGTCGGGCACGGGGGTGTCCGGGAAGATCTCGATGGCGCTGCCGTTTGCAGCCATCTCGATCGTGGCCGGAATCGTTTCCTGGCACTTGGTGCGCGACATCATGCCGCCCTCGCTCATCTTGCAGAGCTTCACCCGCTTGGGATCGATTTTGGCGTCGAAGTAGCTCGGGATGGTGATGCTCAGCTTGAGGATCGCCGTTTTGCGGTCTTTCGGTTTGAGGATCAGGTAGTACTCCGAGCGCTTGAGCCGCTCGGTGTAGGTCATGAAGTAGTAGAGCTTGCGGTAGTCCTTGGTGTTGTCCCAGCGGAACTCCATCAAGCTCGGGGTGCCCTGGGCCTGCACGGCTCCGGGATGAGCGCTGAGGGCGACGGCCCCAACTCCGGCCAGGACTGCGCTGGTGGCCAGCACCGCGGCGCGCCGGCCCAGCTTGGGGCTGAGCCCTGCCAGGCGACCCAGCTGGCGGCGGAAGGAGGGGAGACCCATCAGGGCGATACCGATCAAGAATCCAATTCTCATCAGCTGGCGCCGGCCCCGGTGGACCGGGTGGCCGGCGCCACAGCTGGCGGCCCTGCCTAGGGGTGGGCCCGGTCGGGGCGCAGCCGTGCCGCATCCCGCAGATAGGGATGCACCGGCTCCTGTTCTGGACGCAGCCAGGCATGGGCCAGCAGGCGGATGCAGCGGGGCAGGTCTCCAGCCACGGCCATCTGCTGGCAGTCCAGCAGGGCCACCTGCTCCCAGCCCACCTGGCGGCGCGCGATGGCGGCGGGGAAACAGGCATCCAGATCCCGGGTCACCGAAAAGGTCACCGAGACCAGCTGATCTCCGGTGAGGCCGTTGCGGGCCACGAGCACCTCCACCAGCTCAGCCACGGCCGCTCCGATCGCCGCCGCCGTGTTGGCTTCGGCGGTGGTGGCCCCGCGCAGGGCCCGCAGCACAACGTGTTCGTTCATGGCCGATACAGCCACAGGGGTTGGCCGCTCCAAGCCAACTCCAGGCTGAGGGCCTGACGGAGTTGGCGCAACTGGCTGCGACCGGGCAGCACCCCGGCGAAGCGTTTCGGCGGGCTGCCGAAGGTGATCGGCCGGGTTTTTTCAGGATCGAGCCCCGCCAGCTCCGCGGTCAGCCGCCGGGCGGTCTCCTCATCTCCGAGCACATCCACCAGGCCGAGGTCCTTGGCCTGGGCGCCGCTGAACACCCGGCCATCGGCGAAACTGCGCACGGTGTCGGGGCTGAGCCCCCGGCCGCTCGCCACCGCGTCGACGAACTGGGCGTAGCTGGAGTCGATCAGGCTCTGCAGCAGCTCCCGCTCCCCCTCGGTGAGGGCGCGATCGGGCGACAGGATGTCTTTGTAAAGGCCGCTTTTGACGGTTTCAAAGCTGACGCCCACCCGCTCCAGCAGTTTGGAGAGGTTGTTGCCCCGCAGGATCACCCCGATGGAGCCGGTGATCGTGCCCGGGTTGGCCACGATCTGTTCGGCGGCCACGCCGATGTACACCCCGCCTGAAGCGGAGATGTTGCCAAAGCTGGCCACCACCTTGCAGCCCTTCTCCCGCAGCCGCAGCAGGGCGCTGTGGATCTCCTGGCTGTCGCCCACGGTTCCCCCGGGGCTGTCGATGCGCAGCAGCAGGGCGGGGCATTCGCGCTGCTCCACCTGGCGGAGCGCCTTGAGCACCCGGGTGCGGGTGGCTCCGGCGATGGCCCCCTCAATGGCGATGCGCGCCATGGTGCGACGGGTCTTGCGGCGCCAGGGCCAGGGCATCGGGGCGATGTGAAGTGGTTGGATCTTAAAAAGAAAGCCCCCACCGGCCCGGAAGCGCCATGCCCCAGGCCCTGCGTTGGCCCCTGATGCTGCTGCCCTTTGCCCTCTGGGGCACGGCGATGGCCGCCATGCGGCCCCTGCTCGATGGCGGCACTCCCCTGCAGGTGGCGAGTCTGCGGCTGCTGCCCGCCGGTGGGCTGGTGCTGCTGGCGGCCGTGCTGCTGGGGCGCCCTCTGCGGGTGGCCGCCGCCGACTGGCCCTGGCTGCTCGCCTTTGCCCTGGTGGACGGCAGCCTGTTCCAGGGGTTGTTGGCCCAGGGGCTCGGCCAGACCGGGGCGGGGTTGGGGTCGGTGCTGATCGACTCCCAGCCCCTGCTGGTGGCTCTGTTGGCCCGCAGCCTGTTCGGCGAAGCGATCAATCCAGTGGGGTGGATCGGGTTGCTGCTGGGCCTGCTGGCCATCCTCTGCCTGGGTTTGCCGGCGCCGGTGTTGCAGCACTGGTGGCTGGAGGGTCCGGTCGCCCTGGGTGAGCGGGCCTGGAGCCATGGGGAGCTGTGGATGCTGGGCGCGGCGGCGGCGATGGCCCTGGGCACGGTGCTCTCCCGCTATGCCAGCAGCCAGAGTGATCCGGTCGCCATTACGGGCTGGCACATGCTGATTGGGGGGGTGCCGCTGCTGGCCGGCGTGGGATGGGAAGGGCCCTTGGTGCCCAGCTGGACCGCGGCGGAATGGGGCTGGATGGCCTACGCCACCGTGCTGGGCAGTGCCCTGGCCTACGGCCTGTTTTTCTGGTTTGCCAACAGCGGCGACCTCACCGGGTTTACGGCCCTCACCTTTCTGACGCCCGTGTTTGCCCTCCTTTGCGGGGTGTGGCTGTTGGAGGAGCAGTTGCAGCCGCTCCAGTGGCTTGGGGCGGCGCTGGCCCTGGTGTCGGTGCTGTTGATCAACCAGCGCCAGCAGCTTTGGCGTGGAACGGTGCCGGCGGAGCAGCCCTGATGCGGATCCTGGTGGTGAGCACCCCGGTGGGGGCCCTGGGCAGCGGTCGCGGCGGTGGTGTGGAACTCACGGCCTCCACCCTGGTGGCCGGCCTGCTGGAGCGGGGCCATCGGGTCACGGTGCTGGCGGCGGAGGGGTCGGTGTTGCCGCCGTCCTGTGCGGCCGCCACGCTCTGGCTGGAGCGGGGTGCCGACCAGCCCAGCTGGCAGCACCGCAGCCGCCAGGACCCGGTCGAGCTGCCCGTGGATGCCCTGCTCGGCCGCCTCTGGCGCCGGGCCCTGGCGCACCAGGCCCACTTCAGCGTGGTTCTCAACCTCGCCTACGACTGGTTGCCGTTGTGGTTGACGCCCCACACCGCCACACCCCTGGCCCATCTGGTGAGCATGGGGTCGGTGGGAGAGGCGATGGATGGGGTGATCGCCGAGGTCAGCGCATTGCGCCCCCGGCACCTGGCTTTTCACACCGCCACGCAGGCCGCCGATTTCCAGCTGGCGGAGCCCCCGATCCTGGTGGGCAATGGCTTTGACCTGAGCCGCTACCAGCTCTGCTTGGAGCCGGAGCCCGTGCTGGGTTGGGCCGGCCGCATCGCTCCGGAAAAGGGGCTGGAGGACGGGGCGTTGGTGGCGGCTCGGCTGGGTCTGCCCCTGCGGATCTGGGGCTATGAGGAGGATCGGGCCTATGCGGCTCGGGTGGCCGCCTCCGTGCCGGTGGGGACCCTGGAGTGGCGGGGGTTCCTGCCCACGGAGCAGCTGCAGGGGGAGCTGGGACGCTGTGCGGCGCTCCTCAACACACCGAAGTGGAATGAGGCCTTCGGCAATGTGGTGGTGGAGGCGATGGCCTGCGGCGTGCCCGTGGCCGCCTACCAGCGCGGAGGTCCCGGAGAGCTGGTGGTGGAGGGGGTGAATGGGGCCCTGGCCCCCCCCGATGATCGCGAGGCCCTGGTGGCCGCCACCCACCGGGCCCTGGCGGTGGAGCGCCAGGGCTGCCGGGCCTGGGTGGAGGAGCACTGCTCCCAGCAGGCCTTTGCGGCCCGCGTGGAGACCTGGCTGCAGGACCTGGCGGGATAGGTTCAAAGCCGCTGTCCCGGCTGGATGTCCCTGCCGCCCGTCGCCCCGGTCCGCCGCCGCCAGGTGTTGCTGCTCACGGCGGTTGCCGCGGCCGTGCTGTTGCTCTGGCGCCTCGGCCACACCGGCCTGGTGGACGAGACCCCGCCACTGTTTGCGGCCTCGGCCCGGGCCATGGCCGAAACGGGCGACTGGTTGATCCCCCGGGTCAACGGGTTGCCCCGCTACGACAAGCCGCCGCTGATCTACTGGGCGATGGGGCTGCTCTATGCCCTGCCTGGTCAGGAGTTCTGGAACCCCCTCGGCACCTGGGCGGCGCGGCTGCCCTCCGCCCTGGCCTGTGGGGCGGTGATGCTCGGCCTGGCGGCCACCCTGCTGCACTGGCCCCAACGGCCTGAACGCCCGGCCCTGGCCGCCCTCACCGCTGCCCTGGCCTACGGCTTGTCGCCGCTGGTGCTGCTGTGGGGGCGGATCGCCGTGAGTGATGCCCTGTTTTCCGGTTTGCTGGCCGGCAGCTTGCTGCTGGCCTGGCAGGCCTATGCGGCACCCGGTCGGGGCTGGCGCAGCGGCTGGTGGTGGCCCTGGCTGCTGCTGGGCCTGGCGGTGCTGGCCAAGGGGCCGGTGGCCGTGGTGCTGTTGGGTCTCACCCTGCTGTTGTTCGGGTGGTCCCAGGGCGAGCTGGGCCTGCTCTGGCGGCGACTCCGGCCCCTGTCGGGGCTGGCGATCACTGCCGCGGTGGCGCTGCCCTGGTATGGGGCGGCCCTGCTCCAGGAAGGGGAGCCCTTCTGGCGCAGCTTCTTTGGCTACCACAACCTCCAGCGCTTCACGGCCGTGGTGAACAACCACCAGCAGCCCTGGTGGTTTTTCGCTGTGGTGCTGGTGATGGCCAGCCTGCCGGTCACGCCCCTGCTGCTGCTGGGGCTGGCCCAGGGCCTGGGCCGGCTGCGCTGGAACTGGCGGCCCGCCCAGCCCGTGGCGCCGCCGCTGTCGTTGCAGCGCTTCGCCGCCTGCTGGCTGCTGGCGGTGTTGCTGTTTTTCACCGTGGCCGCCACCAAGCTGCCCAGCTACTGGTTGCCGGCCACTCCGGCGGCGGGCCTGTTGGTCGCCCTGGCGGCCCAGCGGGGTGGCCAGCGCTGGTGCTGGTCGCTCACGCTGCTGCTCACGGCCGTGCTGGCGGCCGGCTGGCTGGCTTCCCCCCTGTGGGTGCCGCTGATCGTCGCCCCGGAGATGCCCGGCCTGGTGCCCCAGCTCTTGGCCGGCCGCTGGTTGCTGCTGGGCGGCCTCCTCTATGGCCTGGCGGTGGTGCTGGGTCTGGGCCTGGGCCGGTACGGGGGGGCGGCGGCCCTGCTGGGGCTGCAGGGGCCCCTGTTGGCATTTGTGCCGCTGGTGCTGCAGCCAGCCTGGGAGCTGGGCGATCGCCTGCGGGGCCAGCCCGTGCGGGAGATGGCCGCGGCGCTGGTGCGGCAATCCCGCCCCGCCGAACCGGTGGCGATGGTGGGCATGCTCAAGCCCTCCCTCCACTACTACGGCCGTCGGGTGGTGATCTACGAGGGGGCTGAGCCCCACAATCTGGTCAACCTGGCCGACCGGCTGCGGGGCGAGAGCCGCCCAGGCCAACCGGCCAGCAGCCCAGAGGCCCAGCCCACCGTGCTGGTGGTGATTGATGCCGGCACGGCGGACCTGGCCCATTGGCAGGGCCTGGCGCCCGAGCTCCTGGGACGCAGCGGCATCTATGGCCTCTGGCGCCTCGATCGGCGTCAGCTGGAGCAACGGGCCCAGCAGCTGGGTCGCCAGGGCGTGGCGGCGGACTGGCGGGTGCCGCGCCCCGAGCGCTACTGAATCGGCCCATCCCCCGGGGGCCGGGCCAGCTGCTTCTGCCGGCAGAAGCTGCAGTGGCCCCAGCGGGCCATCTCCCCGGCGGGCGCCGGGCTGCCGCAGCTGGGGCAGGTGGCCATGCCGTGCACATCCACCCGGCTGGGGTGGGCGGCCCACACCGCCGCTTCCTGTTGACGGCCTGGGGGCACGGCGGCACTGGGGTGGTGCTGCTCAAGGCGGAGGTCGCGCACCGTAAAGCCGTTGGCGCGCAGGGCCCCGAGCAATTGGTGGCGGTTGTACTGGAGCGCCTGCAGCCAGGGGCCCGGGGCGGCCCCCACGGTGAGCAGGCCGCTGTGGAGGCGCAGGGGGCGGCAGTGGGGGGCCAGCTGGACACCGGCGATGCGGGGCCAGGCCTGCCAGAGGGCCGCCAGATGGCCCCCCTGCTGCCAGCGCTGCTCCAGCTCCTGCAGGCAACTGGCCAGGCCGCTGGCGGGCGGCCGTGGCGGCGGCACCAGCAGCGTCAGGTTGCCGATCTGGCGGGTTTGCTGGCGAGGTGCCCTGCCCATGGAGCGACCCTATCGGGGGTGCGGCAATCCCGCTGGTGTCGGGCCGCGCGAGCTGGCTACCCTCAGGGCCTTGCCCCTGCCGCCTTCGATGGGCTTCTTCGATCGCCTCAGCCGCCTGATCCGCGCCAACGCCAATGCGGCGGTTGGGGCCATGGAGGATCCGGCCAAGATCCTGGATCAGTCGGTGGCCGACATGCAGTCGGACCTGGTCAAGCTGCGCCAGGCCGTGGCCACCGCCATCGCCAGCCAGAAGCGCATCCAGAATCAGGCGGAGCAGGCCGAAGCCCAGGCCAAGACCTGGTACGAACGGGCTGAACTGGCCCTCAAAAAGGGTGAGGAGGATCTGGCGCGGGAAGCCCTGGGCCGCCGCAAGACCTGCCAGGACACCGCCACCGCCTTGAACACCCAGCTCCAGAGCCAGGCCGGCCAGGTCGAGCAGCTCAAGAAAAGCCTGGTGTCCCTCGAGAGCAAGATCGCCGAGGCCAAAACTAAAAAAGACATGCTCAAGGCCCGGGCCCAGGCGGCCCAGGCCCAGGAGCAGCTGCAGAGCGCCGTGGGCAGCCTGGGCACCAACAGCTCGATGGCAGCTTTCGAGCGCATGGAGGAGAAGGTGCAGACCTTGGAGGCCCGCAGCCAGGCGGCGGCCGAGTTGGCCGGTGCCGATCTCGAAAGCCAGTTTGCGGCGCTTGAAGGGGCCCCGGAGGTAGATGATGAATTGGCGGCTCTGAAAAATCGCCTCGCCGGAGGGACCCCGGTGTCCCTGCCTGGGAACACCCCCGCTGCTCCCCAGCTCGAGCCCGTGCAGGTGAGCGAGGTGGATTCCGAGCTCGAAGAGCTCAAGCGCTCGATCGACAAGCTCTGAGTCGGAGTTGCGGATGGCCACTCCGACCGGTGGCCCCGCTCCATACAATCGCCCTAGCACCCGTTGTTTCAGGGCTTCTGCCGTGTCTGTCGCTCATCTCACCGATGCCAATTTCCAAGCCGAGGTGCTCGCTGCGGCCACCCCGGTGCTGGTGGATGTGTGGGCCGAGTGGTGCGGGCCCTGTCGCTTGATGGCGCCGATGATGGACTGGCTGGCCACGGAATATGCCGGCCGTTTGGCGGTGGGCAAGCTTGAGGCCGACACCAACCCCACCACCCGCGACGCCCTTCAGATCCAGGGGCTTCCCGCCCTGATTCTGTTCAAGGACGGCCAGGAGCTGGCTCGCCATGAGGGCGCCATGGCGAAACCCCAGCTGCAGGCTTTTGTGGATGCCCATCTCTGAGCGGCTGTCCCGGCTCGGCAGTGGCGTTTTCGCCCGCAACGACCAGCGCAAATCTGCCTACGTCGCCCGGGCGGCTCGCGAGGGTCTGCCCCCCCTGCTCGACCTCTCGTTGGGCTCCACCGACCTCCAACCCCCCGCCGTGGCGATCCAGGCCATGGCGGACCAGCTCGGAGCGCCAGCCAGCGCCGCCTATTGCCTGCACGGGGCCACCCGTCCCTTCCGTCAGGCCGTGGCCCACTGGGCGGAGCGGCGCTTCGGCGTGGCGGTGGATGCGGATACGGAAGTGCTGCTGTTGGTGGGATCCCAGGAGGGCACGGCCCACCTGCCGCTGGCGGTGCTGAATCCGGGGGATCGGGCCCTGTTGCTCGATCCCTATTACCCCTCCCACATGGGCGGCCTGCATCTGGCCTCCGCCGAGCCGGTGCTGTTGCCCCTGGATCCCACGGCCGGCTGGCGGCCCCAGTTCGAGGCCCTCAGCCCCGAGCAGTGGGATGACCTCAAGCTGATGGTGCTGGGCTTTCCCCATAACCCCACGGCCACCACCGGCCAGCAGGCCTGGGTGGATGAGGCCGCCGAACGGGCCGTTCGCCACGGGGTGGTGTTCGCCCACGACAACCCCTACGTCGATCTGGCCCTCGATGGGGAGGCCCCGGCCCTGTTGCGATCGCCGCTCTGGCGGGACTGCGGCATCGAGTTTTTCTCCTTTTCCAAGAGCTGGTGTCTCGGCGGGTACCGCCTGGCCTTCGCCATCGGGGCGGAGTGGTTGATCACGGCCCTGCGCCAGCTCAAGGGGGTGGTGGACTTCAACCAGTCGTTGGCCCTCCAGGCCGGGGCCATCGCGGCCCTGGAGCAGGCTCCCGCCTGGCCCGGGCAGCTGCGCACGGTGTATCGCCAGCGCCGCGATCGCATGGCGGCGGCGCTGGAGGCGGTGGGTTGGCCGGTGCGGCGGCCCTCGATGGCGCTCTATCTCTGGCTGGAGCTGCCGCCCCAGGCCCGGGGCATGGGCTCGGAGGCCTTCGGGGCTGCCCTGTTGGAGGCCACTGGCGTTGCCCTCACCCCCGGCAATGGCTTCGGTCCGGCGGGGGAGGGCTGGATGCGGCTGGCGCTGGTGCATCCGGAGGAGGAGCTCGCAGCCGGTGCGGCCCGCATCGGCGCCTGGTTGGCCAGCCTTTGACCTGGCAGCTGCGCCGGCTGCCGGTGTGTGCCAGCACCGAACGCGAACTGGATCGCTGGCTGGCCGAGCGCCAGTCCCGTGGGTTGGTGGCAGACCCCCTGCCGATGGCCCGGTTGGCGGTACAGGCCCGGCGTCAGCGCTTTGGCCATGGCCAGCAGGGGCGTGTCTGGATCTCCCCCCCTGGCGGCCTCTGGCTCAGTGCCGCCTTCCCCTGGGCTCGAGGGGTGGCGGGATCGGCCTCCCTCGGGCTGGCGGTGGCCGTGGGGCTGGCCCAGCAGCTGGAGGCCCTCGGCTTGGAGGTGCAGCTCAAGTGGCCCAACGACCTGCTCGTGCATGGGCGCAAGCTGGCCGGCCTGCTGCCCCGGCTGCGGCTGCGGGGCAGCCGGATCCGCTGGGCCCAGGTGGGCGTCGGGCTCAATGGCTGCAACCGGGTTCCGCCCGGGGCCATCTCGGTGGCCGAGGCCCTGGCGCCTGCGCGGGCCCATCCCCAGGCTCGCCCGGAGCGGTTGCGGTTGCGGGTGCTCGCCGCCCTCGACTGGGCGTCGGCCCATGCCGACCAACCCGAGCTGGTGAGGGCTGCCGCTGAAGCGCGCCTGTGGCGACCGGAGCCGGGTTGGCTGCACGAGGGTGAGGCCTGGGAGGTGCTGGGACTGCACACCGATGGACGCCTGCGTCTGGCTCGAGGCGGCCTGGAGATCGCCCTGCAGCGCCAGTTCTGAAGCCGTCTGCTCCCAGGCGCTGAGACGCCAGTGCCAGGGATTTTTACAATTCACCCCATGACCGACCGGAGCCGCTCGCCCCAACCCGCTCGCCCCCCGTGGGCCTCGGCCCTTGTGGCGCTGCTGCCGCTGCTGTCGGCTCCCCTGCTTGGGGTGGGGCTCGCCTGGGGCCAGGACCAGCTCACGCCCGACCCTGGCAGTGGTGCGCCCGCCGCGCTCCCCGCCGGCCCCCTGGTCCCCCCCCTACCCCCGCCGCCGGTGCCCCTGGCCCAACCGCTGCGGCCCGATCCGGCTGCCCTGCCCAGCCGCCCCCCGGCCCGGTTCGACGCCTCCCTGGATGCCCTGGTGCGGGATGGGGTGGTGAGCCCGGCGGAGCGGGCCCGGATCCGCTCCGGCTCGGGCATGACGCCCTTCCATGTGCCCGCCCACCAGCAGGCCTGCCGCAGTGGTGCCCTCTCCCAGCAGGAATGCAGCAGTGGCCTGGTGGTGCGCTGGCGGGGGCGCTTCAACCCGGGCTCCGGCTCAGGGGCCGATGGCGGCGTGGACGGCGGCTCCGGCTTTGCCGGTCAGCCCCTGCCTCCCCTCACGGTGCCGGTTTCGGCCCTGCTGGCGGGCGCTGGGGGCACGTTCCGACTGGCGGATGTGTTTGGGGTGACGCCGCGGCCGGCACCGATTGGCGGCAATGGCAATCGTCAGTTGCTGTTTCCCCTGATCGGTTCGGCCGTGACCAGCAGCAATTTCGGCTACCGGCTCCATCCGCTGCTGGGCAGCTGGCTGATGCATGCCGGCCGCGACCTGGCGGCGCCGGAGGGGACGCCGGTGGTGGCGGCCCTCGGCGGCCGGGTGGTGAGCAGTGGCCTGGCGGGGGGCTATGGGCTGGCGATTGAGGTGGAGCACGACCGCCCCCGGCGCCGCACCCTCTACGGCCACCTCAGTGAGCTCTACGTCAAGCCGGGGGATCGGGTGCGCCAGGGGGAGGTGATCGGCCGGGTGGGCAGCACGGGCCTGAGCACCGGGCCCCACCTCCACTTCGAGCTGCGGCTGCCCGGGGACGGGGGCTGGGTGGCGGTGGATCCCGGGGATCTTGATCCCGGCGGTGGGGCTGCCGGCAGCGACGCCATTGCCCTGTTGATGGGCCAGCTGCTGCAGAGCCTGGAGCGCCCCCGTCCCGTCAGCTGACGATCCGACCGTCGCGGAAGCGCACGATCTTCTCGGCCCGGGCGGCCACATCGTCTTCGTGGGTCACCATCACCACGGTCATGCCGCCGCGATGCAGGGCATCGAAGATGTCCAGCACTTCGGCGGTGGTCTGGGAATCGAGGGCGCCGGTGGGTTCGTCGGCCAGGAGTAGGG
This sequence comes from Cyanobium sp. T1B-Tous, assembly GCF_024345475.1. Classification (GTDB taxonomy): domain Bacteria; phylum Cyanobacteriota; class Cyanobacteriia; order PCC-6307; family Cyanobiaceae; genus Cyanobium_A. Next base: position 37,983 of record NZ_JAGQBE010000001.1, read on the forward strand.
CCGGCTGGTTGATGATCGCCCGGGCGATGGCCACCCGTTGCTGCTGGCCGCCGGAGAGTTGGTTGGGCTTGTTGTGCAGCCGCTCCCCCAGCCCCACCCGCTCCAGGGCTGCCTGGGCCCGCTGCTGGCGTTCGGCGGCGGGCACCCCGGCGTACACCATCGGCAGCATGACGTTGTGGAGGGCACTCAGCTGGGGCAGCAGGTGGAACTGCTGAAACACAAAGCCCAGATCCCGGTTGCGCAGATCGGCCAGCTGGTCGTCGCTGAGCTGCTCCACGGGCGTGTCGTTGAGGCGGTAGCTGCCGCTGCTGGGTCGGTCGAGGCAGCCCAGGATGTTCATCGCCGTGCTCTTGCCGGAGCCCGAAGCACCCATCACGGCCAGGTAGTCGCCCCGGTTCACCGTGAGGTTGAGCTGGTCGAGGGCTTTGACCGCCATCTCACCGCTGCCGTACACCTTGCAGACGCCCTCCAGCCGGGCCACCGGAGCGCTCATCGGGCCTCAGCCAATGGCCTGCATCAGCATCGGGGTGCCGGTCACGGCCTGGCTGGCCCAGGTGAACAGGGGGTTGGAGAGGATGCCCCCAACCGCGGTGACGATCACGCAGCCCACCAGGGCCGTGCGCAGGGCCGGCATCCCGACCACGTTCCAGCTGATCGCCGGGTAGGCCTTCACGACATCGGAGGCTTCCTGGGGCTCCTTCACCACCATCATCTTGATCACCGAGATGTAGTAGTAGATCGACACCACCGAAGTCACCAAGCCCACCACCACGAGCAGGTACTGGTGGTCGGCCCAGCCGGCGAAGAAGAGGTAGATCTTGCCGAAGAAGCCCAGCATCGGCGGGATGCCGCCGAGGGAGAGCAGGCAGAGGCTGAGGCCGAGGGTGATCAGCGGATCCTTCTGGTAGAGGCCGGCGTAGTCGGCGATGCGGTCGGAGCCGGTGCGCAGGGAGAACAGGATGATGCAGGCGAAGGCGCCCAGGTTCATGAACAGGTAGGCGGCCATGTAGAGCACCATTGCCGCAAAGCCGTCCTCGGTGCCGCACACCAGGCCGATCATCACGAAGCCGGCCTGGCCGATCGAGCTGTAGGCCAGCATCCGCTTCATCGAGGTCTGGGCCAGGGCCACCACGTTGCCCAGCACCATGCTCAGCACCGCCAGCACGGTGAACAGCAGCTTCCACTGGGCGTCGAAGCTCTCAAAACAGCCCACCAGGATGCGCAGGGCCAGCGCAAAGCCAGCGGCCTTCGAGCCCACCGACAGGAACGCCACCACCGGGGTGGGGGAGCCCTCGTAGACGTCGGGGGTCCACTGGTGGAAGGGAACGGCGGCGATCTTGAAGGCCACCGTGGCCAGCACGAACACCAGGGCCAGGGCCGTCACCGGGGAGGCACTGGTGCGCAGGGCCACCGCCACCGCATCGAGGCCGGTGGCGCCACCGGTGAGGCCGTAGAGCAGGGAGGCGCCGTAGAGGAACACGGCCGCTGCCGCGGAGCCCACCAGCAGATATTTCAACGCCGCTTCGGAGCTGCGGGCATCCCGCTTCATGTAGCCCGCCAGCAGGTAGCTGGACACCGAGAGGGTTTCCAGCGACACGAAGATGCTCACCAGGTCGGTGGCACCGCAGAGGAACATCGCCCCCAGGGTGGCCGCCAGGAGAATGCCGGCGAACTCGCCCACCGGGGTGCCGCTGCGCTCCACGTAGCGCCAGCTCAGCAGCAGGGAGATCAGCGTGGAGGCCGCCACCACGGCCCGGAAGGCGATGGCCAGGTTGTCGGCCAGGAAGGAGCCCACGAAGGCGGGCTGCAGGTCGGGGGTGTTCCACTGCAGGGCCAGGAGCACCAGGGCACTGCCCAGGCCGGCGTAACAGATCGGCGGCACCCAGCGGCTGGCGGCCTTCTCACCGGCCAGGTCCACCAGCAGGCAGGTGATCAGGGCGATCAACACCGCCGCTTCAGGGGCGATGGCACCGGCGTTGAGCTGGAGGTTCAGTCCCCCGGTTCCGGCACCACTGCCGATCGCATCCGCCACGGTGGAGAGGGCGCCGAGCAGGAACATCAGCGAGAAAACCGCAAGGCGGGAGCTGTGATGTGGGGGACTGTAGCGGCGCTGCGCTGTCGACTTGGTCCCTGGATGCGATAAAGAGGGAAGCGGTTATGCGCTGGTCTGTGGGTCACACCCTGGTCATTGTCGAGAGCCCCACGAAGGCCCGCACCATTCGCGGCTTCCTTCCGAAGGACTTCAAGGTGGAAGCCTCCATGGGGCACGTGCGCGACCTGCCCAACAACGCCAGCGAGATTCCGGCGGCCCACAAGGGCGAGAAGTGGGCCAACCTCGGCGTCAACACCGCCAATGCCTTCGAGCCCCTCTACGTGGTGCCGAAGGACAAGAAAAAGGTGGTGAAGGAGCTCAAGGACGCCCTCAAGGGGGCCGACCAACTGCTGCTGGCCACGGACGAAGACCGGGAAGGGGAGAGCATCAGCTGGCACTTGCTGCAGCTGCTCAGCCCCAAGGTGCCGGTGAAGCGGATGGTGTTCCACGAGATCACCAAGGAGGCGATCGGCCGCGCCCTGGAGCAGACCCGCGAGCTCGACATGGAGCTGGTGCATGCCCAGGAAACCCGGCGCATTCTCGACCGGCTGGTGGGTTACACCCTTTCGCCGCTGCTGTGGAAGAAGGTGGCGTGGGGGCTGAGCGCCGGTCGCGTCCAGTCGGTGGCGGTGCGCCTGCTCGTGCAGCGCGAGCGGGCCCGCCGGGCCTTCAAGAGCGGCAGCTACTGGGACCTGAAGGCCCGGCTGGAGCAGGCCGGCGGCGGCTTTGAGGCCAAGCTCACCCATCTCAAGGGGGAGCGCATCGCCGGCGGGTCCGACTTTGACGAGAGTACCGGCGCCCTCAAGGCCAGCAGCAAGGTGAAGTTGCTGAGCGAGGCCGAGGCCAAAGCCCTTCAGGCTCAGCTGCAGGCCGCCCCCTGGAGCGTGGCCGAGGTGGAGGAGAAGCCCACCGTGCGCAAGCCGGTGCCCCCCTTCACCACCAGCACCCTGCAACAGGAGGCCAACCGCAAGTTGCGGCTCTCGGCCCGGGACACCATGCGCACGGCCCAGGGGCTGTACGAGCGCGGCTTCATCACGTACATGCGCACCGACTCGGTGCACCTGAGCGACCAAGCGATCAACGCCGCCCGCAGCTGCGTCTCGGCCAAATACGGCAAGGACTACCTGAGCCCCGCACCCCGGCAGTTCTCCACCAAGGCCCGCAACGCCCAGGAGGCCCACGAGGCCATCCGCCCCGCCGGCGAAGCGTTCCGCACGCCCAACGAGACCGGTCTCAAGGACAAGGATCTGGCCCTCTACGAGCTGATCTGGAAGCGCACGGTGGCCAGCCAGATGGCCGATGCCCGGCTCACCATGCTCTCGGTGGAGCTCAAGAGCGGCGACGCCAGCTTCCGCGCCTCCGGCAAGCGCATCGACTTTGCCGGCTTTTTCCGCGCCTACGTGGAGGGCTCCGATGACCCCGACGCCGCCCTCGAGGGTCAGGAGGTGCTGCTGCCGGCCCTGAAGGTGGGCGACAGCCCGGCCTGCAAGGCCGTGGAGGCCCTCGGCCACCAGACCCAGCCGCCGGCTCGCTACAGCGAAGCGGCGCTGGTGAAAATGTTGGAAAAGGAGGGCATCGGCCGCCCCTCCACCTATGCCTCGATCATCGGCACGATCGTGGACCGGGGCTACGCCACCCTGGCCAACAACGCCCTCACCCCGAGCTTCACGGCGTTCGCCGTCACGGCCCTGCTGGAGGAGCACTTCCCGGATCTGGTGGACACCAGCTTCACCGCCCGGATGGAGAACACCCTCGACGAGATCTCCCACGGTCAGGTGCAGTGGCTGCCCTACCTGGAGAGTTTCTACAAGGGCGAGAAGGGCCTGGAAACCCAGGTGCAGCAGCGCGAGGGCGACATCGACCCGGGCGTCTCCCGCACCGTGGAGCTCGAGGGTCTGCCCTGTGTGGTGCGCATCGGCCGCTTTGGCGCCTACCTGGAAACCAAGCGGGTGGCCGACGACGGCACCGAGGAGCTGCTCAAGGCCACCCTGCCCCAGGAGATCACCCCGGCCGATCTCGATGCCGACAAGGCCGAGCTGATCCTGCGGCAAAAGGCCGATGGCCCCGAATCCCTGGGTGAGGATCCGGAAACGGGCGACCAGGTGTACCTGCTGTTCGGCCAGTACGGGCCCTATGTGCAGCGGGGCCAGGTGAGCGACGAGACCCCCAAGCCCAAGCGGGCCTCCCTGCCCAAGGGCGTGAAGCCGGAGGAGCTCAGCCTGGAGGATGCCCTGGGCCTGCTGCGGCTGCCGCGGCACCTGGGTGAGCACCCGGACGGCGGCAAGATCGAGGCGGGGCTGGGGCGTTTCGGGCCCTATGTGGTGCACCACAAGGGCAAGGGCGAGAAGGACTACCGCTCGCTCAAGGCCGAGGACGACGTGTTGATGGTGGGGCTGAGCCGCGCCGTGGAACTGCTGGCCATGCCCAAGAAGGGCCGCGGCGGCCGCACCGCCCTCAAGGAGCTGGGCACACCCGAGGGTGCCGATGAGGCGATCCAGCTGTTTGATGGGCCCTACGGGCTCTACGTGAAGCAGGGCAAGGTGAATGCCTCCCTGCCGGAGGGCACCACCGCCGACACCATCACCCTGGAGCAGGCGGTGGAGCTGCTGGCGGCCAAGGCCGCCACGGGCAAGGCCAAGGGCCGCAAGCCGGCCGCAGCGGCCGCCAAGAAGCCCGCGGCCAAGAAGCCTGCCGCTGCCAAGACTGCTGCTGCCAAGACTGCCGCCGCCAAAAAGCCCACCACCACCAAGACCGGCCGCCTCCGGGCCAGTGCGGTTCGGGTGATCAAGGCGGCCGACCGCTGATGGCAGCAGAGCCGCTGCGCTGGGTGCTGTCGGCCCGCCGACCGGTGCTGAACGCTCTGGCTCTCTCGGCCTGCGGGCTGCTGCTGGCGAGTTGCAGCGGAACCCGCTTCGGCGACCAGCTCGCCCGCAGTTTCTCAACGCCCCAGGCCCAGCCTGAGGCACCGCCCCCGGCGCCCACCCAGACCCCCGTCCCTGGCACGACAGCCGCCACCAGCAAAGGCGCGAAAGCTCCAAAGGCTCCCGTGCCGCCCGTCCCGTCCTTGCCCCGGGCGACCCAGCCCAGCAAGCCGGCTCCCTACCGGATCACGATCCAGCTGCCGTCGGCGGATCCGGCAGCCCCCGCCGAGGCGGTCACCGAGGCGCTGCGGGCCGCCGGTGTGAGTTTTGAAGTGGAGATGATCGAGCGCATCGGCGCGTCGGCTGGTGGACAGGCGCCCCCGGCCGCTCCCGCCCCTGCGGCCCCCACGGTCACCCCGGCGCCGGCTCCCCGCTGATGGCACCCCACCGGCAGGATCGGCCGTTGTCCGGGCGTCAGCTGAGTCGACGCCAGGCCCGCCAGTTGATGGACACCGCCTACCTGGCCGCTGCCACCGCCCTGCTCTGGGTGGCGCTCTACTACCTGCCGGTGGGCAGCCCCCTGTTCCGCCTGGCCCTGCCCCTGCCCCTGGCTCTGTTGCAGTTGCGTCACGGCTGGCGCTGTGCCCTCGAGGGGCTGGTGGTGACAGCTCTTTTGCTGGTGGCCCTGATGGGGCCGATCCGGGGGCCGCTGGTGGTGTTTCCCTATGGAGCCCTGGCCCTCTGGCTGGGCTGGTGTTGGCGGCGGCGAACCAGCTGGTGGCTCAGCTGGGGGGTCGGCAGCCTGATCGGTGCCGCCGGTTTTCTGGTGCGAGTGGCGGTGCTGTCGGTGCTCGTGGGCGAAAACCTCTGGGTGGTGATCACCACGGCGGCCGCCGGACTGCTGGAAAAACTGGCCGGCTGGGTGGGGTTGGCCGCAGGCGTTGAACTGGTCCAGGTGCAGCTGGCTGCCCTGGGGCTCGTGTGGGTGCAAAACGTGATCCTGGTGCTGGCCCTGCACGCCGTGGCCTACTGGATCTTCCCCAGGCTGCAGGCGCCGATCAGTGAGCCCCCGGACGCCCTGCGCGCCCTGGTGGCCCTCGATCCCCTCTGAGTGGGCTGATGGCCTCTGGGGGTTTGCCACCCGATGCCTTGGCCCCTGATTCCTGGCGTCAGGCGCTTCAGCTGGGCTGGTCGCAGAGCCGGACCCTGCTACTCCTGGCGGCCACCGACACCGCCGCGGTGCCTGGCATCTCGGCCGCCGGAGCCTCGCCCACAGCCCGGCTCGGCACCGCAGCCGCGGATGCCGAGCTGCTGGTGCAGGGGCCGGGCGGTAGCCGCTGCCATGCCCTGCCGCCCCTGCCGGCGGGGGTGAGTCCGGCCCTGATCAGCCATGTGGTGCTGCGGGAGCTGGGTCTGCTGGACCGCACCCAGGTGCTGGATTTGGGCTGCCCCATCGCGGCGGCGGTGCCGCACCTGCGCCTGCCCGGCCTCGAAGCTGCCGGCCCCGCCCGCTGCCTCAGCACCGGCCGGGCCCTGGATCCGGCCCGGGTGGCGGCCCTGCTGCAGCGGGGCACCCGGTGGGGCCAGCGCTGGGATCCCAGCGAGCCCCTGGTGGTGGCGGAGTGCGTGCCGGGGGGCACCAGCACGGCCCTGGCGGTGCTGCAGGGGCTTGGGGTGGCGGCGGCCGGGCTGGTGAGCGGCAGCCTGCACCAACCCGCCCACGCGCTCAAGGCGGCCCTGGTGGGCCAGGGCCTGGCGGCGGCCGGGCTGTCGGGCGGGGGGAGCGCTGTGGCCAATCCCCTGGCGGTGTTGGCGGCGGTGGGGGATCCGATGCAGGCCTTCGCCACGGGCCTGGTGGGGGCGGCGGCGGCCCGGGGCACGCCGGTGCTGCTGGCCGGGGGCAGCCAGATGGCGGCCGTGCTCGCCCTGGCCCTGGCGCTGGCACCGGTGGCGGCCCGGCAGGCCCTGGCGGAGCGGTTGGTGGTGGCGACCACGGCCTGGGTGGCGGAGGAGCCGGACAGCGATCTGAGCCTGTTGCTGGAGCGCATCGGCGCCTGCTGGCAGGTGCAGCCGCGGCTGGAGGTGGCGGCCCTGCGGTTCCACGGCTGTATCAGTGCAGCCCTGCGGGATTACGAGCGCGGCTATGTGAAGGAGGGCGTGGGGGCGGGGGGCCTGGCCGTGCTCTGGCAGCTGGCCGGACGCGACCCGGCGGCCCTGGCGGCCGCCTGCGATCGTGCCTGCCGGATCGAGCTCGATCTGGACGGGCTGGCTGGGGGGGATCGCGGTGTTTAGGGTCGCTGCCATGGCTCCTCTCCCCGGATCGCTCTCCCGCCGCCAGCTCCTGCAGCTGGGCGTGGCGGCCGGCCTGTTGGCCGCCTGCCGCCCCGCGAACGGTCCCGAGCTGCTGCTGGTGGAGGGAGAGCTGCCGGCTGCCTGGTTGAAGCAGCTGCCGGCGCCCTGGCGTTCCCGGGCGCTGGCGGATCCCGCAGCGGTCCAACGGGCCGGATTCCCCGCTGGGCAGCCCGCACCTGGCCTGGTGGCCCTCAGCGACGGCTGGGCCAGTGGTCTGGGCCGGGAGCGGTTGCAGGCCTTCGGGGCGCCCCGGCTCTGGGCCCGTCTGGCGCCCTTCAGTGCCGAGGTGGCCCGGCTGTTCGGCCCAGCCGGGGGCACGGCTGAGCTGGCCTTCCCCTGGGCCTACAGCCCCTGGGTGATCGCCCTGCGCAACCGTCCCGATCTGGCGGCCCGCCGCCAGCAGGGCTGGTCGCTGCTGCTCGACCCCAGCCTGCGGGGGCGGTTGGTGCTGCCCTCCAGCCCCCGCATCAGCCTGGAGATCGTCAAAGGGGATTTTGAGCAACTGGAGCGGCTGCGGGCCCAGGCCCTGGCCTACGACGACCGCGATGGCCTCAGCCTGTTGCTGGGCGGCAAGGCCGAAGCGGCCGTGCTGCCGTTGCAGCGGTTGATTCCCCTGCTGCGCCGCGACCAGCGCCTGGCGGTGATCTGGCCCGACAGCGGGGCTCCGCTCAGCTGGCAGCTGCTGGTGCGGCCAGCGCTACCCCAAGCCCAGGCTGGGCAGGCGTCCCCCCCACCGCTGGAGTGGCTCGGGGCGGTTCTGGAGCCGTCGCTGCTGGAATCGCTGCTGGCCAAGGGCTGGGTGCCGCCCCTGCCCCAGGCGGTGCTGGCCCCCGCGGCCCGGCGTTTTCCGGCGGCCATGGCGGCGTTGTTGCTGCCCGGCGATGCCCTGCTGGGCCGCTGCTGGAGCCTGCCACCGCTCAGCGTTGCTGCGCAGCTCGCCCAGCAGAACCTCTGGGATGCGGCTGCCCCCAGGCCTTAGTCGTTGCTCCCTTGCCTGAGTGGGGGATGGGGTGGGCGCGGCCGTGTCGCTGTTCCGTACAGCTTGTACAGAATTTGGACCTAGGGGATCTGGGCCATGGGGCCCTCCTCCAGATCCGGATCAGGACGCCAAGGGCTAGCCCCAGAGCCGCCGCCGCGGAGCGGCGGCCAGGCGCCGGTGGGTGTCGGCCAGCAGGGTTGGGATCGGCAGGCCGTGGGGGCAGCGGGGCAGGCAGGCGCCGCAGGCTTGGCAGGCCTCGGCCTGGCGCTCCTCCCACCAGTGGCCGGCGCGGCCGATCAGGTTGTAGCGCTCGCCGGCAAACGCCTCCATGCCGTGGCCGACGGCCAGGTTGCGCAGGCGCAGCAGTTCGGGGATCGGCACGCCGTTGGGGCAGGGCAGGCAGGCCCGGCACTGGCCGCAGCGCTCGGCCCCCAGCCGCTGCCGGCCGGCGGCCTCCAGCCTGGCCAGGGCCTGGTGGTGGGCAGGGCTGAGCCAGGCTGCGGGCTCTGCGGCGATGGCAGTGGCCCAGGCCAGATCGCCCGGCTGCTCGGCCCCCAGGCTCAGGGTGGAGATTCCCTGATCCAGCAGAAAGCGGTAGGCCAGCTCCAGGGGGTGGAACGGGGCGCAGTCGGCCAGCAGTTCGGCTGGTGGGTCGTAGAGGCGGCCGCCCTTGTCGGCGGGGGAGATGGCCAGCACGCCGATGCCGTCCGCGAGGGCGGCGCGGGCCAGGGGCAGGCGGGTCTGGTCGAACAGGTGCAGGTGCAGGCTGCAGAAGCTGAAGGATCCCGAGGCCAGGGCCGCTTCGATCAGCTCCGGACTGCCGTGGCTGGTGAAGCCCACCTGGCCCACCAGCCCTTCGCCGCGGGCCCAGGTCAGCAGCTCGGCACCGGGGCCCCGCAGGGCCCAGTCCAGGTGCTCGGGGGTGTTGAGGCCATGCACCGCCAGGTTGGTGAGTGGGCCTGGGCCAAGGCGCTGGAGGATGGCGCGCAGCTGCCCCTGGGCGGTGGCCAGATCGGGCCCAGGCAGCAGCTTGCTGGTGATGCGCCAGCCGCCCGGCGGGGCCAGGTTGTCCAGGGCCAGGGCGGCGAGGGCCTGGCCGAGGAAGGTTTCGGCGGGGCCGTAGGCCGGGGCCGTCTCCAGATGGTTGATGCCGGCGGCCAAGGCCGCGCGCAGCACCGCTTCCATCTGGGCCGGGCTGCCCAGGGCGCGCATGGTGCCCAGGCTGAAGGCCGATACCGGTGGCCCGGCTCCGAAGGGGCGCAGCCGCTGCTCAGCCGGCGCCGGGACTGTCGTCATGCTCTTCGCCGGGGCCGGGGGCTGGGGGTTCAGGCTCCGCTTCCGTTTGCGATGCCGACCCAGGCTCGGGGTGGGCCTGGCGCAGATGGCGCACCAGGTCGGCGGGGCTGGTGCTGTCGAGGAAGCGGCGGAATTTGTCCTGGTCTTCCGCATCGGCCTCCGCATCCACCGGGATGGAGGCATCGGCCACCACTTCCTCCAGCATCCAGATGGGGCTATGGGTGCGCAGGGCCAGGGCGATGGCGTCGCTGGGCCGGGCATCGAGCTCCAGGCTGGTGGCGGGTTTGGCGTCGCCAGAGCCGGATTCCCCAGGCCCGGACTCCCCTGCGCCAGCGGCCTGGGCGGGGAGGAGTTTCAGCACGGCCCGGAAGGTGCTGTCTTCAATCGTGTGGATCACCACCCGGTCGAGCCGCAGCCCGCCCGCATCGATCAGGGCGGCCATCAGGTCGTGGCTGAGGGGCCGCGGCGGCGGCTCGTTGCTGAGGCCGGCCAGGATGTTCTGGGCCTGGGCCTGGTCGATCCAGATCGGCACCTGGCGCCGGCCCGAAGGATCCCGCAACAGCACGATCGGGCTGCGACTGGCCGCATCCAGGCCGATTCCGGCAACGCGCATCTCGACCATGGCTTGCCCGCCGAGCCCTTTGTCCGATTATGGCCAGATTGGTTCTTCCTGGGCTGGACAGCGGATGTTTACCGGGCTGGTGCAGGCCACAGGGGTGATCCGCCGCAGTCCCCGCGGGGTGCAGGTGCAGTGGTCGGCAGCTCCCGCAGGGGGCTGGGGGCCCCAGAGTCTGGCCCTGGGGGACAGCGTGGCGGTGGATGGGGTGTGCCTCACCGTGGCCGAGCGCCTCGCCGATGGTTTTCGCGCCGATGTGAGTGAGGAAACCCTGGGGCGCACCACCCTCGCGGCCAAGGCGGATCGGGGTGGGGCGGTGAATCTTGAGCCCGCCCTGCGCCTGGCCGATCGCCTCGGCGGCCATCTGGTGAGCGGCCATGTGGACGGCTTGGGGGTGGTGCGCGCCATTGCGCGTCAGCCGGCCTCCTGGCGCCTGGAGCTGGCCTGGAGTGACCCCGCCTATGGCCGCTACATCTGTGAGAAGGCGAGTGTTGCCGTGGATGGCATCAGCCTCACGGTGGCGGGCTGCGAGCCCAGTGGTGCCGGCTTCTGGATCGCCGTGATTCCCCACACCTGGGCCAGCACCACCCTGGCCCAGCTGGCCGTGGGGGATGGGGTCAACCTGGAAGCTGATCTGTTGGCGAAATACACCGAACGGCTGCTCTCGGCCGCCGGCACGGCCGCGGGGCCGGCTGGGGAGTCGATCAGTGGTGCCTGGCTAGCCGACCACGGTTGGGTCTGAGCCAGGCTGACGCCGGCGGATGGCGTGACTACGGTCCGAGGGACGTCGGTTGCATACGGATGGGCTCAAGTCTGCTGTCCCCCAATGGCGCGGGACTCAAGGCCTTCACCCTGTTTGAGGGGGTATTGATGCTGGTGCTGGGGGTGCTGGCCCTGATCTTTCCGGTGGTGGCCTCGGCCTGGATCACCGTGATCGTGGCGGTGTCCTTTCTGGTGGGCGGCATCGTGGGCTGGGTGAGCAATCTGGCCCGCTCCCGCCAGCTGGGGCGGTGGTACTGCTTCTGGCGCCTGGTGATCTCCACCCTGTTTGTCGTGGTGGGGGCCTGGATGATTCAGCAGTTCCGCGGCGGCCCGCTCGAGGGGGGCGTGGTGGTGGCCAGCCTCGCCTTTGCCATCGGCCTCGTCTTCATCCTGGAGGGCGTGGTGTCAATCCTGATGTCCCTGGGGCACACCCAGATGCGGGGCTGGGGATGGGGCCTGCTCAATGGCATCGTCACCCTGATCCTCGGCGTGTTGATCGTCACCATGCAGGGCTGGGGCCTGCTGTGGGTGATTGGCGTGCTGGTGGGGATCAGCTTTTTGTTCAGCGGCATCGACCTGCTGGCCTTCAGCGCCCGCTTTCATGGCGATGACTGAAGCGGGCTCCTAGCCCTCGAGGGGCAGTAGCCAGATGGAGCCGGTTTCCTGGTGAATTTCGATCCGGAACTCCTGGCCCGGCTCCAGTCCCAGCCGGCGGGTGTAGGCCTGGCCGATCAGCAGGTTGCCATTGCCGTGCACGCGGGTTCGGAATTCCGCTTGCCGGCCCTTCCCCTGGCCCGTGCCGCGGCCCCCGGAGCTGGCGGGGAGGTGGTAGCCCTTGGCGGCCACCAGGGCCCGGTAAAAACTCTTTTTCAGCACCCGACCACTCGGACCCACATAGCCACAGGCCCGGGCGATCTGATCTTCCGGCCGATCGCTCAGGGCCCGCGCCCGATCCAGCAGGGCCTGGCCTTCCAGCATTTCCGGTGGGCTGTCGCCCGTCCTGGCCGCCATGGCGCTTGCCTGCCCTCGTCAGTGAGATAACTCGATTCTGCCGACTGTGCTGAAAATCGCCACTCCCGTCAGGGTGAGGAAACTGGGGATTGGATCGCTCTCAGAGCAGATAGAGAATTCCGTACAGCACCACCCAGATGCCATCCACGAAGTGCCAGTAAAGCTCGGCCGCTTCGAGGCCGAAGTGATCGCTGGCGCTGATGCGGCCGCCTTGGCGGGTTTGCAGGGCCACGATGGCGATGCAGATCACCCCCAGGGTCACGTGCAGGCCGTGGAACCCGGTGAGGGCATAGAAGGTGCTGGCGAACAGGTTGTCGGTGAGGCTGAAGGGCAAGCTGAAGTACTCCACCATCTGGCCCGCCAGAAAGATGGCCCCCAAGCCGCCGGTGATGGCCAGCCAGAGGCGACTGGCCCCCAGGTTGCCGCCGCGGCATTCCTTGCCCGCCCGGTGGAAGGTGAAGCTGCTGATGATCAGCACCACGGTGTTGATCGTGGGGAGCAGCAGCTCCAGTTCGTAGGTGCTCCCCTCCTGCAGGGGATTCACGGCCCGGAAGGTGAGATAGGCGGCGAAGAAGCCGGCGAAGGTCATGCCATCGGCCACCAGGAAGGTGGCCAGGCCAAACAGGCGAAAGTCCCCATGCTCCGCGTGCTCCTGCTCGGCCGCGGCGGTGTGGCTGGCGTCGGGGCCCTGGTTGGGGCTGCCGGAGCCCTGGCCGGAGTCCTGGAGGGGTGCGGTGCTGGTCATGCCTTCACCTCCTGGGGTTGATCCTGGTGCTGGCCGTAGCCGTAGGGCTCGGTGACCAGCGGGGCTTCGCCAATCCAGTTTTCCACCGGCGGCGGCGAACTGGTGAGCCACTCGGGGGTGAGGGCATTCCAGGGGTTATCGCCCGCTGGCTTGCCGTTGATGGCGGTGACCACCACGTTGATCAGCAGGGGGATGGTGCTGATCGCCATCAGCAGGGCGCCGACGCTGCTCACCTGGTTGAGGGTGGTGAAGGTGGGGTCGTATTCCGCCACGCGCCGGGGCATGCCATTGAGCCCCAGCCAGTGCTGGGGAGCGAAGCAGAGATTGAAGCCGATGAAGGTGAGCAGGAAGTGGAGCCGGCCGAGGTCTTCATTGAGCAGTCGGCCGGTGAATTTGGGATACCAGTGATAAAGCGAGCCGAAGATCACGAACACCGTGCCGCCATAGACGATGTAGTGGAAATGGCCCACCACGAAGTAGGTGTCATGCACGTGGATGTCGAAGGGCACCTGGGCCAGGGCGACTCCGGTGATGCCACCAAACACGAAGTTGACGATGAAGGCACAGGAAAACAGCATGGCTGAATTCAGGGCAATCTTGCCGCCCCAGAGGGTGGCGAGCCAGTTGAAGAATTTGATGCCCGTGGGAACGGCAATGAAGGAGGTGGCGATCGTGAAGAACAGGCGCATCCAGGGGGGCGTGCCGCTGGTGAACATGTGGTGGGCCCACACGATCAACCCGAGAAACACAATGGCCATGATCGAATACACCATCGTGGTGTAGCCGAACAGGGGTTTGCGGGCGTGCACCGGCAGGATCTCACTCACCAGGCCAAAAGCCGGCAGCACCATGATGTACACGGCTGGGTGGGAATAGAACCAAAACAGGTGCTGGTACACCACCACGTTGCCGCCTAGGGCCGGATTAAAGAAGCCTGTGTGGGCAATGATGTCGAAGCTGAGCAGGATCAGCGTGCCTGCCAGCACCGGCGTGGAGAGCACCACCAGGATGCTGGTGCCGAGCATGGCCCAGCAGTACATCGGCAGCTGCATCAGCTTGAGGCCCGGCCGGCGCAATTTCAGCACCGTCGCGATGAAGTTGATGCCGCCGAAGATGGAGCTGCCCCCCAGTAACAGCACACTCAGAATCCACACCACCTGGCCGGCGGCGGGGGTGGTGAGGCTCAGGGGGGGGTAGGCCGTCCAGCCGGACTGGGCGGCGGCCCCGGCAATGAAGTAGCTGCTGATCAGCAGGATGCCGGCCGGAGGGATCAACCAGAACGCCACCGCATTGAGCCGCGGGAAGGCCATGTCCCGGGCCCCAACGTAAAAGGGGATCAGGTAGTTGCCGAATGCCCCGTTCACCACCGGCACGATCCAGAGAAAGATCATCACCGTGCCGTGGAGGGTGAGCACCTCGTTGTAGGTGTCACGCGGCATGAAATCGGACAGGGGCGTGACCAGCTCCGTGCGGATAGCTCCGGCCAGGGCACCACCCACCAGATAAAAGAGGAAGCCGCACACCAGGTACTGCAGCCCAATCACCTTGTGGTCGAGGCTGAAGCTGAAATACCGCAACCACCCCTGGGGCTGGAGGCTGCCGTTGAAGTCGCTCGGATTGGCGAGGGTCATGGCGTCTCAGGTGGTGGTGCGGTTGGGGCTGTTCTGCTGCAGCCAGGCGTCGTAGGCCTCGGGTTCATGCACCACCACATTGGAGCGCATGCCGCCGTGGTACGGCCCGCAGAGTTCGGCGCACACGATCGGATAGGTGCCCGCCTTGGTGGCGGTGAAGGACAACACGGTGGGTTGACCGGGGATCACGTCCTGCTTGAGGCGGAACTGGGGCACCCAGAAGGCATGGATCACGTCGCGGGCCTCCATGTGGAGCTCCACCGGTTGGCCGGTGGGAACGTGCAGCTCACCGCTGGTGATCTGGGCGTCCGGGTAGTGAAAGATGAAGGCGAACTGCATGGCGGTGACCTCCACGGGCAACACTGGACCGCCCGGGGCGGCGTCCATGCCGGCGGCGCCAATCCCGCCCCAGACCCGGCCAGGGGCTTGGGCCTGTTGCACCGAGTGGTCCATCGCCATGTGGTCCATGGCGGAGTGGTCGTTGAGCGCCACCATGCCGCCCATGCGCTCGTAGATGTCGTAGCTGTAAATGCCGACGAACAAGACCACGATTGCGGGAATGGCGGTCCAGACGATTTCAAGGGGCAGATTGCCCTCGATGGCGAGGCCATCACTGAAGTCGCCGGCGCGGCGTCGGAATCGAAACATGCTGTAAACAAGCAAGATCACGATGCCGAGAAACAGCATGGTGCCAATGCTGAATAAAACCTTAAATAGGGCGTCGTAGGTGGGGGCGTTGCTGCTTGCGTCCAGGGGCAGCATGTTGACGTTGTTGCCCACCCACAACCCTGTCAGCACAAGGGCTGTGGTGGCCGCGAGAACAGCCAGGGCGGTGCGAATCGGCACGGTGCACGTGGCGCGTTTGCTCAGCCTATGGGGAGCAGCGCTGCGGTGCGTGTCAAACGTTGTTTTGGTTGGCAAATCAACGTCTCCGGCGCTTCTCTTGCGGGTGGATGTTTCAGCTTTGAGATGTGCGGGATTGCCCATCCCCCGTTTTGAACAAGCTGGCTAACTTGTCAGCCAATCTCGGGACCCTTCCCGCCATGGCGGCGCCTCTGCAGCCAGAGCCCAATCCCCTCCCGGGCACCGTGCTGCGCCAGCGACTGGCCCTGCTCGCCTCCCATTTGGTGGTGGCCCTGGTGGCCCTAGTGGCCATCGGCGGGGCCACCCGGGTGATGGAGGCCGGCCTGGCCTGCCCCGACTGGCCTCTCTGTTATGGCCGCCTCCTGCCAGGCCATCAGATGAATCTCCAGGTTTTTCTGGAGTGGTTCCACCGGCTGGATGCCTTCGTGGTGGGTGTGGCCCTGCTGGTTCTGACCGGCACCAGCTGGATCGGCCGCCGGCAGCTGCCGGGGTGGTTGCCCTGGGCTGCCGGGACGGCCCTGGTGATGGTGGCTGTGCAGGGTGGCCTGGGCGCCCTCACCGTCACCCAGCTCTTAGCGGCTCCCCTGGTGACGGCCCATCTCACCACCGCCCTGCTGCTGGTGGCCCTCACCAGTGGGCTGTATCAGCGCCTGGCCATGGTGGGCCGCCACCTGCAGGCACCGCCGGCCTGGTGGCTGGCCTTGGCTGGAGTTTCCCTGGTGGTGGTGCTTGCCCAATGCCTGCTGGGGGGCTCGATGGCCAGCCAGTGGGCTGCGGATCAGTGCTTCAGCTCCGGGAGTGGTTGCCGCTGGCTGCTGGCCCATCGCCAGCTGGCCATGCTTGCCGCCTTGTCGGTGCTGGCGCTGGGAGCCACCACCCCGTTGCTTCCCAAAGGCCTGGGCCAGCTGCCCGCTCTCGCCCTGGCCGCGGTGGCCCTGGTGGGTGTTCAGGTGGCGCTGGGGGTCTGGACCTTGCGCCTCCAGCTCGATGCCCCCCTGGTGACGATTGCCCATCAGCTCACCGCAGCCCTGTTGGTGGGTCTGCTGGCGGCGGTGCTGGCCCGTTCTCTTGGCGGCCGCGAGCGGTCGCTTCTCTCCTCCGAGGTGGTTCATGGTTAGTGCAACGGCCCCAGCCTCGGTCGCCCTCGCCCCTGCGGCGGCATCGGCGATTCGTCCCTCGGTGAAATTGCCGGCCTGGCTCGAGGTGGCCAAGCCCCGGCTGATCCCCCTCCTCCTGGCCACCACCTTGGGGGGGATGGCCCTCAGCGCCGGTGGCTCCCCCAGTGCGGGCACCATTGCCTGCACCCTGGTGGGCGGCAGCCTGGCCTCGGCCGCTGCTGGCGTGCTCAATTGCCTGTGGGAGCAGGAGCTGGACGGCCGCATGCAGCGCACCAGCCGCCGCGCCCTGCCCTCGGGTCGGCTGGCCCAGCGCCAGGCCTTCGCTCTGGCGATCGGGCTCACGCTCCTCTCGGTGGGCGTGCTGGTGATCGGCGTGAATCCCCTGGCCGCCAGCCTGTCGCTGCTGGGCCTGTGCAGCTACGTGCTGCTCTACACGGCCCTGCTCAAGCCCCGTACCACCCAGAACATTGTCATCGGCGGCGTGGCTGGCGCGATCCCACCCCTGGTGGGGGCGGCCGCGGCCACCGGTGGCCTGGGCTGGTCGTCCTGGTGGCTGTTTTCCCTGGTGATGCTCTGGACCCCGGCCCATTTCTGGGCCCTGGCCCTGCTGCTCAAGGACGACTACCGCTCGGTGGGGATTCCCATGCTGCCGGTGGTGAAGGGAGTGGTGGTCACCACCCGGGCCATCAGCCACTACGCCTGGGCCACGGTGGCCTTCAGCTTGCTGGGGGCGTGGGCCCTGCCCAGTGGTGGCCTGCTCTACGGCCTGATGGTGTTGCCCTTCAACGGGCGTCTGCTGCAGCTCAGCTCCAGGCTGCGCGCCCAGCCCGATGACCCCCAGCGGGCCCGGGCCCTGTTCCGCTGGTCGATCTTCTATCTCTTCGGCATCTGCCTGCTGTTGCTGCTGGCCCGTCTTCCCCAGGCATCCCTGCTTGGCCCCGGCCTGTTCAGCGTCCCGCTGGTGGCGCTGCCTACATTGGTCGGCTGATTGGGGCGGCCTGGCTCGGTGATCGAACTGCAGCAGCTCTGCAAGCGTTACGGCGGCCCCAAGGGAGGCCAGGGGGTGGTGGCCCTCGACGGCCTGTCCCTCCAGGTGCCGGCCGGCTGCCTTTACGGCCTGCTGGGGCCCAACGGCGCCGGCAAGACCACCACCCTGCGCATCCTCTGCACCCTGCTGGCCCCTGACAGCGGCAGGGTGCGGGTCGGAGGGGTGGATGCCCTGGCCGATCCGCGGGCGGTACGGCGTCTGCTGGGTTATGTGGCCCAGGAGGTGGCGATCGACAAGATCCTCACCGGCCGGGAATTGCTGCAGCTCCAGGGCGATCTCTATCACCTGCCCTCGCTTGAGCGGAACCAGCGGATCGGCGAGTTGATTGAGCTGCTGGGGATGGCCGACTGGATCGACCGCCGCTGCGGCGGCTATTCGGGGGGCATGCGGCGCCGGCTGGATCTGGCTGCCGGCCTGCTGCACCGGCCCCAGGTGCTGGTGCTGGATGAACCCACGGTCGGCCTGGATATTGAAAGCCGCGCGGCCATCTGGGGCGTGCTGCGCCAGTTGCGCGACGGCGGCACCACCGTGTTGCTCAGCAGCCACTACCTCGAGGAGGTGGATGCCCTGGCCGACCACTTGGCGATCATCGAGGCCGGCAAGGTGATCGCCGCAGGGGCACCCTCGGCGCTCAAGGGGGCCCTGGGGGGCGATCGGGTCACCCTGCGGGTGCGGGAGTTCAGCGATGCCGATGAGGCGGCCCGGGTGCAGGGCATCCTGCAGTCCTGCGCTGGGGTGCGCCAGGTGGTGGTCAACCAGGCCCAGGGCTACTCCCTCAACCTGGTAATTGAGCACGACGGTGTGATCGAGCAGCTGCGCCGGCAGCTGGCCGAGGCCGACCTGCCGGTGTTCGCCCTGGCCCAGAGCCGCCCCAGCCTCGATGATGTCTATCTCCAGGCCACGGGCCGCACCCTGATGGATGCGGAGCTGGCCGTGGCCGGCAGCCGCGATCCCAAGGCCGAACGCAAAGCGAGCATGTGATGACCACCACCCTTCCCGCTCCTCCCCCAGTCCGCGATCCCGTTCCGGGTTCCCCGCCCGAGGCCTCCGCTTGGGCTGAGATCAGCCAGGAAACCTTCGCGCTCACCCGGCGGCTGTTCGTGCAGCTGCAACGGCGCCCTTCCACCCTGGTGGCGGGCGTGTTGCAACCCCTCATCTGGTTGGTGCTGTTTGGGGCCCTGTTCGCCAAGGCGCCCGCCGGGCTCTTGCCGGGGGGGACCAGCTACGGGCGCTTCCTCGGGGCCGGCGTGATCGTGTTCACGGCCTTCAGTGCCGCCCTGAACGCGGGCCTGCCGGTGATGTTCGACCGGGAGTTTGGCTTCCTCAACCGGTTGCTGGTGGCGCCCCTGCGCTCCCGCAGCTCGATTGTGTTCGCCTCGGTGCTCTACATCACCTCCTTGAGCCTGGTGCAGAGCCTGGCGATCATGGGAACTGCGGCCCTGCTCGGCTACGGCTGGCCCGGTGCCGCTGGCCTGCTGTTGGTGCTGGTCACCCTGCTGCTGTTGGTGTTTGCGGTGACGGCCCTGAGCCTGGGGTTGGCCTTTGCCCTGCCGGGCCATATCGAGTTGATCGCGGTGATCTTCGTGGCCAACCTGCCCCTGCTGTTTGCCAGCACCGCTTTGGCCCCGTTGTCGTTCATGCCGGCCTGGCTGGGCTGGCTAGCGGCCCTGAATCCCCTTACCTTCGCGATTGAACCGATTCGTGCCGCCTACGCCGGACAGGTCTCCCTCACCGCCGTGGTGCTGGAGGCCCCCTACGGCCAGCTCAGCAGCGCCACCTGCCTGGGGGTGCTCGCCCTGTTGGCCGCCGGGTTGTTCCTGCTGATCCGGCCCCTTCTGGATCGCAAGCTCACCTAGCCAGCCCTCCCGTGACCCTGCCCCCCAGCTTTCCCCCGCCAGCCCGTCCCGACCTGGCGGATCGTCTGCTGGCGGCGGTGGCCGAACGGGACCAGCCCATGGCCGAACGGCTGGTGCAGCAGTGGGTGCACCGTCGGGGCCTGGTCGCCCTAGATGCGCTGATTGCAGGCCCGCTGTCCGCCAGTCAGGGGGCGGATGCTGCGGCCTGGCTGCAGGATCGGGCCGGCCTGCTGCAGCCCCCGAGCGTCCAGCCGCAGCCCGTTCGCGTGTGGCCCCAGCTCAGCGTGGTGCCGGGCGGCGCCGCAGCACCGGCGCCACCCTCGCTGCAGCCCTTGCGTGCCTGGCTGCCCGATGCCGAGGAGCTCGAGGCGGATGGCCACCACGGCGCGGGCTCCGCTGCCAACCCCTTCCCCCTGGCCAGCTGAGTGAAACCCTCCGGACTGATCGTGTCGGTGCAGGCCCCCGAGGGCTCCCCCATGCGCGATCCCGATGTGATCGCCGCCATGGCTGAGGCCAGCCTGCGCAATGGCGCCACCGGGGTGCGGCTGGAGAGCCCCGAACACATCGGTGCCGTGCGGCGCCGCTGCCCGGGGGCCCTGATCGTGGGGCTGTGGAAGCGCACCTATCCCGACAGCTCCGTGTACATCACCCCTGGCTGGGAGGAGATCCGGGCGGTGTGGGGGGCCGGGGCCGATGTGGTGGCGATCGATGCCACCGAGCGGTTCCGCCCTGGCGGTGAGGCCTTGGAGGCGTTGATCCAGCGGGCCCGGCGGGAGCTGGGGGCCCCGCTGATGGCGGATGTCGACTCCCTGGCCAATGGCGTGGGAGCCGCCGCCCTCGGCTGCGAGTGGGTGGGAACCACCCTCTATGGCTACACCGAAGCCACGGCGGGACAGCGGCCACCCGCCTGGGAGTTGCTGCCCCAGCTCCGGCAGGAGCTGCCCGAGGCGGTCAGCCTCATCTGCGAAGGCGGCATTGCCAGCCCCCAGCAGGTTCGGCAGGCCCTCGCTGCCGGTGCCGATGCCGTGGTGGTGGGCACGGCCATCACCGGCGTTGATCTCCAGGTGGCGGCCTACGTGGCGGCGTGTTGAACCTCGCTGCACACTGAAGGGGGCAGTGGCTCCCGCGTTGGATGGGGGCAGGGCAGGAGGCCGCCATGACCCAATCACCCCTGGCGCTGTTGAGCTTGGTGGTGCTCACCATCCCGATCAGCAGCTTTCACGTCAACCAGGTGCAGGCGCTCAACCGGGAATTGGGAAAGCTCTGCAGCAGCCCACCACCCCAGGCGATGACGGTTTGCCGCATCCACGCCCGGTTGGTGAGCTCCCTCTGAGCCTCACATCATGCCGGGCATGCCCATGCCACCCATGCCACCCATGCCACCCATGCCGCCCATGCCGCCCATGCCACCCATGTCGCCGCCGGGGGCGGGTTCGGGTTCGGGCTTGTCGGCGATCACCACTTCTGTGGTGATCAGCAACGAGGCGATCGACACCGCGTCCTGGAGGGCCAGGCGCACCACCTTCGCGGCATCGAGGATGCCCGCGGTGAGGAGATCTTCGTAGACGCCGGTAAGGGCGTTGTAGCCCTTGCCCAGCCGCAGCACCTCTGCGGCCACCACGGCGCCATCGGCCCCGGCGTTGTGGGCGATCTGGCGCACCGGCTCGGCCAGGGCCCGCTGCACGATCTCAATGCCGGTGCGCTCATCCCCCTGGCAGGAGGCGGCCAGGGCGGTCAGCCCTTCTGCGAGCTCCAGCAGGGTGCAACCACCCCCGGCGATGATGCCCTCCTCGACGGCAGCCCGGGTGGCATTGAGGGCGTCTTCAATGCGCAGCTTGCGGTTCTTCAGCTCGGTTTCGGTTGGGGCGCCCACCTTGATGACCGCCACACCGCCGGCCAGTTTGGCGATCCGCTCGCTGAGCTTTTCCCGGTCGTAGTCGGAGTCGGTGTTGTCCAGTTCCCGCTTGATCGAGGCCACGCGGTCGGCGACGGCGGCCTGGTGCTCACCGCTGGCCACGATGGTGGTGGAGTCCTTGGTGATGGTGATGCGACGGGCCTGCCCCAGGTCCGCCAGGCCGGTTTTCTCCAGGGTCATGGCCTGGTCTTCGCTCACCACGGTGGCGCCGGTGAGGATGGCGATGTCGGCGAGCATGGCCTTGCGGCGATCGCCGAAGCCGGGCGCCCGCACGGCGGCCACCTGGAGCACGCCGCGGTTTTTGTTCACCACCAGGGTGGCCAGGGCCTCACCCTCCACGTCCTCGGAGAGGATCAGCAGAGGTCGGCCGCTCTTCGAGACCGCTTCCAGCACGGGCACTAGGTCGGTGATGCTGCTGATCTTGCGGTCGGTGATCAGGATCAGGGCGTTCTCGAAGACGCACTCCCGCCGCTCCTGGTCGGTGACGAAGTAGGGGGAGCTGTAGCCCCGGTCGAAGGCCATCCCCTCGGTGATCTCCAGCTCGGTGGCGAGGGAGGTGGATTCCTCCACGGTGATGACGCCGTCGGCGCTCACCTTGTCCATGGCCTCCGCGATCATGCGGCCGATCTCGTCGTCGTTGCCCGAGCTCACCGCCGCCACCTGGCGAATGGCGTCCCCGGCCACGGCCTGGGAGCGCTCGGTGATGCCGGCGACGATGTGGGCGGTGGCCTGTTCCATGCCCCGGCGCAAGCCCACGGGGTTGGCACCGGCGGCCACATTCCTGAGGCCTTCGCGCACCAGGGCCTGGGCCAGCAGGGTGGCGGTGGTGGTGCCGTCGCCGGCGGTGTCCTTGGTCTTGCTGGCAACCTGCTGCATCAGCTTGGCGCCCACGTTTTCGAAGGGATCCTCGAGTTCGATCTCCTTGGCGATGGTCACGCCGTCATTGACGATGTCGGGGGCGCCGAATTTCTTCTCGAGCACCACGTTGCGGCCGCGGGGGCCAATGGTGACCTTCACCGCATTGGCCAGGGCGTTGACACCCCGTTCCAGGGCGCTGCGGGAGGCATCCGAGAAGCTGATCAGCTTGGCCATGGAATCGGAATTGACGCAATGGTTTTCAGGGTCCCACAGCGGCTTGCCACCCGGGAGGTGGTGTGGGGTGGGGAAAGCCGAATCGATGGGCGGCCGCAGGCTGCTGAACGGCGCCGGGCTCGATAGGGTCTGGCTACGGCGTGGGTCTGGGGATGGAAGATCTGCTGCAGACGGCCCTCGAGAGTGCCGATGAGGCGATGGCCCTCGATCCCGCCACCAGCGCCAACGCCATGGTGTTTGTGCTGGTGGCGGTGTTCGGGGTGGCGATGGCGCTGGTCTACGTGCCGGTGCGGTTGTTCCTCACCATCACGGCCCGCAGCCGGCGGCTGCGGTTGCTGCAGCGGATCCGTCGCCTGCGGGAGGAGCTGGGTCAGCCGATCACCAACCCTTGAGCCCCCCTGCTGGAGGCGCTACCGCATGACCATGCCGCCATCCACCTGCAGCACCTGGCCGGTGATGTAAGCGGCGGCGGGATCGGCGGCCAGGAAGCGCACGGCACCGGCCACCTCGGCGGCGCTGCCCATCCGGCCCATGGGGATGGCCGCCAGGATCGGCTCCTTGTCGAGCTCGGCGGTCATATCGCTCTCGATGAAGCCCGGGGCCACCGCATTGACGGTGACGCCCCGGGCGGCGAATTCGGCCGCATTGCTGCGGGTGAGGCCGATCACACCGGCCTTGGCGGCGCTGTAATTCGCCTGGCCGGGGTTGCCCATCAGGGCCACCACCGAGGTGATGTTGATGATGCGGCCGGAGCGGGCCTTCAGCATCGCCCGGCTCACGGCGCGGGTGCAGAGGAATACGCCGGTGAGGTTGAGGTCGATGACGCTTTGCCAGTCGGCGGTTTTCATGCGCATCAGCAGCCCGTCCCGGGTGATGCCGGCGTTGTTGACCAGCACGTCGAGCCGGCCGGCCTTCTCCAGCACCGCCTTGACCATGGCATCCACTTCGCCTTCGTCGGCCACGTTGGCCCGGTGGCTCCAGGCCTGGCCGCCGCTGGCCGTGATCGCTGCCACCACCGCCTCGGCGGCCTCAGACGAGCTGGCGTAGTTGACCACCACCTGGGCTCCGGCGGCGCCCAATTCCAGGGCGATGGCACGGCCGATGCCCCGGCTGGCACCGGTGACCAGGGCGACGTGACCGGCCAGGGGGGCGGAGCTGGACATCACAGGGCTGGCGTCAGTGCCGGTGATCGTATGGCGCGGCTAGCCCAGGCCCAGGGCGGCCAGCACCTCGGGGGTGCCGAGTTGGTTCAGGTGGGTGGCCGATCCCAGGCCTTGAACCCCGGCCCGGCTCGGCAGGCTGGAGGCGTCCCGGCCAAGGGCCACGAGGGGCAGGCCGAGCAGCAGGGCCAGTTCGATTGCCACCGGATCACTGGCCAGCACCACATCGGCACTGGCGATCTGGGCCGCGCGCCCGCGCAACTTGGCGCTGCCGGGCAGGGCTTGCAGGGTTCGCAGGTTGGGCAGCTTGCTGCGGATCGCGGCCGGCAGGGCCTGCCACTGGTTTGCGGGCCAGTCGCTGGCCTCACCGGAGGGGGCGAGCAGCAGGGCCGGGCCATCGCCGGTGGGTAGGGCCGCCGCGGCCGCCTCCAGATCACCCTGGGGCAGGGGCAGCCGGAAGGCGTCGGCATCGAGCCGTACGCCGATCGGCTGGAGGAAGGCCTCCCAGGCCTGGTTGGGCCAGCCGCCCGCCACGGGAGTGATCCGCTCGGTGGCGGAAAAGCCAGCGGCGGCCACCCGGGTGGGGATGTGGCTCATCGACAGCATCAGGTCCATCTGCCGGCTGGGCGCCAGGTTGAGGCACAGCTGGAAATCCGGTTCCCGCACCGATCCCATCAGGTTGGCCCAGTCGGCAAGGGTGGCCTGGTCGTAGGCAAAGGGCATCGCCCGGTTCACGCCCGGATGCAGGCTCCAGAGGGGCACGGCGGCCAGCGGGCAGACCACCTGCACCTCGGCCCCTAGCTGGTCGGCCACCGCAGCCACGGCGGCAAAACTCTGCAGCTGCTGGCTGCTGCCGCCCGGAATCAGAAACAGGGCGCGCATCGCAAAGGCACGGGATCGGCGGCCTGATTGTATGGATCGAATCCGGTTTGCCCCGTTTCCCAGGAGTCGCTTGTGCATTTGCTGATCGCCGCCGCCGGTAGCGGCCGCCGCATGGGGGCCGAGGGCAACAAGTTGCTGCTGCCGGTGGCGGGCCGGCCCGTATTGGCCTGGACCCTGGAGGCCGCCCTGGCCTGCCCGGCCATTCATTGGATCGGCATCGTCGGCCAGCCTGTGGATGCGGAGGCGATCGCCGCGATCGTGGCGGCCGCTGGCCCCGACCGGCCGGTGCACTGGATTCTGGGAGGCGACACCCGTCAGGAGTCGGTGTGCCGCGGGCTGGCGGCCCTGCCGGCGGAGGCTGCGGGGGTGCTGATCCACGACGGTGCCCGCTGCCTGGTGGAGCCGGCCCTGCTGGAGCGCTGCGCCGCCGCCGTGAACGGGGGCGCCGCGGTGATTGCCGCCACCCCGGTCACCGACACGATCAAGCAGGTGGATGGCGCGGGCACGATCACCGGCACCCCGGACCGTCGCGGGCTCTGGGCGGCCCAGACCCCCCAGGGATTCCCCGTGGCCCAGCTGCGCACCGCCCACGCCACGGCCACGGCGGAGGGTTGGAGCGTCACCGATGACGCGGCCCTGTTTGAACGGCTGGGGCTGCCGGTGCAGGTGCTGGAGGCGCCCCCGTCCAACATCAAGCTCACCACCCGCTTTGATCTCACCGTGGCGGAAGCGGTGTTGGCGGGCCGGCGCTGAGCGGCTCGGGCGCTCAGCTGGGCAGCACCCGCAGCTGGCCCCGGTCCGCGTCGAGTTCGGCCCAGGCCCCCAGGGGGAGGGCCGCATTGCCGGCGACGTGGCCGACGGGCAGGCCACTCACCACCGGCACGCCGAGGTCGGCGGTGCGCTCGCGCAGCACCTGCTCGAGGCTGAAGCGATCCAGCTCCTGGTCGGAGGACGGCCCCTCAGAGGGCCCGTCCTCCGAGGGCGCGTCGTCGCAGTCGCTGAACTGGCCCAGGCCGATGCCCGCGAGTTGCTGCAGGGCGCCGCTGAGGCGCCAGTGGGTGAGCATCCGCTCGATCCGGTAGGGGGCCTCGCCCACGTCCTCCAGCACCAGGATCGCGCCGCGCAGATCCGGCAGGTGGGGGGTGCCGAGCAGGTGGGTGGCCACCGTGAGGTTGGCTGCCAGCAGGGGGCCTGCGGCGGTGCCGCCACTCCAGCCCACCCCCTGGAGGTCGGCCAGGGGTTCGCCGAACAGCAGCCGTCGCAGCCGCTCCTGGCTCCAGGGCGGCTCGGCGGCCAGGGTGGTGAGCAGGGGGCCGTGGATGGCGCCGCCCTGGCCCTGGGCCAGTTGGGCCCAGAGCAGGGAGGTGACGTCGGAGAAGCCCAGCAGCCAGCGGTGCGGCAGGCCCAGGGGCTCCTCCAACAGGCGGGCGGCCCCCCAGCCTCCTCGCACGCAGGCGAGCAGCTCCGCCCCCCGCCGCGCCGCCGCTTCCAGGTCGCCGCGCCGTTCTGGATCGCGGCCGGCCAGGTACCCCCAGCGGCGACCCTGCAGCGGGGCGGGCTCCACCTGCAGCCCCCAGCCCTCAAGCACGGCGATGCCGGCCTGCAGCCGGGCCTGGGCGTCTTCCCCCAGCAGGGCCGAGCTGGCCGCCACCAGCTGCACCCGATCCCCGGGCCGCAGCGGCTCGGGCAGGCGGATCGAGCGGCCGAGGGGCTGGCTCATGGCAGTTGCCCGAGCACCAGGGCCAGCAGCAACAGGCCGCCGAGCTGCACCTGGCGGCTGAAGTGGCGGCCATAGGCGGACCGTGGCAGCTGGGGGCGGCGCAGCAGGGCGGCTTCGCGCTGCATGCCCGCGGCGGCCAGCAGCATCAGCGGCCAGGTGATCCAGCCGCAGCCCTGCAGGCCGGCGGCCAGAATCAGGGCTAGGGCGGCCAGGCCGTAGCTCACGCCCACCGCCAGAGGGGCCTGCTGGCCCAAGCTGAGGGCACTGCTGCGCACCCCGATCGCCCGGTCGTCGTCCCGGTCGGCCATGGCGTACACCGTGTCAAAGCCGAAGGTCCACAGCAGGGTGGCCAGCCACACCAGGGCCAGGGGCCAGCCGCCGGCCAGGGAGCCCGTGGCGGCGGCCCAGGGAATCAGCACGGCGAAGCCCCAGCACAGCGCCAGCACCAGCTGGGGGTAGCCGAACCAGCGCTTGGCGGAGGGATAGAGCAGCACCGGCGGCAGGGCCGCGAGCGCCAGCAGCAGGCAGAGGCTGCGGCTGCTGGCCGGCAGGCCTCCCATCAACACCAGCAGCACCGCCAGGGCCAGCAGCAGGGCCAGCACCAGCAACGCCGTGGCTTCCCCCACCCCGACACGGCCATCGGCGATGGGCCGGCTGCGGGTGCGCTCCACCAGGGGGTCGATGCGGCGGTCCCAGAGGTCGTTGGCGATGCAGCCCGCCGCACTCACGGCCAGCCCTCCCAGCACGATCAGCCCCACCAGCAGCGCTGGAGGCGGGGCATTGGGGGTGAGCCAGAGGCTCCAGCCGGCGGGAATCAGCAGGATCAGACGGCCACTGGGCTTGTGCCAGCGCACCAGTTCGAGCCAGGCGCCCAACTTGGCGCCGATCGCGGAGTTGGCCATGCCCCCATTCCGTTGCGGCGAACCCTAGGTGTCCCGCCTGCCAGGACCACGGATGGCAAAGTGGCGCCCCAGCGGCTGCTGCCGAGCTTGATGGTCCAGGCCCCCACCCTCACGCAGGCCGGCCGGCGCCGGGTGGCCGCGATCGATATCGGCACCAATTCGATTCACCTGCTGGTGGCGGAGGTGGATCCAGAGCTGTGCAGCTTCTCGGTGGTGCTCGCCGAGAAGGCCACCACCCGGTTGGGGGAACGGGATCCCCACACCGGCGAACTCAGTGCCGAGGCGATCGAGCGCGCCTTCCGCACCCTCCGCCACGACCGCGATCTGGCCCTCAGCCATGGCGTGGAGCAGATCGTCACCGCGGCCACCAGCGCCGTGCGGGAAGCCCCCAACGGTCGTGACTTTCTGGTGGCCCTGCAGGAGCAGCTCGATCTGGATGTGGATCTGGTGAGCGGCCCGGAGGAGGCCCGGCTGATCTACCTGGGCGTGCTCTCCGGCATGGCCTTCGGTGACCAGCCCCACCTGATCATCGACATCGGCGGCGGCTCGACGGAACTGGTGCTGGCCGATGGCCGGGATGGCCGCTCCTTCAGCAGCACCCGCATCGGTGCGGTGCGGCTCCAGCGGGAGTTCTGCCAACAAGACCCCCTGTCGGCTGACCGCCGTTCCTTTCTTCAGGCCTACATCCAGGGGGCCCTCGACCCCGCCGTGGCCGAGGTGAAGGCGGCGTTGCGCCCGGGGGAACAGCCGCTGATGGTGGGTACGAGCGGCACGGCCATGGCCCTGGCGGCTTTGGCGGCGGCGGAGGATCCCAAACCTCCGCTCAAGCTGCAGGGCTACCGGCTCAGCCGGGAGCGTGTTGACCAGCTCACCGCCCGGCTGCTGGCCATGAGCCCGGAGCAGCGTCGCGCCCTGCCCGCCATCAACGACCGGCGTGCGGAAATCATCGTGCCCGGGGCCCTGATCCTGCAGACCGCCATGGCCATGCTCCAGGTGCGGGAGTTGGTGGTGTGTGACCGGGCCCTGCGGGAGGGCCTGATCGTGGACTGGATGCTGCGCAACGGGCTGCTCGGCGATCGCTTTGCCTTCCAGAGCACGATCCGCCAGCGCACGGTGCTGCACCTGGCCCAGAGTTTCGGCGTTGATCGGGCCCGGGCCGATCGGGTGGCGGTCCACGCCCTCAGCCTTTACGACCAGTCCCGCGGCCTGCTGCACCACGACGACGGCCCCGGGCGGGAGTTGCTCTGGGCTGCTGCCCAGCTCCACACCTGCGGCAAGAGCATCAACATTTCGGCGTACCACAAGCACAGCTGGTATCTGATCCGCCACGGCGAGCTGCTGGGCTACTCCGAGGCGGAACACCGGATGGTGGCCGCCATCGGCAGGTACCACCGGCGCAGCCTGCCGAAGAAGCGCCATGAGTCCTGGCAGCTGATCGAAGATCGCGACCAGCGCCGCACGGTGGCGTCGATGGCGCTGTTGCTGCGCCTGGCGGCGGCCCTGGATCGCCGGCCCGCCGCCGTGATCGCCGGCTTGCGGGTGCAGTCCCTCTCCGGTGCGGTCAGCATTGCCCTCGAGCCGGCAGCGCCGCCGCCGGGCCAACCCGAGATGGATCTCAGCCTGGAGCGCTGGAGCCTGCGCTCCTGCGGGTCCGTGGTGCAGGAGGCCTGCGGCCTTGGGCTCAGGGTGCCGGAGCCTTGAAGCGGCGCCAGCGCACCTGATCGATCGGGCCCAGGGATTGGGCTGGTCCGGAACCGATCTGGGCCTGCACCAGGTCGGGCCGGCCAGCGAGAACCACCAGCCCCCCGCCTAGGGGGAAGGGCCGCTCACCCTGGAAGGTGCCCCGGAACAGGGTGGTGCCCGTTTCTGTCTTCACTTCCAGCCAGCTGGGCTGGCGGCTGCGCAACAGCAGCTGGTCGGTCTGGCCAGGGGTTGGGCGGGGGCTGGGAGCCGCTGCCGGGGAGGGCGTGGGGGGTGCCTTGAGAGCTGCCTTGGGGGAGGCTGCCTTGGTGGAAGGGGCCTTGGGGGCGGCAGCGGGCTGGGCTTGGCGGGCCTGCTGCCGTTGCCACTGCAGGTGTTGCCACTGCTGCCAGCCGGCGTTGCCGCCGCCAATGATGGCCGCCAGAACGCCTGCCGCTAGGGCGATCTGGCCCATGGTCTGCAGGGGGATGTTGCCGGTCTGGCCCAGCGAACGCACTTTGGGGCGGGGGGAGAGTTCGCCCACCTTCACGGGGTTGGCCTGGAAGGCGCCGCAGTCCCGCAAGGCCTGAAGCGGGCCGTTGACATCAATGGCCAGGCTGTTGGCCACCCGCCGGGCCTGGGCGATCACGAAAACCGGCTCCGGCAGGCGGCCGGCATCGCCCGCTTCCAGAGCCTGCAGCTGTTCCTGCCCCATGTTGAGGCGGTTGGCCAGCTCGCCGAGGCCCACGCCCTGAGCTTCTCGTCCCTGGCGGAGCGCCTGGCCTAGGGCTCGCAGGGCGGGGATGGGCTCGGGGATGGGGGAGTCCGACACCGGATCGGCGAAGCCAGAAGCTGAATCTGGCCATTCTGCCGGGAAAAGGCCGGCCCGCCAGCCGGCTCCTGGGTGGGCCCTGGTCGGACCGGTGGCAGACCCTGAAACACCAGTGCTGGCCTGGCTGATGCCAGAACGGCTGGTTGATTTCAGCCAGTGAAGATGGGCGATACTGGATTCGAACCAGTGACCCCTTCCGTGTGAAGGAAGTGCGCTACCGCTGTGCTAATCGCCCGCACCCAAGGAGCTTAAAACACGGCCGGCGGCCCATCCGCCACCATGGGGGCAGAACCAGTCCCACCGTGTGAGCGCGACCCCCGACACCCCGGCCCCCGATCCCGCGCCCATCCATCCAGCGCAGCTCGACCCCCCATCCCAGGACGTGGATGTGTTGATCGTGGGGGGTGGGGTGTGTGGCACCGCGCTGCTGTTTGAGCTGGCCCGCTACACCGATGTGGGGCGGATCCTGCTAGTGGAGCGCTACGACGCCCTAGCCCGGGTGAATTCCAAGGCCACCAACAACAGCCAGACGATCCACTGCGGCGACATCGAGACCAACTACACCCTGGAGAAGGCGGTGCGGGTGAAGCGCACGGCCGAAATGATCGTGCACTACGCCGATCTGCTCGATCCAGCCACCCGCGATCGCTGCGTGTTCCGGACCCCGAAAATGGTGCTCGGCGTGGGGGAGAAGGAGTGTGCCTTCCTGCGGGAGCGCTTTGCGCGCTTCTCGCCCCATTTCCCGGCGATGGAACTGCTCGATCAGGAACAGATCGCTGAGTGGGAACCCCAGGTGGCCCTGCTCAACGGCCAGCCCCGTCCGGAAGAGCTGGTGGCCATCGGTATCCGCCGCACCTACACCGCCGTGGATTACGAGGAGCTTTCGGCCTCGTTTGTGGCCCAGGCGGAGGCCGCCGTGGCTGGCACCGACCGCCAGCTCACCGTGCAGCTCGGCACCAGCGTGGGCACCATCACCCCCGAGGGAGATGCCTTTCGGGTTGCGCTGGCTCCCACCCCCGGTTGCTCCAGCGCCGCCGGTGAAGTGGCGCGCAGCGTGCGGGCCCGCCACGTGGTGGTGAACGCCGGTGCCCACAGCCTGCTGATGGCCCAGCGCATGGGCTATGGGCTCGAGTATTCCTGCCTGCCGGTGGCCGGCAGCTTCTACTTCACCCCCGACCTGCTCCAGGGCAAGGTGTACACGGTGCAGAACGACAAGCTGCCCTTCGCCGCCATCCACGGCGACCCGGACGTGCGGGCCCCCGGCAAGACCCGCTTCGGTCCCACCGCCCTGCTGCTGCCGCTGCTGGAGCGCTACAAGCCGGCTTCCTTCTGGGAATTTCTGAAGGTGCTGCGGCTCGACTGGGCCGTGCTGTCCGTGTTCTGGCAGCTGTTCCGCATCGCCGACATCCGCAACTACATCCTCAAGAACCTGCTGTTCGAGGTGCCCTGGTTGCGGCGGCGCCTGTTTCTGGCTGATGCCCGCAAGATTGTGCCCGGCATGCAGCTCCGTGATCTCAGCTTCGCCGAGGGCTATGGCGGGGTGCGCCCCCAGCTGATCGACAAGATCAACCGCAAGCTGATGCTGGGTGAAGCCAGCATTGCGGCCTGTCCAGGCCTGGTGTTCAACGTCACGCCGTCACCGGGGGGCACCTGCTGCCTGGGCAATGGAGCTCGGGATGTGGAGGCGATCGTGGAGCGCCTGGGCTGCCGTTTTGATCGCGACCGGCTGGCCCGGGAGCTCTATGGAGACGCCGCCTCAGGCGCCGCCCCGGAACAGGTGGTTGTGGCTGGCTGAGTAGAGCTTGGAGCGGGCCTCTTCCGGTGCGGCCAGGGCCGGACTCACCACGTACAGGGTGGTGCGGATCAGGGACCGCTCGCGGCTCACCTGGGCCATCTGAGCCAGGGGAACGACGCTGAGCCACTGGTCAGGCCAGCTCACCCGGTAGCCGATTGCCACGGGGGTGTCGGCGGGGTAGTGGCGCAGCAGCTCGGCCTGCACCTCATCCACGTGCCGAGCACTGAGGTAGAGGCAGAGGGAGGCCCGCAGGGCTGCCAACCGCTCCAGGGCTTCCCGTTCGGGTACGCCGGTGCGGCCACCGGCCCGGCCCAGCACGATGGTCTGCACCAGGCCGGGGATGGTGAGTTCGCTCTGCAGGGCCGAGGCGGCGGCCTGGTAGGCACTCAGGCCCGGCACCACCTCCACGCCGATGCCCGCATCGGCCAGGCGGCAGATCTGTTCGGCGATGGCGCCGTAGAGGCAGGGGTCGCCGTCGTGGAGACGCACGACGGTCTTGCCGGCCCTGGCCCGATCCAGCACCACCTCCATCACCTGCTCCAGGGTGAGGGTGCTGGTGCGCACCTGCTCACAGCCCTCGGGGGCCAGGGCTGCGATCTGGGGATTGACGAGGGAATCGGTCCACACCAGAACGTCTGCCTGCTCGATCATCCGGGCTGCCCGCAAGGTGAGCAGGTCGGGGGCACCGGGGCCGGCACCGACAATCCACACCGGTTTGGGGGTCAGGCCGGGATCAGCGGCGGCGGGTGAGGCGGTCAAATGGACACTCCACTGGGGTCGGGAAAGGGACGGCGGCGGCGGTAGAGCCACCAGAGCCCGGCAGCGCCGAGGCCGATCAGCACGAGGCTCACCAGCTGGGCCATGCGCAGGCCGCCCTCGCAGAAGGGGGGATTGGCCAGCAGGCAGAGGGGATCGAGCCGCAGGCCCTCAATCCACACCCGTCCGCTGCTGTAGGCCATCAGATACACGCAACTCAGGGCCCCGGGGAGCAGCTGGATGCGGCCGCGGCTGGCTTGGCGAAACAGCACCAGCAGGAGGAGGCACACCCCGAGGTTCCACACCGACTCGTAGAGGAAGGTGGGGTGGAAGTGGGCCTGATCGAGGAATTCCACCGGCCGCTGGGCCACCGGGATGAAGAGTTTCCAGGGCAAATCCGTGGGCCGGCCGAAGGCCTCGGAGTTGAAGAAGTTGCCCCAGCGGCCGATGGCCTGACCGAGGGCCACGGCCGGAACCAGCACATCGAGCAGGGGCCAGAAGGGCTGGCGCCGCCAGCGGCAGAAGAGCACGGTGGCGAGGGTGCCCCCCAACAGGGCGCCGTGGATGGCGATGCCACCGCGCCAGATGGCGATCGCATCCAGCCAGTTGCCGGAATACTGGCGCCATTCCAGAGCGACGTAATAGAGCCGGGCGCCGATCACCGCCCCCAGCACCAGCACGGGCAACAGGTCGGCGATCAGGCCGGGCTCGATGCCGCGGGCCCGGCCGAGGCGGGTGGCCAGGCTGAGCCCCAGCAGCACGGCCACGGCGATCAGCAGGCCATACCACCGCAAGGCAACGGGGCCCAGCTGGAAAACCAGGGGCCCCGGAGAGGTGAAGGTGGCAAGCACGCTGCTCAGATGAGGCCTTCAGCGGCCTGGACTTTCTCCACCTGGCGCTTCTTGAGCACCAACATGATCTGGGCCAGGGCAATGGCGGCGAAGAAGGCCAGCAGGCCGTAGATGCGCACCGGGTTCTGCAGCACCACTTCGGCGTCAATCTGGCCGAAGCCACCCACGTTCGGATCGTTGGTGAGCGGTGCACCGGCGGTCACGGCTTCACCCACGGCCACGGTGATGGTGGGCCCGGCTGGAACGGTTTCGCTGGACTTGCTGCCGTCGGCTGCGGTGATTTCCACCACGGAGGCCCCGTTGTCCCCAGCGGAGATGGCGGAAACCAGGCCACTTACAGGGGCATTGAACACACCGTTGTTGCTCTTCTCGCCGGTGGGATACACCTGGCCGCGGCCCCGGTTGCCGCCCACGTGCAGCTGGTATTTGCCGAAGTGGATGCTGCTGTCGGTGGCCGGATCAGGGGAGAGGATCGGGAAGACGATCTCCTGGTGCTGGTCGCCGGGAATCGGACCCACCAGCAGGATGTTGGGCTGGTCGTCGGAGTACTGGGTGTAGTAGATCCCCGCCGTTTCCTCCTTCAGCTCATCGCTGAGCCGGTCCTGGGGAGCGAGGGTGAAGCCTTCGGGCAGCATCACCACGGCACCCACGTTGAGACCGGTGGGGCTGCCGTCGCCGGACACCTGCTGAACGCTGGTGTCGTAAGGGATTTCAACCACGGCCTTGAACACCGTGTCGGGGAAGATCGCCTGGGGCACTTCGACCCGGGTGGCTTTCTTGGCCAGGTGGCAGTTGGCGCAGACGATCTTGCCGGTGGCTTCCCGGGGGCTGGCGTAGTTCTGCTGGGCCCAGAAGGGGTAGGCCCAGCTGGGGCTGGCACCGGCGAGCAGCACGGCCAGGCTCAGGGCGGTGCCCACCAGAGAGCCAAGCAGCAGGGAGAGGGAACGACGCATCACGGGATCAGGCGACAGACGGGAAGGGGGAAACGGGGATCGGGAGGATCAGGCCCACCAGGGCTTGTCGCCGGTGCGGAAGTCAGTTTCGGTCCACTGGCTCAGGAACACGTTGTCGTTCTCGACCGACACATGGGCCAGGGCCAGGGACAGCGGGGCGGGGCCGCGCACCACCTTGCCGGTGGCGTCGTACTGGGAGCCGTGGCAGGGGCACATGAACTTGTTGGCACCGCTGTTCCAGGGCACCACGCAGCCCAAGTGGGTGCAGATGGCGTTGATGCCGTAGCTGCCAATGGCATCGCTGCCTTCGACGAGCAGGTAGGTGGGATCACCCTTGAGGCCCTGCACCAGGCTGCGGTCGCCCTCCTTGTGGGTGCTCAACCAGCCGGTGGCCGTGACGCTGTTGCCGAGCTCGTCCTTGGCGGTGGTGCCCCCGCCGCTGCCAGCGGCCTTGGGGGGGATGAAGTAGCGGGCCACGGGATAGAGGGCGCCCAGGGCGACCCCGGTGACCGATCCAAAGGTCAGCAGGTTCATGAACTGCCGACGACCCATTCCGGGCACATCACCAGTTGAGGCGCTGGATGAAGCGCTCGCAGGCATCTGGGTCATGAAGACGTGCCGGGACAACGTGGCGCCCATTATGAACCTTGCCTGCGCGGCCCCGGGGCACCACTGCCCGGCCGCGGCTGGGCCTGCAACATGCTGTTGTGCAATCCGTTGTGTGACCTCGGGCGTGTCCCAGCCCCCCAGCCCCCTTTCCCCAGCCGCCGCGGGCGATGGACCCCTGTCAGCGCAGGAGGTGTGGGACATGCTGCAGGCCCGCTGGCAGGTCTCCTACGACCTGCAGCTGGTGCAGCGCCGGGGCAGGGTGTACCTGCAGGTGATGTGGGCCTACCTCGAGCAGCAGTCCTTCCCGCTGAGCGAGGAGGGCTACCGCGCCAAGCTCGAGGAGCTGGTGGGTCTGCTCAACGGGCTGGGGGTGGCGGGCCAGGTGCGTCGTTGGTTGCTCACCACCACCGACAAACCGCGGCTCGGCAAGGCCCTGGGGCTGGCCCTGGAGATGCCCGCCGGCCGGGCCAGTGAATTCCTTCTCTAGGCGGGGCGCAGCCGCTCGGTGAAGGCCACCAGTCCCACCCCAATCAGATAGAGGGCGGTGATCGCTCCGGAGAGCAGCAGCATCGTCACCGGATCGGTGGAGGGGGTGAGCACGGCGCCGGCCAGGGCGCTGGCCAGCACCACCCAGCGCCAGCCCGCCAGCATCGGCTGGGCCTTCACCAGGCCCAGGGCGCCCAGCAGCAGCTGCAGCACCGGCAGCTGGAAGGCCAGGGCCGTCGCCACCATCAGCAGCAGCACGAAGTCGAGGTAGCGCTCAATCGACCAGCTCGGTTCGACCACATCGGCGCCGTAGCTCACCAGGAAGCGCAGGGCAGCCGGCACCAGGGCCCACCAGGCGAAGGCCAGGCCGGCGGCGAACAGCACGGCTGAGCCCGCCACCGCTGGTGCCACCAGGTTGCGTTCGCGCCGGGTGAGGCCTGGCAGCACGAAGGCCAGCCCCTCGTAGAGCACGTAGGGCAGGGCCAGGGTGAGGCCGGCGTAGCCCGCCACCTTCAGGGAGACAAACAGGAACTCCCCCGGGGCCAGCTGCAGAAAACGGATGCCCTCGGCTGGCATCTCCAGCATCCGCACCAACGGTTTGACCGCCAGCAGGCAGGCCGCCGCCGCCACCACCACCGCCAGCAGGCTGCGCAGCACCCGCCGGCGCAGCTCCTCGAGGTGGTCCACCAGGCTCATGTCGACTTCGTCCGGGAAGTCGCTGTCGGGTGGGTCTCCAGCTCCGGAGGGGACGGGGATCCGGATTGGGGCTGGGGCTTCCAGGGGCGGGGCCGCGGTGGACGGGTTGGTGGGTGAGGTTTCGGGTTCGGGGCTCATGGTCACGGCTCCGGCAGCAGGCTAAGAGCGCGTTGCGGTTCGCCCCACAGCACGGTGCCGCCCCGATGACGCACCGTACCGGGGGCGGCACCGGGAATGCGTTGCAGCTCCTCGGTGGGCACCATCACCACCGGCACCCGCCGGTTGCCGCGGCCCCGGCTGAAGTGGGCCGCCAGATCGGCGGCGGCCTGCAGATCCCCCTCGCTCGGCGGCTGCTGGGAACTCTTCAGCACCACGTGGCTGCCGGGGATTTCCTGGGCGTGAAACCAGAGATCGCCGCGGCGGGCCTGGCGAAAGGCGATCCATTCGTTCTGGCGGTGGTTACGGCCCACCTGCAGGGGCAGGCCGGCCGTGGTGTGCAGCTCCAGGGGTTGGGGCTGTCCCTCGGCGCCCTGGCCGTGACGGGCCTGGCGCCGGCCCCCCTGGCTGCTGAGCTTGCGGTCGCCCAGCAGGGCCTCCAGCTCGCTGGCCAGGCTGGCCACCTGGTCGAGGCTGTCGGCCTGGTCGAGGTAGGTGAGGCTGGCCTCCAGCCCGGCCAGCCGCTGCCGGTGCAGCTCCAGGCGGGGGGTGATCGCCGCCACGGAGCGGCGCCGTTTGCGGGCGGTTTTGTAGAGCTTCTGGGCCTCATCGATGCACTGGCGGCTGGGTTGCCGTTGGCTCAGCAGGGCATCGGCGCGGCGCTGCAGGGCTTCCCCTTCCGGCACCGCCGCCAGCAGGGCCTCCTGCTCGCTGGCCTGCCGGGTTTCACGCGCGGCGGCAGCCTCGAGCCGGTGGCGCAGCTGCTGGCGCCGCTGCAGCAGTTCCTGGGCACCCAGGTGGGCGGCGAAATAGGTCGCCAGGCCACGGTTGACGGCGAGGGGCCCGGGGGCCGTGTCCGTGCCCCAGCAGCAGTAGCCCTCGGCGGTCTGCTGCCAGCCGAAGTGCTCGCCCTCCACCGCCGTGAGCCAGCGGTGCCAGGTCTGCCAGAGCTGCTGCCACTGGGCGGGGCTGAGGGCGCTGACGGCCTGATCCCCCCAGCCGGTGGGCAGCAGCTGGCGCACCAGGGCCGGACTGATGCCCTGGTAGCTCTCCCGCAGGGCCTGTTGCAGCGGCAGGGGCACCAGGCGGAGCCGCCGCTGCCAGCTGTCGAAGCCCTCCTCCAGCCGCGGCGGTTCCCCGGCCAGGGGTGGGGGTGGTTGGTAGGGGTCGCCGGTGCCGATCGGCCGCAGCCGTGATTGCTGCGGCTTCACCTGGCGCGCCAGGGCCACCACCTGGCGGTCCGCGTCCAGGAGCAGCAGGTTGCTGTAGCGCCCCATCAGTTCGGCCACCAGCCAGCGCAACGCCGGCTCGCCCGGGCGCCGGGCAAAGCCGAGTTCCACCACCCGTTCCCAGCCCTGCTGGCGGATCTCCACCAGGGCCAGGCCCCGCAGGGCGTGCTGCAGCTGTTGGGCCAGGGTGCTGCCATCCCCCTGGCGGGGTGGCGGCGGGATCGTGTGCAGCCGGGCCGCTTCCGCCTGCCAGCTCAGTTCCAGCCAATGGGCCCCGCTGAGGCTGCGCAGGCCGATCTGCAGGGCATGGGAGCTGGCCTGTTGGGCCTTTTCAAAGCGGCTCGGCAGCAGCAGCGGCCGCCATTCGGCCAGCACCGCCCGCAGGGTTGTGACGTCGAGTGCCTGAAGTCGGGAGGGGGCCTGGAGGCGGGAGGGGGCCATGGGCTACGAGGCTGGCTTCTACTCTGCTGGCCAGAGCTGACGCCTGCCATGAGCGCCCCGCCCGGCCGCCTCACCCTGATCACCGGCCCCAGCGGGGTGGGCAAGGGCACCCTGGTGCAGCGGCTGCTGGGCCACCACCCGGAAATCTGGCTGTCGATCTCGGCCACCACCCGCTCCCCCCGGGCTGGGGAGGTGGAGGGCGAGCACTATTTCTTCCTGAGCCGCGAGGGCTTTGAGCGGCAGGTGGCCGAGGGCGGCTTTCTGGAGTGGGCCGAATTTGCGGGCAACCTCTATGGCACGCCCCGCCAACCGGTGGAGGCCCAGCTCGCCGCGGGCCGACCGGTGCTGCTGGAGATCGAGCTGGAGGGCGCCCGCCAGGTGCGGCGCAGCTTTGCGGCCGGCTTTCAGATCTTCGTGGAGCCCCCCAGCTTTGCGGAGCTGGAGCGGCGCATCCGGGGCCGCGGCACCGACACGGAGGAGGCCATCGCCCGACGCCTGGAGCGGGCCCGGGTGGAGCTGGCGGCGGCGCCGGAGTTTGATGCAGTGGTGGTCAATGGCGAGCTCGACAGCGCTGTGCAGGAGCTCGAGCGGTTGATGGGGCTGGCGGGTTAGCGCGCCGCACCTGGCGGATCTGGAGCGGCAACAAAAAAGCGGCCCTTGAGGGCCGCTGATGACTCGATCTTCTCGAGATCTGACGCCATTCCCTTAGAGGGGGTGGAACAGCAGGTCGGGGAAGAAGCGGTTGAATTCGATCAGGATGCCCGCGGTGACGCTGAACCAGATGGCGGCGAACACCGGAGCGGTGGTGAGGAACTTTTTCATGGCTGGAAATCAGGGGAGTTGAAACGGCTCAGGGATTCGCCGTTCAGCGGGGTGAAACCGTGACCTTGTCGTCGGATTCGAGCAGCTTGCCGCTGGTGAGCTCGCCAAAGGCGGCCAGGGGCCAGGTGGCAGCCGCCAGGGTGCTCTTGAGGGCCAGGGGCAGATCGATCTGGATCTCCTTCATCGCGGCGTCCTTGTCGTTGCGAATCGCCCGCAGGTAGTTGCGGCCAGCCCAGCCGATGCAACCGGCGATGTAGAGGAAGGCGATACCGGGGATCATGAAGTCACCGGCATGGCTCCAGCGGCCGTCCACGATCAGGTGGGGCAGGCCATCGGCGCCGCAGACGGCCTGGCTGTACATCGCGAAGCGAGCCTTGGCCTGGTCGGTCTTGGCTCCGGCGGCACGCTGCTGGAAGCGAGCACTTTCAGAGCAGGGGGTCAGCCCCGCCACATCCGCCTTGGCCACGGGAGCGAAGCCGAGAAGCAGGAAGGCGGAGAGCAGGACTGCGAAGAGTCTGCGGGAAAAAAGACGGCGCATCGGACGCAGGGCCGCGGGGCAGGATGACACCACTGGACAGTACGGGAGCTCCCCGAATCGGATGGCGACGGTTCTTGCCCTCGAAACAAGTTGTGACGAGTCGGCGGCAGCGATTGTGCGGGATCAAACGGTGCTCGCCAGCGCCGTGGCCTCCCAGGTGGAGGAGCACGCCCGCTGGGGTGGGGTGGTGCCGGAAATCGCCTCCCGGCGCCATGTGGAAGCCCTGCCCCAGCTGATCGATCAGGTGTGTCGGGAGAGCGGTGTGGCCCTGGCTGAGCTGGATGGCATTGCGGCCACCGCCGCTCCAGGCCTGGTGGGGGCCCTGTTGGTGGCCTCGGTGACCGGCCGCACCCTGGCGCGCCTCCATGCCAAACCCTTTGTGGCCGTGCACCATCTGGAGGGTCACCTCTGCTCCGTGCAGCTCGGCGATCCCCTGCCCCCCGGCCCTTACCTGGTGCTGCTGGTGAGCGGCGGCCACACCGAATTGCTGCGGGTCGATGGACCGGGCCAGTACCAGCGCCTCGGCCGCAGCCACGACGATGCGGCCGGCGAGGCCTTCGACAAGGTGGCCCGGCTGCTGGACCTGGGCTATCCGGGCGGTCCGGCGATCGAAGCGGCCGGCCTGGATGGGGATCCCCGTCGCTTTGCCCTGCCCAAGGGCCGGGTGTCGCGGCCCGAGGGGGGCTTTTACCCCTACGACTTCAGCTTCAGTGGCCTCAAAACGGCGATGCTGCGCCAGGTGCGGGCCCTCGAGGCGGCTCGGGATTCCGTCCCAGCCAGCCCAGACAGCCCAGACAGCCCAGCCGAGGCCCTGCCCCTGGCCGACCTGGCCGCGAGCTTTGAGCAGGTGGTGGCGGAGGTGCTGGTGGAGCGCAGCTGTCGTTGCGCCCGGGAGCAGGGGCTGGGCACCCTGGTGCTAGTGGGGGGTGTGGCCGCCAACCGGCGGCTGCGGGCCCTGCTGGAGGCGCGCTGTCAGCGGGATGGCCTGGCCTGGCGCGTGGCGCCGCTCGCTTACTGCACCGACAACGCGGCCATGATCGGGGTGGCGGCGGCCCAGCGGCTGACGGCCGGTCAGCACAGCTCCCTGGAGCTCGCGGTGGCGGCCCGGCTGCCCCTGGAGCAGGCGGATCGGCTGTATGAATCGCAGGCTTGCTTTTAATGCCCGTAGGCTGGTGCCCCTGCGGGATCGGTGCGGCGCCATGACCCCCCTCAACGGTGAGCGCGAATCCCGCCAGGACCAGGAGTGTTCGACCCTCGAGCGGGAACCCAGCACCCACCTGGAATCCAGCGTTGACGATGAAACCGGCACCGAGTTGGTGAGTGGCACCGAGCTGAACGCCTGGCGCCGGGGGTTCACCCCCCAGGCCGAGATCTGGAATGGCCGGCTGGCCATGCTCGGACTCTCGGTGGGTCTGTCGGTGCTGCTGGTGGCCCGGCTGGCGAGCCACTAGCCCGCCCGTTTCAGGTGCGTCCCCGCAGGGCCTGGGCGAGCTCGTTGGGCTTGAGGCTCTGGGCGAGGGCGTCTTCCGGGGCGACCCGGTTCTCTTCCACCAAGTGCTGCAGGGCCTGGTTGGAGGTCTGCATGCCGTCGAAGGCGCTGCGCTTCATGATTTCCTCGATCTCATCGAGTTCGCCGCGCTGGATGTAGTCCTTGCAGGCGTCGGTGTTGATCAGGATGTCGTGGTAAGCGGCCCGCTTGCCGTCGGTGGTTTTCAGCAGGCCCTGGGCAATCACCCCCAGCAGGGATTCCGACACGGCACGGCGCACGCTGTCCTGTTCGCTCGGCGGGTACATGCCCAGCACCCGCTCGACCGTCTTGACGGCGGAGTTGGTGT
This sequence comes from Cyanobium sp. T1B-Tous, assembly GCF_024345475.1. GTDB lineage: Bacteria > Cyanobacteriota > Cyanobacteriia > PCC-6307 > Cyanobiaceae > Cyanobium_A. The sequence goes on from NZ_JAGQBE010000001.1 coordinate 78,564, forward strand.
GCAGGGTGCCGAACACCAGGTGGCCGGTTTGGGACGCCTCAATGGCGGTGGCCAGGGTTTCCTGGTCGCGGATCTCCCCGATCAGGATCACGTCGGGGTCTTCCCGCAGGGCCGCCCGCAGGGCGTTGTGGAACAGCTTGGTGTGCTGCCCCACCTCCCGGTGGCGGATCAACGACTGCCGGCTCTCGTGCACGAATTCCACCGGATCCTCGATCGTGAGGATGTGGCGGCTCATGTTGCGGTTGATCCAGTCGATCATCGCGGCGAGCGTGGTGCTCTTACCGGAGCCGGTGGGCCCGGTGATCAGGATCATGCCCTTGGGTCGGGCGCAGAGCTCCTTCAGCACCGAGGGCAGATTCAGGTCTTCGAGGGTGGCGATCCTCTGGGGGATCAACCGCAGCACCATGGCTGGCCCCCGCAGCGAATCCATCAGGTTGATCCGCACCCGCACGAACGGGAAGGCGTGGGATCCGTCGTATTCCTTGTCGCGCTGGAAGGCGTCGATTTCGACGGGGCTGAGCATCTCCCGCATCCAGGCGTTGAAGGTGGCCGCATCGGTCACGGGCCAACCGGTGCCGGCCATCTCGCCCCGGGCCCTGTAGCGGGGCTCCTCCCCCACCCCCAGGTGGACGTCGGAATAGCCCTTCTCGTTGGCGATGCGCACGATGCCCTCGAGGGTGTCGGGCTGGCTGCCGTTGTCGAGCCGGATGCCACCACCGCTGCTGGGTGCCGCGGGTGCCGGTGCGGGCGCCTCCGGTGCAGCGGCAGGGGCGTCAGGAGGGGCGGCCGGGGGGAAAGGGGAGGGGGGAAAGGGCGAGGGGGGAAAGGGCGAGGTTGTCATCGGGCGGCCACCGGAATGGCCCCAGCTTCGCCGCTGCGGGCGTTCCTGTCAGCCCCGGCATCCGCGCCGGCCAACGTTCGTAGGATCCAGCCGTCTGCAGCGCCCCGGTGTCCAAGCCCCTTGTCACGATCGTGCTGGGCACCCGTCCGGAGGCCATCAAGCTGGCGCCGGTGATCCGGGCGTTCCAGCAGGCCGAGGATTTCCGCACCCGGGTGGTGCTCACGGGCCAGCACCGGGAGATGGTGACCCAGGTGATGGGCCTGTTTGGCCTGGTGGCCGACCACGACCTGGCCCTGATGGCCCCGAGGCAGACCCTCACCCACATCACCTGCGGGGCCCTGCAGGGCCTCAAGGAAGAGTTCACCACCCACCGGCCTGATCTGGTGCTGGTGCAGGGCGACACCACCACGGCCTTCGCCTCAGCCTTGGCGGCCTTCTACGAGCAGATCCCGGTGGGCCACGTGGAGGCGGGGCTGCGCACCGACAACCTCCTCGATCCCTTTCCGGAGGAGGCCAATCGGCGCCTGATTTCCCAGCTCACCCAGCTCCACTTCGCCCCCACGCCCCTGTCAGCGGCCAACTGCCGGGCTTCGGGGGTGGTGGGCACGGTGCTCACCACGGGCAACACGGTGATCGATGCCCTGCTGCTGATGGCGGAGCAGGCGCCTCCCTACGTGCTGCCGGGCCTGGATTTTGAGACGCAGCGGGTGATTCTGGCCACGGTGCACCGCCGCGAGAACTGGGGCGAGCGGCTGCAGGACATCGGCCTCGGTTTCCGCGAGCTGCTGGATCGCTACCCCGACACGGCCCTGCTGCTGCCCCTGCACCGCAATCCCACGGTGCGCGAACCGCTGCAGGCGCTGCTGGGTGACCATCCCCGCGCCTTTTTGGTGGAGCCCCTCGACTACGACCAGCTGGTGGCGGCGATGCGTGGCGCCACCCTGGTGATGAGCGATTCGGGCGGCTTGCAGGAGGAGGCGCCGTCGTTGGGCAAGCCGGTGTTAGTGCTGCGCCGCACCACCGAGCGGCCCGAGGCGGTGGAGGCGGGCACGGCGCGGCTGATCGGCACCGACAGCGCCGACATCGTGGCCGAGGCCAGTCGCCTGCTGGATGATCCGGCCGCCTACGAGGCCATGGCCCGGGCCCACAACCCCTTCGGTGATGGCCAGGCGTCGGGGCGGATTGTGGAGGCTGCCCGCACGTTTCTGGCCGCCTGAGGGTCCCCGCCCCGAGCCGCCGATCTATTTGCGCTTCTGGGCCCAGGGGGGCAGGTCGATGAACACCCGGGTGCCGCTCTTGAGGCCCGAGAGGATCTGGGTGTCTTTGCCGCTGCTGATGCCGAGCTCCACCGGCTGGAAGGTGGGCTGGTTCTTCTTGCCCACCAGCAGCACCCCCGGTCGCCCGGCTTCGGTGACGATCGCCACGGTTGGCACGAGGGTGTCGGCCTGCACCCGGCCGGTCTGGAAGCCCACATCGGCGGTCATGCCGATGCGCAGCTGGGAGGGGTCGCCCACCAGGCGCAGCACCACATCGAAGGAGGTGACGTTGTTGAGCTTCACCGCGCGGGGGGTGATCCGCTTGACCCGGGCCTCGAAGCGCTGGTCGGGGAAGGCATCGGCGCGCACCGTGGCGCTCTGGCCCAGGCGCACCCGGCCGATGTCGCTCTCGGGCACCTTCGCCACCACCTCGAGGCCCTGGGCCAGCTCCACGATCGAGGAGCTGGTGGCGCCGGCGGTGGCGGAGGCGGTGGTGGTGGGGGTCACAAAGGCGCCGGGATCGGCGAAGCGCTGGGTCACCACCCCGTCGAACGGCGCTCGCACCACCAGGTCGGCCTGTTCCACCTGGCGCGCTTCCAGCCTCATCTTGGCGGCCTGTACGGCGGCCTGATCCACCAGGAAGGTGCTGCGGACGGTGTTGTAGTCGCTCAGGCTGATGGCGTTCTGGCGGTAGAGGCGTTGGTTGCGCTCCATCTCGCTGCGGCTGCGGGCCAGCTGGGCCTGGCCGGAGGTGAGCTGGGCCTGGAGCTCGGCGAGACGGTCGTCGAGGTCGCCGCGATCCATGCGGGCCAGGGCCTGGCCGCGGCGCACCGGGTCGCCCTCCTCCACGTAGAGCTCGTCGATCACCCCCTGGCGCTTCGGGCTCACATTCACCCGCTTCTCGGCCTCCAGCTCGCCGCTGGCGCTCACCACTCCGGGCAGCTCACCGGACACGGCCACAACCGTGTAGGGCGTGAGATCGGCCCGGCCACCGCTGCGCTGGCGCTGCGCCAGGCCCAGCCCGGCCACGAGCACCAAACCAGCGGCCGCAGCGGCCCACACCCGCCGCCTCCGCCAGGGCCGGCGCGGACCTGGGCGGGAGCTGGTGGAGGGACCTGGAACCACGGACTGGCTGGGCACCGCCGTTGGGGGGGTGAGGGTGGGAATCGGCCTGGAGGGCAGAGATCCCTAGTTTCGCTGGTGGGTGGTTCCACCTGCGGCCCGTAGATTCCAGCCATGCTCAAAGCCGGAATCGTCGGGCTGCCCAACGTGGGCAAGTCGACCCTGTTCAACGCCCTGGTGGCCAATGCCCAGGCCGAAGCCGCCAACTACCCCTTCTGCACGATCGAGCCCAACTCGGGCATCGTGTCGGTGCCGGATCCTCGCCTGCAGCTGCTCTCGGATCTGAGCGGCAGCAAGGAGATCATCCCCACCAAGGTGGAGTTCGTGGATATCGCCGGCCTCGTGAAGGGCGCCAGCCAGGGCGAGGGCCTGGGCAACAAGTTTCTGGCCAACATCCGCGAAGTGGACGCCATCGTGCACGTGGTGCGCTGCTTCGAGAACGACGACGTGATCCACGTGAGCGGCTCGGTGGGCCCCGCCCGCGACGCCGAAGTGATCAACCTGGAGCTGGGTCTGGCCGATCTCTCCCAGGTGGAGAAGCGCCGGGAGCGGCTCAAGAAGCAGGTGCGCACCAGCAAGGAGGCCCAGGTGGAAGACGCTGCCCTCGAGCGCATCCAGGCGGTGTTGGAGCAGGGCGGTGCCGCCCGCAGCATCGAGCTGAGCGAGGAGGAGGCGCTGATGGTGAAGCCCCTGGGGCTGCTCACCGCCAAGCCGATCATCTACGCCACCAACGTGAGCGAAGACGATCTGGCCACAGGTAATGCCTACTGCGAAGAGGTGGCGGCCCTGGCGGAGCAGGAGGGTGCTGGCACCGTGCGCATCTCGGCCCAGGTGGAAGCCGAGCTGATCGAGTTGCCCGAGGAGGACCGCGCCGAATTCCTGGCCGGCCTGGGGGTGGAGGAAGGGGGCCTGCAGAGCCTGATCCGGGCCACCTACGCCCTGCTGGGCCTGCGCACCTACTTCACCACGGGGGAGAAGGAAACCCGTGCCTGGACGATCAAGGCCGGCATGACCGCCCCCCAGGCCGCCGGTGTGATTCACACCGATTTCGAGCGGGGCTTCATCCGCGCCCAGACCATTGGCACCCAGCAGCTGCTCGAGGCCGGCTCCCTGGCGGAGGCCCGCACCAAGGGCTGGCTGCGGGCCGAGGGCAAGGAGTACGTGGTGGCCGAGGGGGATGTGATGGAGTTCCTGTTCAACGTGTGAAGCGGCCTTTCTCCGTGCTGTGGCTGGGCCAGCTGGTGTCGAATCTGGGCACCCAGGCCAGCCTGTATGGCATGGGGTTGTGGCTCTTTCAGCAGCAGTGGCGGGTGGTGGATTTCGCCGCTGTGGCGGTGGTGGTTCAGGTGGCCCGCCTGGCGATCCTGCCGCTGTTGGGCCAGCGTCTGGCTGGCTGGCCGCGGCGCCGCACCATGCTGGTGGCCAACGCCATTGGGGGGGGCGTCACCGTGGGGCTGGCCCTGTTGCTATTGCAGGTTGGCTCCCAGGTGCCTGTTGCCATCCTGCTGACCCTGCTCGCCATCTCGGCAGCGGCGGAAGCGGCCCTTGTGCTCTGTTTTTCGTCGTTAATCAGCACCCTGGTGCCCGAGGGGCCGGCCCAGATTCGGGCCGCCGGTTTGTTTGCCAGCTCTGATGGGTTGGTGCTCAGTTTGGCTCCGTTCCTCGGGGCTTGGTTGGCAGCAGAGGCTGGCCTGCCTGGGGTGCTGTGGCTGGATGGCTGCAGTTTTCTGTGGGCTTTCCTTTGCGTGGCTCTGGCGCCCTGGCCGGCTGCTGCCCTGGCCCCGGCCGGCACCGGTGGTCTGGCGCTCGCTGGTCCCGAACCGGTGAGCTTCCGGCGTCAGGTGGTCCAGCTTCTGCGGGAGCCGACCCTGGCTCCGCTGGGTTGGATTGGAATGGTGTTGGCGTTTGTGTATGCGGGCTGTGAGGTTCTCTTCCCCGCCTGGCTGCTGGCTGGGATGGGGCCGGGCCGGCTGGGCATGGCCTTGCTCGTGGGCGGTCTCGGCTATGGGCTTGGGATGGGCCTGTGGCTTTGGCGGCGCCCGGTGCGGCCGCTGCCGTGGCTGCGGGCTGCCGTGCTGGTCCAGGGTTGGGTCTTGATTGGCGCCGGCCTGGTGGTGTTTGAGCGGTGGCAGCCCATCTGGTGGCTGGGGATTCTGGTGTTCAGCGCCGGCATTCCCATCAGCTTGGCGGCGTTGCAGTGCTTCTGGCAGCAGCAGGTGAATGCCCTCGACCAGCCGCGGCGTTTTGCCCAGCGTCTGAGCCTGGAGTGGTGCGCCCGGCTGCTGGGTTTTGTCGGGCTCGCGGCCCTCGTGGATGGGGTTCTGCGTCCTGCCGTCAGCTGGCCTCTCTGGCCGCGCTGGCTGCTGGACGGGTTGGGGGTGGGTCCGGGACGGCCCATGGCCATGGCCCTGGGCCTGGCGGGCTGGCTGCTGCTCCTCACGGGGCTGCGGCAGGCTGCCGCCCTGGCCCGCGCGCCCTCCCCGGCCTGATCGGAATGCGCGTTCTGATCTACACCTCCAGTGGCGGCACGGCCCACGACGCGGCAGCCGAGGCGATCCAGCAGTGGCTAGCGCGGCTGCGCCCGGATGCGGAGGTGCGGGTGGATCAGGTGCTGGAGCACTCGAGCAGCACCTACCGCGGCGGCGTGGAGCTCTACAACTGGATCCAGCGTCGCCGGCCCTGGCTTCACCAGCTCTACTGGCGCGCCATGGAACTGGAAGACCTGATCAAACCTGGCACCGTGCTCTTTGGGCGCCGCTACCTGATCCGGGAGCTCCAGGACTTCCGTCCGGACGTGCTGATCTCCACCCACCCGCACACCAATCGGGGCCATTTCGATCTGGCCAAGCGGGTGCTGGGTCCCCAGCTGCACTGCATCACCTGCTGCACCGAACTCGACGGTGGCTTCGGGTTCAGCCGCAACTGGCTCAGTCGCCGCACCGATCTGTTCTGGGCCCTCACCGAGGAGGTGGTGCGGGAGGTCCGGCAGCGCCGGCCGGGCGTGCCGGTGGAGGGCCTGGGCCCCCTTCTCTACCCGGCGTATCACGACGCCGGGCCCGCTCCGGCGGCCGTGGCGGGGCTACCCCTGCTGGTGCTCGGGACGGGCTCCAACGGGGCGAACAACCACATCCCGCTGCTGGAGCAGTTGTTGCCCTTTGCTGGTCAGGTGGCGGTGGTGGCCTTGTGCGGCCGTCGACCGGCGGTGCGCCAGCAGCTGCAGGCGTGGGCGGAGCGGCACCCGGAGCTGGCGGTGGAGGCGTTGGGCTACCAGGATCCGGCGGCGATGGCTGCGCTGTATCAGCGGGCCTGGGCCCTGGTGAGTCGTCCGGGAGCGCGCACCGCCACCGAGGCTCTGTTTATGGCCTGCCCCCTGGTGTTCAACCACTACGGCACCACCATGCCCCAGGAGTTGTTGGCTCCTCGTTATTTCCGTGCCCGGGGATTGGAGTCCACGATCCGTCGGCCGGAGCAGCTGGCAGCACTGGTGCGCCAATGGCTGGCAGACCCTGAGGGCTATTCAGCCTTGCGCCAGCGGTATCAGCAGCATCGTCTGTCGGCGGATCCCACTGGGCTTCTCGCTCGGTTGAGCCCTTAGGCGAAGATGGGACTGGTTTGATCTTCCCAATGCCCGAACCGATTGCCATCGTCGGTATCGGCTGTCGGCTCCCGGGCGGGATCGATGACCCGGAACGCTTCTGGGAGTTTCTACGGGACGGGCGCGACGCGATCCGAGAGGTGCCTCCCGATCGCTGGGATCTCGGCCTGCATTACAACGCTGACCCCGCCCATCCCCTCACCCAGCACGTTCGTCAGGGCGGCTTTGTGGAGGGGATCGACCAGTTTGATGCGGCCTTTTTCGGCATCACGCCCCGAGAAGCGGTGTGCATGGATCCCCAGCAACGGCTCTTGCTGGAGGTGGCCTGGCGGGCCCTGGAGGATGGGGGCCAGCCCCTGGAGCAGGTGCGCGGCAAGGCCGTCGGGGTGTTCATGGGGATCTCCAGCGCCGACTACAGCTCCCTGCTCTGGGCCTCGCCCGAGCGCTACATCACTCCCGACAACGAGCCCTTTGTGCTGCCGGGCAACACCGGGTGCATCGCCGCCAATCGGCTCTCCTATTTCTTTGATTTCAAGGGCCCCAGCTTCACGGTGGACACGGCCTGTTCCTCCTCCCTGGTGGCGGTGCATCTGGCTTGCGAGAGCCTCTGGCGGGGGGAATCCGAGGCCGCCCTGGCCGGCGGCGTGCAGGCCCTGATTCATCCCGGCATTCAGATGAGCTTCTGCAAGGCCGGCCTGTTGGCACCGGATGGGCGCTGCAAGAGCTTTGACGCCAGCGCCGATGGCTATGTCCGTTCGGAGGGGGCCGGAGCGGTGTTGCTCAAGCCCCTGGCCGCGGCCCAGGCGGCCGGCGATTCGATCTACGCGGTGATCCACGGCTCGGCCGTCAATTCGGATGGCCGCAGCAACGGCATGGTGGCCCCCAATGTGCGGGCCCAGATCGCCTGTGTGCGGGAGGCCTTTGCCCGGGCAGGCATTGATCCGGCCGCGACCCAGTACGTGGAGGCCCATGGCACGGGCACCCGCCAGGGGGACCCGATTGAACTGCGGGCCCTTGGAACGGTGCTGGGAGAGGGCAGGCCCGAGGGGGAGGCCTGTCGGGTGGGTTCGGTGAAGACCAACCTGGGCCACTCAGAAACCGCCGCCGGCATTACCGGCCTGATCAAGGCGGCCCTGTGTGTGGCCAAGCGCCAACTCCCCCCCAGCCTTCACTGCCGGCGCCCCAATCCCTCGATCGACTTCGCTGGCCTCAAGCTGCAGGTGCAGACCAGCCTGGAGCCCTTCCCCCATCCGGAGCGGGCGCCGGTGGTGGGGGTGAGTTCCTTTGGGTTTGGCGGCACCAATGCCCATGTAGTGCTGGCCGATGCCCCCCAGCAGCCGGCCCCGATGCGGTTCGGCGCGCGCATGCCCCTGCAGCTGCTCACGCTGTCGGCCCGTACACCCGAGGCCCTGGCCCGGATGGCGCGGGACCTGGCCGGGCAGTTGCAGGCCAAACCCTCCCTCAAGCTCGCCGATCTGGCCGCCTCCGCCAATCTGGGCCGCACCGGCTTCCGGCACCGTTCGGTGTGCCTGGCCCGCGACCACGACCAGCTGGTGACCCAGCTTCAGGCCCTGGCCAGCGAGCGCAGTCCCCTCCCCGACGGTGTGACGCGCGCCACCGCATCGCGGCGGCCCGGCAAGTTGGCCTGGCTCTTCACCGGCCAGGGCTCCCAGGCCCTCGGTATGGGCCGGGAGCTGCTGGACCACCCCACGTTCCGGGATGCTTTTGAGCGGGTGGCGGCCCTGCTGGACCCCTTGCTGGAGACGCCGCTGCGCGAGCTGTTGGTGCCCCAGGCGGGCGATGAGGCCCTGGCCGCCGCCCAGTTGAATCAGACAGGGGCCACCCAGCCGGCTCTGTTTGCGGTGGGCTACGCCCTGAGCCAGCTCTGGCAGAGCTGGGGTGTGCGCCCCGATCTGTTGATGGGCCACAGCATCGGGGAGGTGCTGGCTGCCCACTTGGCCGGGGTCTTCTCCCTGGACGATGCCTGTCGCCTGGTGGCGGCCCGCGGGCGCTTGATGCAGGCCTTGCCGCCGACGGGCGGGATGGTGGCGCTGCTAGCTCCCTTGGAGCGGGTGCAGGCGCTGATGGCCCGCCATCCCGCGATGCGTGTGGCGGCCTACAACGGCCCTGCCAACACGGTGGTGGCAGGCCCGAGTGCCGCCTTGCGGCAACTGCTGGCTGAGGCCGAGGCGGCCGGACTCCATGCCCGCCAACTGGCGGTGTCCCATGCCTTTCACACCGAGGCGATGGCTCCGATGCTGGAAGCCTTCGAGCGCGAATTGCGCCAGCTGGCCTTTGCACCGCCCAGCAAGCCGCTGGTGAGCAACCTCACCGGTTTGCTGGCCGGCGCCGAGGTGGCCCAGCCCGACTACTGGTGCGATCAGGTGCTCAGCCCGGTGCGCTTTGCGGAGGGGGTGGCCACCCTCGTGTCCCAGGGGGCCCAGGTGTTTTTGGAGATTGGTGCCCGCCCCACCCTGATTGGCATGGCCCGTCAGTGCGCCCAGGAGCCCGCCTTCAGCCACTGGCCTTCCCTGGTGCCTGGGCAGTCTGACTGGGAGGTGATCTACGCCAGCCTCGGCGGCCTGTGGCGCAGTGGCTTCGCCGTTGACTGGGCTGGCTTCCACCGCCCCTACCCCTTTCGGCGCGTCAGCCTGCCTGGTTATCCCTTTGAGCGACAGCGTTATTGGTGGAGCCGTGAGGGTGAAGGGTCGGCTCCGGCCAGCTCCTGGCTCCACCATCTCGGCCTCACCGCTCCGGCCAATGCGCCCCTGATGCCCGCCGTAGCGGCGCCCTCCAATGGGATGCCCACCTGCTCTGGCGCCTTGACCCGCTTGGACCTCCCTGGCGAGGTGGAGGTGTATCAGGCGCTGCTTGGCAAGGACGGCACGGATCTGGGTGATCACCGCATTCGGGACCAGGTGGTGTTCCCCGCTGCCGGCTTCCTCACGACTGCCCTGGCGGTGCTCCAGCAGGCCGAGCAGCCGCTGGGGCTGGGGGCGATGCGCCTGGATCAACCGCTGAAGCTGGCCGGCGACGGTGGCGCCGTGCGGTTGCAGTGTCACCGGCGGGCCGATGGCCTCACCTTCCACAGCCGGCCCGATGGCGCCGATCCCTCGCCCTGGCAGCGTCACGGTGAGGTGGCCCTTGGCGGTGCCCCATCGGGAGAGCCGCCCTTCCCCCTGACCCAGCCCCCGGCGGCGGCGACGTCGGTGCAACTGGCCGGGTTCTATGAGGCCCTGGCCCAGGTTGGGCTGAACTATGGACCCACCTACCGGGGCCTGCGGCAGCTGCAGCTGGCCGATGGCCAGGCCTGGGCGGAGCTGGAGCGTCCGGAGGGGGGCCAGGACCGGGGCCTGCTGGACAGCTGTTTTCAGGCCGTGGCCGTGTTGCTGGATCCCGCGGCGCGGGAGGGGCAGCTGCTGCTGCCGGTTGGACTCGAGGAGCTGTGGCTGAAGGCCTTGCCCCTGCCCGATCGCCTGCACTGCCAGGTGCAGCTCCAGCCCAGCCAGGAGCCGGCCTTTGTCTTGGTCAACCTGGTGCTCCACGACGGCGCCACCCCTTTGGGCTGGATCCGGGGATTCCGGTTGCGGCGTCTGCCGCGCCAGGCCCTCGACTGGCTGTTCCCCCTGCCGGAGGCGGAGCCCGACCCTGGCCCCCAGGACTGGCTGCTGGAAACCGACTGGCAGGAGGCTCCGGTGCTCGAGTCCCTGCCCCAGTCCGGCGGGAAACCGCTCTGTTTCACGGGCGGCGAGCCCATCCCTCCGGGGACGGAGCCCCTGCTGCTCTGGCCCGATCTCAGCCGGCCTGGCCTTGTTCTGGAGGATCTGGCGGCCGACCTGCTCGGTTGGGCCCAGCAGCTGGCCGGGGCACCGGCCCGGCCGGTGTGGCTGGTGCTGCAGGGGGGTGGCCCCCTGGCGGCTGGCATGGCGGCCTTTGCCCGCTCGGCCGCCCTTGAGCAGCCTGCCCTGGGCTGGACCGTGTTGCACCTGGCCGATGGCCCCCCTCCGGCCGCGGCGGACTGGCCGGCCCTGCTCGCCCTCGGGGAGCGGGAGCCCCTGCTGGCCTGGCGGGATGGTCGGGCCTGGGTGCAGCGGCTCCAGCCCCTGGCCGATGCCCCCTTCCGCCTGGAGAGCGGGTCCCTCGGCAGCCTGGAAACCCTGCGGGCCCTTCCCCTGCAGCGACGCAGCCCGGGTCCGGGAGAGTTGGAACTGGCGGTGGAGGCCACGGGCCTCAATTTCCGCGATGTCTTGAATGCCCTGGGGCTGCTGGCGGGCTACAGCCGGGAGCTCGGCATGGACGCCGAGGCCCGCATGCCCTACGGCGGCGAATGCGTGGGCCGGGTGGTGGCGGTCGGCCCTGGGGTTGATCCAGCCCTGGTGGGCCAGCGGCTGCTGGCCGCCCTGGCGGTGGGCAGCCTGGCCAGCCACGTGGTGTGCCGTTCCGCCCTGTGCGTGCCCCTGCCCGCGGCCCTCGATCCGGCCCTGGGGGCCAGCGTCAGCACGGCCTTCCTCACAGCGATTTACGGCCTCCAGACCCTCGCCCAGTTGCGCCCGGGCGAGACCGTGCTGATCCATGCGGCCGCCGGTGGGGTCGGCCAGGCCGCCCTGCAGGTGGCTCGCCGCTGCGGTGCGCGGGTGCTGGCCACGGCCAGTGCGGCCAAACAGGCGGCCCTGCTGGAGCAGGGGGTGGAGGCGGTGTTCGACTCCCGCAGCCTCGCCTTTGGCGAGCAGGTGCGGGCCGCCACCGGAGGCCGCGGTGTGGATGTGGTGCTCAACAGCCTTAAGGGCGACTGGGTGGAGGCGAGTTTTGCCGCCCTGGCCGACGGCGGCCGCTTTGTGGAGCTGGGCAAGATCGAGATCTGGAGCCGGGAGGAGGCGGCCCGGCGCCGCCCCGATGCCTCCTATCTGCCCTTCGACCTGCTGGAGGTGGCCGCGGCTGACCCCTCCTTGGTGCGTGGCCTGCTGGTGGAGCTGCTGGCCGACCTCGAGGCCGGTCACTACGCGCCGATCCCGTTGCAGGCGTTTCCGATCGAGCGCAGCGTGGAGGCCTTCCGGCTGATGGCCCAGGCCCGGCATGTTGGCAAGGTAGTGATCACCCAGCCGGAGCGGCCGGCAGCCTGGACGATTCGCCCTGGGGCCACCTATCTGGTGACGGGTGCTTTTGGCGGGATCGGTCAGCAGCTGAGTCTCTGGTTGGCGGCTCAGGGTGCCCGCTCGTTGGTGCTGCTGGGCCGGCGGCCCGATCCCCAGCTCGTGCAGCAGCTGCAGAGCCAGGGCGTCGCCTGTGAATCCCTGGCCTTCGATCTGGCGGCCGATCCGCCGGAGCAGCTGGCTGCGGCCCTGCGGGGCAAGCCCCTGGTAGGGGTGTTCCATGCGGCGGGCCAGCTCGATGACGGCCTGCTGGAGGGGCAGACTCCCGCCCGGCAGGCCGCGGTGATCGCCCCCAAATGGGGCGGCTGGCAGCGGTTGGAGCAGGCCTGCCGCCTGGCTGACTGCCGGCCGGAGTTTGGGGTGGCCTTCTCCTCGATGGCCGCCCTGCTCGGCTCGCCGGGGCAGACGAGCTACTCCCTGGCCAATGGGGCCCTCGATGGCTTGGCCGCATCCCCCACCCCGACCCCCACCCACCCGGCCTGGCCCCTGCTCTCGCTGCAGTGGGGCCCCTGGGGTGGTGCCGGGATGGCGGAAGGTCTGGAGCGCCGATTCGCGGCTTTGGGGGTGGGCTTGCTGCCTCCCGCCCAGGCCTTGGATGCCCTGGCCCTGCTGCTGGAGCGGGGGCGACCGGGATGCGTGGCCGTGCTCCACAACGACTGGCCCAAGCTGGCGGCCCAGCTCGGCAGCCGCCAGTCGGCCGTGTTGCAGCCGCTGCTCAAGGCGGCCGCCCACGCCGACGATGGGGCCGAGGGGGAGGCCCTGCGCCAGCAGCTCGCCCAAGCCGACGACGACCAGCGCCTGGCCCTGGTGGTGGAGCTGCTGCAGCAACGCCTGGCCACCGTGATGGGCCTGGAGGATGCCCGCAGCCTGGATCCCGGCGACTCCCTCTTCCACATCGGCCTGGATTCGCTGATGGCGGTGGAGCTGGCGGCCGGCATCCAGCGGGATCTGGGGGTGAAGCTGGAGCTGGAATCCTTGGCCGGTGATCCCACGATCGAAGCCCTGGCCGCCGTGTTGCTGGAGGCCCTCGTGGATCCCCAGGCGGGGGCGGAGCGGGTGCTGGATCTGGGCCGGGAAGCCCAGCTGGCGCCCCACTGGAGCCTGCCGGCCGCAGCTCCTTCTGCTGCATCCCCCCCTGGGGAAGCGATTCTGCTCACCGGTGCCTCCGGCTTCCTGGGGGCCTACCTGCTGGCCGGCCAGTTGCAGCGCTGGGATCGGCTCCAGGTGCGCTGCCTGGTGCGGGCCAGCGACCCCGCCCAGGGCCTGGACCGGATCCGCGCCAACCTCGACCACTACGGCCTCTGGCAAGACAGCTGGAGCGACCGATTGGTGGCGGTGCCCGGGGACCTGGCCAAGCCCCGATTCGGCCTCTCGGAGTCGGCCTTTGCCGGCTTGGCACAGGGCCTGGGCGGGATCCTGCACAACGGGGCCCAGCTCAGCCAGATGGCCCCCTACAGCCAGCTGGAGGCCGCCAACGTGGGCGGCACCCAGACCATGCTCGACCTGGCGGTGCACCCCGCCGCCGGTGGCCCGGTGCCCGTGCAGCTGATCTCCAGCGTGGCGGCCTTCGAGGCCGCGGCCTACCGCAACCGCGAGGTGCTCGAGAGCGAGGACGTGGCGGAGTGGCGCGGCATCCACGTGGGCTACTCCCAAACCAAGTGGGTGAGTGAGCGGCGCGTGCTGGCCGCCGGCGCCGCCGGCCTGCCGGTGACGGTGTACCGCCCGCCCCTGATCGGTGGCCACTCCCAGACCGGTGCCTGGCACGACGACGACCTGCTGCATCGGCTGCTGCGGGGCTGCCTGGCCCTGGGCATGGCTCCGGATCTCCCCTGGGAGCTGGATCTGGTTCCGGTGGATTACGTGGCCGACGCGGTCACGGCCCTGGCCTGGATGCCGGAGGCGGTGGGATGCAACGTTCACCTGCAACATCCCGAACCGATGCTGCTGGCCGATCTGCTCGGCAACCTGATCGAGCGCGGGGCGCCGCTGGAGCTGGTGTCGATGGAGCGCTGGCTGGAGGCGATCGCCGGCGATCCCGCCAATCCCCTCTACGGCATCCGCACCTTCTTCGTGCGGCGTTGGGGCGACGAGCAGCTCACCTACCCCGAGCTCAACCAGGCCGGGGTGCGGGCGCGACCGAGCTGCCGGGCCACGGTGGAGCTCCTGGCGGCCCGGGGCGTGCGCTGCCCGGGCTTCGAGGCCCTGATCGGCCCCTATGCCCGCAGCCTGATCACCGGTGTGGCCTCGCTTTGAGCACCGTCGCCGTCCTCCCCTTGGGGCTGGCCGCTGCGCTGCTGGCCACCTTGGCGTTGCAACTGTTGCTCACCCTGGCGTTCGCCCTGGTGGTGCGCCGTCGGCTGGCCCGCCGTCCCCAGCTGGCCCTGCCTGCACCGCCAGCGGAAGTGGTGCTGTGCCTGCGGGGGGCCGATCCAAGCCTGGCTGAGGCCTTGGCCGCCCTGGCCGCCCAGACCTACCCCGGCCCCTGGCGGTTGCTGGTGGTGGTGGATTCCCTGCAGGATCCGGCCTGGACCCTGGCCGAACACCAGATTGCCCGGCTGGAGACGGGGGGCCTGGCCCGCTGGCAGGGCGCCCGGTTGATCCCCCTGGCCGGGATGCCGGAGGCGGGATCGCTCAAAAGTGCATCCCTGCGCCAGGCCTTCGGCGCGCTGCACGGGGCCACGGAGCTGGTGGCCTTGGTGGATGCCGATGCGGTGGTGGCGCCCGGCTGGCTCGAGGCCCTGGCGGCGGGGTGCGGTCAGCCTGGCGTGGGGGCGGTGTCGGGCAACCGCTGGTATGCGCCCGCCCAGGGCAGCCCGGCCGGGATGGTGCGCGCCATCTGGAATGGTGGCGCCCTGGTGCTGATGACCCTGCTGGGGATCCCCTGGGGGGGCTCCCTGGCGGTGCGGCGCCCGTTGATCGCGTCCACGGGCTGGCGCGATGTGCTCGCCACCAGCCTGTGCGAAGACACGGCCCTGCCGGCCCCCCTGGCCCGCAGCGGCTGGCGCTACGAGTTCCGCCCGGAGTTGATCGCCCTCGACCGCGATGACGGCATCGCCCTGCGGCCACTGCGCCGCTGGATCAGCCGCCAGCTGCTCACCGCGCGCCTCCACCATCCGGCCTGGCCCCTGGTGGCCCTGCATGGGCTGGGCACCTGGCTGCTGCTGCTGCTGGCACTCGCAGCTCTGCTGCTGGCCCTGCTGGAGGGCCAGCTGGCCGCCGCCGGGGTGCTGCTGGCGGCGGTGGTGGCCTACGAGCTGGGCTGCGTGGCCCTGCTGTTGCTGATTGAGGCGGTGGCCTCCCGGGCCCTGAGGCCCCTGGCGGAGGGCTTGCCCCGGCCGGGACTGGCCGAGGCCTGGCGGCTGCTGCGCTGGCTGCCCCTGGCCCAGTGGGTGTATGGCCTGGCCACCTTGCGGGCGGCCCTGGCCCGGCGGGTGGAGTGGCGCGGGGTGCACTACCGGGTGGAAGGCCGCGGTGTGCGGCCGCTCAGCCCTTGAGCATTTGCTTGGCCAGGATCTGCATCGATTGGCGCAGGTTGGATTCGGTGAGGTCGTAATACGTGCCCAGCAGGAAGCCGGGGATCTGGGGCACCACCTGGATCTGGTGCTTCACCAGCACACCGCCCTTGACTGGGGTGATCGTCCAGCTGCCCTGGAGCTGCTTGATGCGGTCACCGCTGATCAGGGCGTAGCGCATCTGGGTGGGGGGCGTTTCCTGCACCTGCAAGCGCGCTTTGATGCTCAGGCCGAAGGTGTAAGGGGCTTTGTAGGTCTGGGCCAGTTCGAGGCTGCGGCCGGAGCGACTCACCACCTTGGCCTGCTGGATGTCGGGCATCACGCCGGCCATGGACTCGTAGTTGCTGAGCACGGCCCAGGCCTTGGGAGCCGAGACCGGCACCAGCATCGAGGCGGTGTACTGGCCGTGGTGTCCCGAGAGGGTCACCCGGGAGGCGGGGTTGGCGGCCAGCAAGGGCAACGCCTGTAGGGTTGCCAACAAGCCAACTGTGATCGGGAGACTGCGTCGTTGCAGCAGGTGGGTCACGACCACGGCGTTCCAGGCGATGCGGCCATTGTTGACCAGCCGTGCCCACGGCGGCGCGTGTATTTCCTCAGTGGCTTCGATCCCCGCGGGGCCAGTTTTTATTACCGCCTCTTCGCTGAGCAGGTGCGTGAGCTGAAGCGGCGCAGTGGTCGGGGGCTCCGGGTGGGGCAACGCCGCGGCCAGCATCTGGAGCGTCTGATCAGCCGCTGGCAGGTGGGTGAGGACGGGGCCGCTGATGTCGACTTCTGCTTCCTGCACTGGGATGACATCGCCCGATCCCACTGGCCGCGGAGCCCGCTGGTGCTGCTCTGGGAGGGGCTTGGAATTTATCGCTGGTATCTGCTTGAAGGGGGTTATCACAAGATTCGCCGCTGGTCCCCTCAAGTGGCTCTCTGCGGTCTGTATCCGCTGCTTTATGTACTTGTCGCTCTTGCTGTGCTCGCCCTTGCCTGGTTCGTGGTGGGGGTACTGGGCGGCTTGATGGGCGTGCCTCAAACCCTGCTGTTGATCATCCAGCTGGGTCTGGTTGGTCTCGGCGGCTTGCAGGCTTGGCGGCTAGGGGAGGCCATCGGCGTGGTGTGGCTGTTCCGCTCGATTCGCTTCACCCATCGGCTGGGCCAGGCCCGCGATCGGGATCTGCGCCAGCGGGTTGCGGTGCTGGCGCGGCAGATCCTGGTGCTGGAGGCGGAGACACCAGGGGCCCAGGTGTGGCTGGTGGGCCACAGCAGCGGCTCCTTCGTGATGGCGATGCTGGCTGCCGAATTGCGGCGCCAGGGCGCCGAGGAGGCGTTGGCGGGGCGGCTGCAGCTGCTCAGCCTGGGTCAGAACCTGGCCAACCTGGCGGTGCACAGCCAGGCCCAGTCCTTCCATGCCGATCTAGCCCTGCTGGCCCAGGAACCCAGGCTCCCTTGGCGGGACGTCACCTCCCGCGACGACTACCTCTGCTTTGCGGCGGTGGATCCCTATCGCAGTTGTGATCTTCCTGGCCTGGAGGTGGCCTACCCCGATCTGCAACTGATCCCCCTGGCCCAGCGGCAAGGTCTCACCAGCCTGGGAGCTCTGCTTAGCCATCAGTTTGATCTCCATTTCGAATACCTGCGCACCGCCAAGCCGGGGCGCAGCGGTGGCTTCGACCTGATTGAGGAGTTGCTGGCGCCATGAGTGATGAACCGATCTATCCCCATCCCCAGCCGTACACCCCCAATTTCCTGCGCCGCATCCGCCGGGGCCTCTACTCCTGGTTTGGCCTGCTCAACGAATGGGATTTCCGCGTCCCGGTGGGGGCCCTGCGCTTCATGGGGCTCCACCTGCTGCTGGTGAACGACCCAGCGGCGGTGCGCCAGGTGATGGTGTCAGAGGTGGATCAGTTCCCCAAGCACCCCTTCACCCTGTGGATGTTGGAGCCGCTGATTGGCCGTGGCATCTTTTCGGTGAATGGAGAGGAGTGGGCCCACCAGCGCCGCCTGTTGGATCAGGCCCTCCAGATGGCCCAGCTGCAGCGGGTGTTGCCCCAGATGGTGGCGGCCTGCGAAGCGAGCCTGGTGCGACTCGAGGGCTTGGCCGATGGCCGTCCGATCGATGCCGACGCCGAGATGACCCTGGTGACGGCGGATGTGATCGTGCGCACGATCCTGTCCCGCCCCCTGGAGGGAACGGAGGCTGAGGAGATTTTTGCAGCCTTCAGCCGGTACCAGAAGCGGGCTGGCCGGGCCCTGATGCTGCGCTTTCTGCGGTTCCCGCGCCGGCGCCTCCAGGGCTACCTGGCCACCCATGCCGCCCCGATCCGGGCCTGGATTGCCGCGGCGATCGATGCCCGCCTGGCCGATCCCGACGCCACGGCCGATGACCTGCTCGGCGCCCTCCTGGCGGCTCGGGATCCGGAAACCGGTGGCGGCTTCAGCCGCGATGAGCTGGTGGATCAGGTGTGTGTGCTGTTTCTGGCGGGCCACGAGACCTCCGCCAGTGCGTTGGCCATGGCGGTGTATCTGCTGGGCCGGTTTCCGGAGGTGCAGCAGCGCCTGCGCGCTGAGGTGCTGGAGGTGCTGGGCTCCCGGGCCGGCGCGCCGGATCGGCCCCTGGGCTTCGAGGAGCTGCGCCAGCTCAGCTACGGCGCCGCCGTGTTCAACGAGACGCTGCGGCTCTACCCGCCGCTGAGTTTCTTCATCCGCGAGTCCCAGGCCGATACGGAGCTGGCGGGCAGCCGCTGCCCGATGCGGGCCTTGGTGACCCTCTCGCCCTGGGTGATTCAGCGCCATGAACAGCACTGGAGCGAACCCCATGCTTTCCGGCCCGAGCGCTTCTTGACGGACACCCCTGGCGAGCTCAGCAGCGCAGACGATCGCCGCTGGGCTCGCGACGCCTTCCTGCCCTATGGGCTGGGGCCACGCAAGTGCCCGGGGGCGGCCTTTGCCCAGCAGGAGGCCTTGCTGGTGCTGGCGGAGCTGGTGCGTCGCTTTGAGGTGTTGCCGGATCCGGAGCACGAACCGGAGCTGGTGGCGCGACTCACCCTGCGCTCCCGCAACGGCATCCGGGTGCGCTTGGTGCGCCGCACTCCCCGCTCGGCGTTGGCGCCGGAAGGCCCCCGCATGGATGCCCCAGAATGGCAACAAAACCTGGTCCAGCCATGACGGCCCCCCAGCCCGAGCCCCACCCCCACGATTTCGAGGTGCAGAAGGAGCTGCATCAAAAAATCCGCAACGACCCCGACTACGACGACTGGGAATACGGCACCGAGCCCCTGCCCCATGAGGCCTGGGTGGCGAAGCAGGCCGCCCAGGACGGCGCTACCCCCCCGGAGCCACCGGCCTCGGCTTGAGCCGTTTCACCAGGTTGAGTCCGGCCAGGCAGAGCAGGGTCATCAGGATCCAGAAGCCACCGGCGTGGCGCTGGGCATCGAGGGCCAGTCCCGCCAGCAGCGGCGCCCCCAGGGCACTGAGGGCGAAGCACTGGGAGAACAGGGCCATGGCCAGACCCTGATGCTCCCGCGGGCTCAGCTCGATCACCGCCTCGGTGGCGATCGGCAGGAAGGCGGCCTCCCCCAGGGCGAGGGGCAGCTGGGCCAGCAGCACCAGCCAGAGCCCCTGGCGGGTGAGGGCGGAAAAGGCCAGCAGCACCGTGCCGGCCGCAAAGCAGGCCAGGGCCAGCCCCAGCCCGTGGGCCACGGGCCGGCGGGCGAGGGCCTGCCCCACCGGCCACTGGATCAGCACCAACAGTCCCAGCTGCAGGCCGATCAGCAGCGCCCCCAGGCTTTCCGGCATGGCGGCCCGTTCCAGGCCGCCGCGCACCAGATCCAGGGGCAGGGCGCTCTGCATCAGCGCCGGCAGCGACGTGGCCAGCAAGCTGATCGCCAGCACCGGCAGCAGTGGCGGCAGCCAGTCCCCCCAGGCGGCCTTGACGGCTGTTCCGTCGCCGTGGCGCTGGGGCCGCAGCAGGGGTCGGCGCAGCAGCAGGGCCGCCACCGTGAGGGCGCAGCCGATGTCGATCAGGTAGATCCCCCGCAGCTGGCCGGCCGCCGCCAGCAGCGCCCCCAGCAGGGCTCCGGTGGCGATGCCTGCTGCGTCGGCGCTGCGTGCCAGGGCATAGCCCCGCGCCGAGGGAATCGGCGCCGGGCCGCTGTCGCTGCCCAGCGGCACCGCCAGCTCCACCGCCGGCCAGTAGAGGCCGGCCGCGATGCCCAGCAGCAGCTGGCCCTGCACATACCCCCCGAAGCTGGCCGTGCCCACCAGCCGCAGATCGCCCAACACGGCCGCCACGGAGGCCAGCAGCACCGGGATCGAGCAGGCCAGGCCCCGATCCAGCAGGGCCCCACTGGCAAAGCGTCCCAGCGTGCCCGCCAGGGCCGCCAGGGCCAGGCCCTGGGTGACCGCCTGGGCGCTGAAGGCCTCTTGGTGGAACACGATCGGCGTGAGATAGAGCACCCCTCCGGCCCCGATCGAGGCCACCAGCCGCACCAGGGCCACCTGGCGCAGGGCCGCCGGAAACTGGGCCAACCAGCGCGGTGCCGCAGGCCCGTCACGTCGGGAGGGGATCAAGCAGGGCGGAGATCGGTTGGCCTGCAGTCTGCTGCTCGGATCGCAGGACGGGGGAGACTGGGAGGGTGATGGCGACGGTTCAGCTCCTGCCCCAGCTCAAGCTCCCACTGCGGCGCTGGCGCCCGTTCCGGCTCGGGTGCCGCCGTCCAGGTGCCCGGCTGCTGGTGCTGGCGGCGGGTCTGCTGGCCCCCCTGCTGGCCCCAGCACCGGGCCGGGCCGCTGAGGAATTGCGGCTCCAGCTCGATGGCCTGGAGTTGCCCATCGACCTGGTGGAGCTGGAGGCCTGGGCGCGCCAGAGTGGCCAGAAGGGGTCCAATCTGGCGGCGCCCCAGGACCTGGCGGTGTGGCTGAACCTGCTGGAGCCCGGCAGCCGCCGCGATCTGGCTCGGCTGCTGACGGCGCCCCTGCTGCGTGATCGCAGCTTCGGGGTGCAGCTGCTCAACAGCTGGACCGGCGAGCAGATGCTCCGGGAGGCCGGCACCCTGCTCACCATCACCGCTTCCCCTGGCCAGGGCCCCGGCCGCAGCACGGCGCCCCTGCTGCTCAGCAGCCTGCGCCAGCTCCTCCAGCGCCAGACCACGGTCTCCACCCTGGAGCTGCTGCGTGCCCTGCCCACGCCGAGCGTCACCCTGCGCATCGACGGGGTACTGGAGTTGGCCAGCCAGTGGCGCCGTCAGTTGCAGCGCCAGAACGGTGCCCTGGCCCAGTTGCGCCAGTTGCCGCTGCCGCAGCGCACCTCCAGACCCCTCTCCTTCAGTGGATCCGAGCATCTGGTGATCGGCCACCCGCCCCAGCGGCTCCAGCTGGCCGTGCCCCACCGGGTCACGCCCCTGCCGCTGGAGCTCTGGCCCAGCCAGCAGGCGCGCCGCGGGCCCTGGGTGCTGCTGATGCCCGGCCTGGGCGGCAGCCCCGACCAGCTCAGCTGGCTGGCGGCGGCCCTGGCCGATCGGGGCTGGCCCGTGCTGGTGGTGGAACATCCCGGCAGTGACCAGCAGGCGATCCAGGCTTCCCTGCTCGGGGATGCTCCCCCGCCTGGGGCCGAAACCCTGCCCCAGCGCCTCGCTGATTTACAGGCCGTGCTCGAGGCCCAGCGGGAGGGGCAGTTGCCGCCCCTCGGGCCGGCGCCGGCGGGGGAGCAGGGGGTGGTGCTGATGGGTCACTCCCTGGGCGGCCTGGCGGCCCTGATGGGGGCGGGCCTGGTGCCGGAGCGGGGCCTGGGCCGCCGCTGTGAGCTCGCCCTGGCCTCCTTGCCCCTCACCAACCTGTCGCGGTTGCTCCAGTGCCAATTGCCCCGGGTCACCGGGGATGGGGCGCCCAGCCAGGGCCCCCTGCCCCATGGGGGGGGGCTGCTGGGGGTAGTGGCCTTCAACGGTTTCGGCAGTCTGTTGTGGCCCTACCGGGGCCTGGAAGACCTCAACCTGCCGGTGTTGCTGGTGGGGGGTGGCCTCGATCTGGTCACCCCGCCGGAGCAGGAGCAGCTGGCGGTGTTTGCCCGCGCCCGACACCCCCGCAGCCGGCTGGTGCTGGTGGAGGGGGCCAGCCATTTCTCGCCGGTACGGATCGACAACCGCGGCGAGGCCCTCTTCCGCCTCGGCCAAGATCTGGTGGGCATCGAGCCGCTCAAGGTGCAGGCCCTGCTGCTCAGCCTCACCAGTGAATTCCTCCAGGGCCTGGAGCACCCCCTGCTGCTCTCGCCCCAGCTTCGGGACCAGGACGGCGTGCGCGCCTACGTGCTCGATCCCTCCCTGGCCCGCCGCTGGCGGGGGCTGTTGCCGGCGCCTTGATGGGTTTTAGAACTCGATCCGCGGGTCGAGCACGGCCACCAGCAAATCCACCACCACCGTGACCAGCACCACCAGGCCGGCCACCACCACCACGATCCCCTGCACCAGCGGGTAGTCGCGCTGGCCGATCGCCTCCTGCAGCCGGAAGGCGATGCCGGGCCAGGAGTAGGTGACCTCGATCAGCAGGGCGCCGCCGATCAGGGACGCCACCGTGATGCCCGTGATCGTGAGCACCGGCAGCAGGGCGTTGGGCAGGGCATGGCGCAGCACCACCCGGGCCTCGCCAAGGCCGCGGCTGCGGGCCGCTTCCACGTAGTCGGAGCCGAGGGCGCGGCGCAGATTGAGCCGCAGGGCATTGGCGAAGATGCCGCTGAGCAGCAGGCCCAGGGTGGCTGCCGGCAGCACCAGGTGGCGCACGCTGCCAGCCAACTGCTGCCACTGGCCGGTGGCCAGGCCGCTGCGCAGGCTGTCGAGCAGGTAGAAGCCCGTGCCTTCCGGCGGGAGCAACGTGGGCGGGAAGCGGCCCCCGACCGGCAGCCAGCCCAGCCACACCGCAAACACCAGCTGCACCACCATCGCGGCCCAGAAGGGCGGCAGGGCATAGGTGCCAATGCCATAGAGGCGGCCGGCGAAGTCGAGCTTGCCCTCAGGCCTCGCGATGCCGGAGAAGCCCACCGCCAATCCCACCACCGCCGCCAGCAGCAGGGCCACCACCCCCAGCTCCAGGGACGCCGGCAGGCTCTGGCGGATCAGGGCTGTCACCGGCTCCTGGTTGGTGAGGGAGGCGCCCAGATCCCCGTGCAGCAGCTTGCCCAGGAAGGTGCCGTATTGCTGCAGCAGGGGCTGATCCAGCCCCAGCTGGGCCCGCAGGGCGGCCCGGGCGCTTTCGGGGGCGCGGGTGCCGAGCAGGGCATCGATCGGATCCCCGGGTGCCAGCCGCAGCAGCAGGAACACCAGGCTGGAGATCAGCCACAACATCAGGGGGGCCAGGGCCAGGCGGGCGGCCAGGTAGCGCAGCAGGGTGCGGCGACGGCTCATCGGCCTGTCCCCAGGTTGGGGGTGGGACCGGTGCGCTGCAGCTCCTGTAGCAGCAGGCGGCCGGAGCCATCGAAGCGGGGCTGGCTGACGCTGCGCTGGGCCCAGGCCCGGGGCGCCACCAGCCACACCGGCAGGTAGGGATTGGCCGCGGCGGTCTGGCGCTGGATGCGGCGCAGCAGGGCCGCGCGCGCCGGGCCCGCCAGGGCGGCGCTGCGCTGCAGGTCCTCCTGCAACCCGGGCCGCGCCCAGAAGCTGCCGCTGGCGGCGGCGGCCCCCTTGGCGCAGCGATCCCCTTCAGCCTGGTCGCAGCCCAGCAGGGGCACCAGGTAGTTGTCGGCGTCGGGGAAGTCGCCCATCCACTCCAACAGGATCAGGGGGAAGGCGCCCTCGCCCAGCTGGCGGTAGGCGGTGGTGGCCTCCATGCCGGTGACCTCCAGCTCCACACAGTCGCCCAGATCTTGCCGCAGCTGGGCCTGCCAGGTGAGGGCGAACAGCTTGTCGGCCGGAATGTTGGAGCGGAAGGTGAGCGGCAGCGTCAGCCGCTTGCCCTGGCAGTAGCCCGCCTGGCGGTAGAGCTGGCGGGCCTTGGCCGGGTTGTAGCCGGGCCAGGCCTGGGGGTCGGAGCCCTTGAGGCTGGGGGGCACCAGGTCGCGCAGGGGCGGCCGTAGCCCCAGGGTGACCCGGCGGCTGATCGTGCGGCGATCAAGGCTGTAGGCCACCGCCTGGCGTAGGCGGGGATCGTTGAGCGGGGGCTGGTCGGTGAGCAGGGTGAGGTAGCCGATCTCCAGGGCCGGCCCGCTGCCCTCCCGCAGCTGGCCCTGGCTGGCACGGCGTCGCAGGGACGCCTGCTGGTCGATCTCCAGGCTGGTGGAGAGCAGCACATCCACCTCGCCGCTCTGCAGGGCTCCATAGAGGGCGGTGGAGTTGCTCAGGGCCACCAGATCGATGCCCGCGTTGGCGGGTTTGGCGCCCCAGTAGCCCGCAAACGGTTCCAGCCGCTGCTGCTGGTCGGTGAAGAAGCTGAGCCGGTAGGGGCCGGTGCCCACGAAGCGGTCGTTGAGGAAAGTTTTTTGGTGGCGTTGGTAGGCGGTGGGGGAGAGCGGCGTGAGGTTCACGGCGCTGAGCAACTCGGCCAGGGCGCTGTAGGGGCGCTTGAGCGTGAGTTCGAGCGTGTAGGGGCCCACCGCCCGTGCGCCGCTCACCCGGTCACCCAGGAGATAGCTGAGCTTGCCGATCGCCAGGAAGCGCTCCAGGCTGAACACCATCGCCGCCGCGTTGAACGGCGTGCCGTCGTGGAAGCGCACGCCCCGGCGCAGCTCCACCCGGGCCGTCAGACCGTCGGCACTCAAAACCGGCGGGGCCACCGCCAGCCGTGGCTCCAGCTCGCCACGGGCGTTGATGGCGTAGAGGGGATCCCCGATGGCGCTCAGCAGTTGCATGGCGCCGAAGGTGTAGGCGCCGCCGGGATCGACCGTATCGATGCGGTTCTTGCTGGCCACCACCAGCCGGTTGGGGCTGCTGCTGGCGCCAGGGTTGGGCTGCGGCTGGCAGCCCGTGAGGGAGAGGGGGCCACCCAGGCCGGCCATCAGCAGGGCTGCGGCCAGGGCGGGATTCAGCCGCGGAGCGCGGGGCAAGGGGCGGCCATCAGATGGCGGCCATTCAAGACCGATGGGGGCGGGCAGGACGCACCTGCTGCAGGGAAATTTCAAACACTTCCGAGCCCTGGCGGGCCAGGGGCCAGCGGCGCAGCCAGCAGCGGTCGTGGTGGTCATCGATGCCAATCACCTGGTACAGCTGCTCATCGCTGTCGAGGTGCACGCAGGCGCCCTGGTGAAGGGCGGGGGCGGCAGTGGTGAAGGTGGGGCCAGTCATAGGGGGATGACGAAGAACTGGAGGATCGGGGAAGGGAAAGAACGGAAGCGCGACTCGAGATCTCTGAAGTTGATGCTGCGAGGGATCAGACCTGGAGATTGTTTGTCTCGCTACAAACAGAAGCCTGGGTGTGGGGATCGCGACAGCGGCCCGGAAGGGAGCGGGGCCTGCTTGCCTGATCCTTAAGGTTCTTTTCGGATTGATCCCTCCACTGTGGCCTGCCATGGGCCCCGCTGGCCAGCGGGTGGCGATTTGCAGACCTGATGGGCCTGATCAGCGGGCCCTTTAGAGGGTGCGCAAACAGGCGGCCACGGCCTGCACGTCCGCCAGGGCTTCGATCGCGGCCAGGGCTTGGCGGAAGTTGGCCTCGCACACCTCGTGGGTGATCACCACGATCTCGGCATCGCCGGCGCTCTGGGTTTCGAATTGCACGATCGACTGGATCGATACCCCCGCCTCGCCGAAGCAGGTGCCGATCGCCCCGATCACCCCGGCCCGGTCGCTGGTGCGCAGGCGCACGTAGTTGCGGTGGCTGGTGACGGCGCTGTCCACCAGGCGGCAGGGGCGCCAGCTGCCCGCGGCCAGCAGGGGATCGAGGGGGGCGTTGGTGCCGTTGCCGGTGGCCTGCCGGATGCCGGCAATGTTGAGGATGTCGGCCACCACCGCGGAGGCGGTGGGCCCGGCGCCCGCCCCAGGGCCGTAGAACATCACCTGGCCCACCGGATCGCCCTCCACCAGGATCGCGTTGTTCACCCCGTTCACCCCGGCGAGGGGGTGGGCCTTGGGCAGCAGGGTGGGATGGACCCGCACATCCAGCAGCTGCTCGGCCTGGGCGCTGGGCACGGCTGGGCTGCCGGGCATGGCTTGGGCCACCGCCAGCAGCTTCACCACGTAGCCCAGCTGGGCGGCGTAGGCCACGTCGCGGGCGTCCAGGCGATCGATGCCTTCGGTGGGGATGGCGGCCCGGGGCACGTTGCCGCCGTAGGCCAGGCTAGCCAGGATGGCGATCTTGTCGGCGGCGTCGCCGCCCTGCACATCGGCGGCGGGATCGGCTTCGGCGTAGCCCAGCCGCTGGGCATCGGCCAGCACGTCGGCGTAGGCGGCTCCCTCGGCCGCCATGCGGCTGAGGATGTAGTTGGTGGTGCCGTTGATGATGCCGCTCACCCGCTGGATGCGGTTGGCGCCCAGGGATTGCTTGAGCGGCTCGATGATCGGGATGCCGCCGCCCACGGCTGCCTCGATCAGCACGTACACCCCTTGGGCCGCGGCGGCGGCGGCGATCTCTTCGCCGTAGCGGGCGATCACGGCCTTGTTGGCGGTCACCACCGGCTTGCCGGCGGCAATCGCCCGCAGGATCAGGCTGCGGGCCGGCTCCAGGCCGCCCATCACCTCCACCACGATGTCCACCGCCGGGTCATCCACCACCGCCTCGGGATCGGTGGTGAGGAGCTCCGCCGCCAGCTCCACCGGCCGCGGGCGAGCCAGGTCGCGCACCGCCACCCGGCGCAGGGCCAGCTCTCCCACCAGCGGATGGCGCCCGGAGGGGGTCGCCAGGATGCCGGCCACGCCCGCCCCCACCGTGCCGAGGCCAAGCAAGCCGATGCCGATGGTCATGCGCTGGGGGGTTGCAGTGCGGCGATCCTAGAAATCAGCTGGACGGGGCTCGGCGGAGGCGGCCAAGGCTTGGGCCTGGCTCTGCATCAACCGCAGGATGTTGAGGAAGCCGTTGGCCCGCGACGGGGTGAGGCTGGCCTGGAGGCCGGTGGCGGCGACGAAGGCCGGATCGATGCGCAGGGCCTGCTCGGGGGTCAGCCCCTCAAGGCCGGCGATGAGCAGGGCCAGCAGCCCCTTGGTGATGGCGGCGTCGGAGTCGCCGCGCCAGTGGAGCTTGCCGTCCACCAGCTCAGCCACCACGAACACCTGGGAGACGCAGCCCTTCACCTGGAAGGCCTCGTGACGGAATTCCGCCGGCAGGGGCTCGAGCTTCTTGGCCAGCCAGAGCACGTATTCGTAGCGCCGTTTGGGGTCGGCCGTGCCGGCCAGGCGCTCCACCATCTGGTCGAGGGCGGGGCTGCCGGTGGGGGCCACCATCAGCGGCGCCATCCCGTGGTGCGTTTCCCGCCCAGCAGACCGGTCCAGCTCAGCAGACCGCCGACCGCACAGAGGCCCAGCAGCAGGGGAGCGAGGCCGGATAGG
Organism: Cyanobium sp. T1B-Tous; assembly: GCF_024345475.1. Lineage (GTDB taxonomy): Bacteria > Cyanobacteriota > Cyanobacteriia > PCC-6307 > Cyanobiaceae > Cyanobium_A. Next base: position 105,487 of record NZ_JAGQBE010000001.1, read on the forward strand.
GACGGGACCGGGGCGGCTGAGCTGAGCCGGGCCCGGGAGGGAAGGGTGGAGGGGCTGGCCTCGGCGGTGGGCAGCTCCAGGTAGTCCCGGTGGCCAGGCCCCTGATCCACCTGCACTTCCCAGCTGGCGGTGGCGTTCTGGGGCAGGTGGAAGCGCAGCTGGCCGCTGGCATCGGTGCGGCCCACCTCGATCGGGGTTCCCCCGGGGGGGATCAGGCGCACCACGGCATCGGCGGCGGGTTCGCCGTTGCCGAAGCGGCTGTCCAACACCAGCTGATCGGTGAGGCTGCTGAGCCGCTCCAAGCTGCTTTCAATGGCGTGGCTGTGGACCGGCGCCGCGGACGCGAGCAGCAGGGCCACTGCACTGAGCCCGCTCGCCCGGGTGATCGCCCTGCGCGGCAGAGCGGGGAAGGGTCGCAGGCTCATGGAGCGATCAGGAGGCTTTCCAGCGACTATCGCTGCTTTTGCCGGCTTGCACCATCCGCACCATCGAACTGACCATCATCGAGAGGGCGTCGCTGGTCTGGCCGCGGTCCTGGAGTTCGGCCGCCAGCACCAGGTCGGGGGCCGAGGCACGGCTGCTGGGAACGCGGGAGGCGGACAGGTCCAAATCAGGGCCGGTGCAGTGGTTTGATCCTGGCAAATGGTGGGGCCCACTGCGCCTTCCGTGAAGGCTTTGTCAACATCGAACATCCGCCCCGATCCACACGGGCCCGTCCTCATCGAGCCAGCCCTGCAGCGGCGCATCCCAGGGATCGCGGGGTAGGCGTTCCACCCGGCAGCCCTTGGGCAGCACCGCCAGGGCCGGCACCTGGGCCCAGCCGGGCGTCGCCCGCAGCCGGTCGTACCAGCCGCCGCCGTAGCCCAACCGGATTCCCGCGGCATCGCAGGCCAGGGCCGGAACCAACAGCAGGCCCAGCTGCTCGGGGGCCAGTTCGCCGTCGCCAGGCGCTGCGGATTGGGCCGCGGGGGCGGGGATGCCGCAGCCATCGGGCTCCAGGGCGTCGCCGCCCCGCCAGGGGCGGTACACCAGCCGGGCCGCCGGATCGCCGGGGGCGGCGGTGATGGCCGGCAGGGCCAGCTGGTTGGGCAGCAGGGCCTCCAGCGCGCGCAGGTCGACTTCGCCGGCCAGGGGCCAGTAGAGGCCCAGGTGGCGCCCGGGGGGCACCAGAGCAGGACAGTGCCGCCGGGCCTGGGCCTCGATGGCGGGCTGGGCCTGGGGCAGCAGGGCCAGGCGCCGGGCCCGAAACTCCAGGCGCAAGCTGGCTTTGGCGCTCATCGCTGGAACCAGCCGGTGAGGGCGGCGGCGAGGGCGTCGGCGGCGTCGTCGGGGCGGGGCGGGGTGTCGAGGTTGAGCTCCCGCATCACTGCCTCGAGCACGTCGTCCTTCTGGGCGTGGCCATGGCCGGTGAGGGCCAGCTTGATCTGC
>NZ_JAGQBE010000010.1 GCF_024345475.1 Cyanobium sp. T1B-Tous
GAGCCTGCACCAGCTCCTGCCCGAGCAGGGGCAGCACCAGGCCGTGGCGGGCCCCATGGCCGGCCAGGCCGGGGCGGCGCTGGTCGAGGGGGAGCAGCTGCTCTTCCGCATCGAGGGGAAGGTGGTGCACCGCCACCGCGGTGATCACCCCATCGGCCAGGCCGGTGATCAGGGCTTCGCGATCCTCCGGAGCCCCCAGGGAGGGCCGCAGCCGCCAGCCTTCGGCGGTTGGGTCGAGGTTGCCGCTGTCGGCCAGCAGGTGCCACCAGCCCACGGTGGCCTGGGGCCGCCGCCGGGCCTGCCGCACCAGCGCCGTGCCGGCGGCGGTGGAGAGGTTCATCAGCACCAGCTTCACGGCGGGACGCAGCTCCGCCAGGGTGAGCAGGCTCTGCAGCGGCAGGGTCTCGCTCAACACGGGATCGGGGGGCCAGCCGGCCCGCAGGGCCTCCACGCTTTCGCGCACGAAGCCGCCGCCGGTGAGACTGCCGTCGCGAGGCGCCACCAGCACAGGCTGGGAGCCCATTTCGGCCAGCAGCAGGCCGCGCTCCAGCAGGGCCAGGGGTGGGGTTTGGTCGGAGCCGGCCAGGCCAATGGCGCCAGCCTCCAGCTGGTCGCGGTGGGGAGCCAGCTCCTGGTCGGCCCCCTCCTGGCTGAAGCTGCCCCAGAGGGAAAGGTGCATCGGGGCCGGCCAGCGGAGCCCCAACCGCTCGGGCCTGTCACGCCACGGCGTGGCCCAGGGCAGCAGCCCCACGGTGCCGTATCCCCCCGCGGCGGCCGCGGCGGCCAGGCTGTCGAGATCCTCCGCCCGTCCCCCCAGAGGCTGCTCCAGCACGCTGTGGGGATCCACCAGGGCGGGCGCCAGCAGCCAGTCCTGGGCGGCCGTGGGGCTCAGCTCGAGGCCGGCCGCTTGCCGGGTGGCCTCCTCACCCCAGGCCAGCAGGGCGCCATCGGCGTCGATCAGGGCATCGCCAGGGGCCATCGCCTGGCCTGGACCAGCCAGCAGCTGCACCTGGTGAAGCCAGAGGGGGCGGGTCAAAACTTCAGAGGGCACCCGCGGCGGTGCGATCCAACACGCCCCCAAGATGGGGGGTGAGGTTCATGGCGGCCACCACCGGCCGGCCGTGGGCACCCTCGGGGTAGTCGATCACGGTGACGCCGCCGTTGCCCTGCTTGATCGCCCAGATGTCCGCGGGGCCCAGGCCCAGCAGCCCGCACAGGATCGTTTTATTGACGGCGTCATGGGCCACCACCAGGGCTGTTTCGTCGGCGTCCAGGCCAGCGGCGATGCGTTGCCAGGTGGCCAGGGAGCGGTCCCACACCTGCTGAAGGGTTTCCCCCTCCGGCATCTGCACGGTCTCGGGGGCCCGTTTCCAGTCGGCCAGCAACTCGGGCCAACCCTCGGCGATCTCCTGTTCGAGCCGTCCCTCCCAGAGCCCATGGCCGATCTCCACCAGGCCGGTGCTGCTGGTGAGCGGCACGCCGGGGTGGGCCGCCAGGATCGCCTCAGCGGTCTGGCGCGGCCGGGCCATGCAGCTGGTGTAGGCCCGGTGGATGGTCACCGGGGCCAGAAACCGGCCGGCGGCTTCGGCCTGGGAGCGGCCGGTGGCATTGAGGGGAATATCGATCTGACCCTGGAAGCGGCCTTCGCGGTTCCAGTCGGTTTCGCCGTGGCGCACCAGCAGCAGGCGCGCCCCGTCCCCTTTGGCAGGCAGGGGATCCCCCAGGTGGGCCAGCCCATTCAGCGACTCCACCTGAACGCCGCTGGCATTCAGGTTGAGCACCGAGATGCCGCAGTTGTCGACCCGCAGCCGGCGAAAGCCGCTGACGGGCAGATCCAGCAGGGCCAGCAGCAGGCAGCGCAGGATGGCGTTGTGGCCCACCACCAGCACGGTCTGGGGGGCAGCCTGGTCGTCCGCCAGGGCGGCGGCATGGCGTTCCAGCAGCCGTTGGCGGAACCCCCGGGCCTGCCCCATCAGCTCCTCCAGGGGGCGGTAGGTGCTGCCATTGGCCCGCTGCAGCTCCAGCAGTTCGGGCGCCTGGCGCCACTGGCGCTCCTGCTCGCTGAACTGCTCCTTCAGCTCGCGGCGCAGCAGGCCGCTCCACGGTTCCAGGTCAATTTCCAGCAGCCCCTCATCGAGCTGGGCGTCCAGGCCCTGGCCCTGGGCTTCAAGGAGCAGCCGAGCGGTGTCGGCGGCCCGCCCCAGGGGCGAGCTGTAGGCCGCCGCAAAGGTGAGATCCCTCAGGGCGTCGCCGGTGGTGCGGGCCTGCTGTTGGCCGGTGTCCGTGAGGCTGGAGAGATCGTCGCGACCCTGGATCCGGTGCTCCACGTTGAAGCTGCTCAGCCCATGGCGCACCAACACAATCCGAAGGGGCACGGGCTGGAGGCTGCTCGCCACCCATCGTATGGGAGGGGCCAGAATCCCCATTCCTGAGCGCCCCGGAGGGCCTGCGGTTGAACGTCAGTCCCCCGCCGCAACCCCGCCAGAGCGGGGGTTGGACCACCGGACTGGCCCTGCTCAGCCTCGCGCTCAGCGGTCTGCTCTGGCTCAACGGCCTGGTGGACAGCCTGCAGCGCCCGTCGGTGGGGAACGCCCTGGAGCTGCGCCAGCTCGAGCTGACGGCCCTGGCCGCTCCGGCCCTGCCCGCCAGCCTCCGCTCCAGCCTGGCGGGGGAGCAGCCCCTCGACGCCCTGCGTCGGGCGTTGCGCAAGCAGCTCGACGACTCCCCGGTGCCGCCGGCACCCCAGCTCCAGCTGCAATTGGCCCTGCTGGAGCGTCAGGCGGGTGAGTCTGAGGAGGCCACGCAACGGCTGCAGGAGCTGGGTCAGCAGGTGCCCCCCAGCCAGCGCCCCCTGCTGGAGGCCCTGCTTCTGCCCGCCAGGGGCCAGGACGCCCAACGGACCGCCGTCGAGACGGAAGGACTGCTGGAGGGTTGGGAGGCATCGCCCCTCAGCCGCCAGCTGGTTTGCCAGGCCCTGGGTGGCCCCCCCGACGACTGCGCTGATCGGCCAGCCCAGCGGGCTGCGGTGGGGCGCCTGCTGGGCACGGCCGTGGCGCCCGTGCTGCTGCTGGTGCTCGGCACGGCGCTGCTGCTGCGCCAGCTGTGGCTGCGCTGGCGCGGCAAGGCGCCTGCCCCCTCCCCCCTGGCGGGCCCACCCCTGAACCTGGCGCAAGCCACCCTGCTCATTGCCGGGGGCTTCGTGGTGCTCGGGGAGCTGGTGATGCCCCTGCTGCTGGCCCCCCTGCTGCAGGGGGTGCTGAGCCCCCTGGCTGCCCAGCCGGCCCTGCAGCAAGGCTTGCTGGTCATGGGGCTCTATCTGGGCCTGATGGCCGTTCCCCTGGTGCTGTTGTGGAGCCAGCTGCGGCCCCATGGCTCGGCTCCGGCGGGAGGCTGGCTGCAGTGGCACTGGCTGCCGCTGGGCAGTGCCCTGCGCCGGGCCGTGGCCCAGGTGCTGATGGTGCTCCCCGTGGTGGCCCTGGTGGGTTGGCTGCTGGAGCGCCTGGTGGGCGATCCGGGCGGGAGCAACCCCCTGCTGGAGCTCGTGCTCACCAGTGCCAACCCCCTCGCCCTGCTGTGTTTTGCCGTCACGGCTGTGGTGCTGGCCCCCCTGTTTGAGGAAACCCTGTTCCGCGGCGTGTTGCTGCCGGTGCTGGCCCAGCGCTGGGGCGGTGTGGCCGCCGTGACGATCAGTGCCCTGGTCTTCGGCATCGCCCATCTCAGCCTGGGGGAACTGCCGCCTTTGTTCGTCCTGGGTCTGGGCCTCGGTTGGCTGCGGCTGCAGAGCGGGCGCCTCGGCGCCAGCGTGCTGATGCACAGTCTCTGGAACGGACTCACCTTCGCCAACCTGTTGCTCCTGGCGGGTTGAGAGGGCCAAGCACCCTTGCTGGCCCGCACCAGGGGTGGTTCAATCGCGCAGTGCTCGGCCCCTCCCCTTGGTTGCCTCCCCATCCCCACGGCAGGCTCCCGACGGTCCCGTTCCAGTGGCGCCCCGTCCCACCTGGGGCCTGACCCGATCCCCAGCCGCCACCGTGGCGGGGGGCGCTGGCAAGCGTGCTCAGCGCCGCACCCTGGAATTGATCCAGGGCTCCCTGTCGGGCCGCAAGCTGGAGCGCCGCGCCCCCTGGATCACCAGCCTGCACCGCGCCACCGACGGAACCCTGGCCGGGCTCGGGGTGTGCATGCTGGCCCTGAGTGCCCTCACCCTGCACTGGCAGAACCAGTGGGGGGTGAGCTACCAGCAGATGGAGGCCGCCCAAGTGCTGGAGCACAAGCTGCAGGAATCGGCAGCTTTGCTGGAGCAACACCACCTGGGGGCGGTGAAGCGGCCGGGTTGGTTGGTGCCCACCAGCAGCGAAAAGCTGATCTATCTCCCCAGCCCCAGGTCCGCTGCCACGGCGTCTGGCCTGCCCTTGCTGGGCAGCATCCAGTTGCGCCAGATCCGCTCGGGCTACTGATGACGCCGAGCCGTCACCGGGGACCGACGCGCGGCCGGACGGGGAGCCAGCAACGGGTGGTGGCGATCCAGCCGGTGCCCACCGGGCGGTTGCTGGCGGTGTACGGCCTGCTCTGTGCCGGCTTGGTGGGGCTGGCCTGTCGGTTGGCCTGGCTGCAGGTGGTGGATGCCACCAACCTCCAGAACCGGGCCCACGCCATCCAGACCCAGACCACCAAGCCGATCGGCAAGCGCCGCACGATCGTCGATCGCAATGGCCGCTTGGTGGCCCTCGACGAGCAGCGCTTCACCCTCTGGGCCCACCCCCGCTATTTCAACTTCCCGGGCGATGACCCCCAGAAGGTTCGCAGTGCCGATGAGGTGGCCGGCAAGTTGGCGGCCGTGCTGGCGCTGCCCAAGCCGGTGCTGCTCCAGACCATGGCTGGCCGTCGCAGTGGCGTGAAGCTGCGCACCGATCTCGATCCTGAAACGGCCGAACGGGTGCGCCAGCTCGGCATCAGCGGCCTGGATCTGGAGGCCTATCCCCACCGGATCTATCCCCAGGGCCCGCTGTTCGCCAACGTGGTGGGCTTCCTCAATCTGGAGCGCGTACCCCAAGCCGGCCTGGAGCAGAGCCGCGACAGCGACCTCAAGCGCCAGGAAACGGCCCTGCAGATGCGCCGGGGTGCCGATGGCACTCCCCTGCCGGCTGGCCTGACGGCGGGCTCGCTCTATGGCGACGACCTGCGCCTGCAGCTCACGCTGGATGCCCGCCTGCAGCAGGTGGCCCAGCAGGCCCTGGTGAAGCAGGTGAAGAAGTGGAACGCCAAGCGCGGCGCAGCCCTGGTGATGGACGTGCGCAACGGCGAGATGCTGGCACTCGCCTCCACCCCCACCTACGACCCCAACCAATTCTGGAAGTTCAATCCCGGGCTGTTCCGGGAATGGTCGGTGCAGGACCTCTACGAACCGGGCTCCACCTTCAAGCCGATCAACCTGGCCCTGGCCCTGCAGGAAAAGGCCATTCAGGCTGATGGCCGCGTGTCCGATACCGGCCAGCTCACCATCGGCGGCTGGCCGATCTTCAACCACGACAAGCGGGCCAACGGTCTGATTGATTTCCCCACCGTGCTTCAGGTGTCGAGCAACGTCGGCATGGTGCAGGCCATGTCCCAGGTGAAGCGGGATCGCTTCTGGCACTGGCTGCACACCCTGGGCATCGATGGCACCCCTGACACCGATCTGCCTGGCGCCGTGGCCGGTGAGCTCAAGTCCCGCAAGGCCTTCACCAGCCAGGCCATCGAACCTGCCGTGGCAGCCTTCGGCCAGGGCTTCTCCCTCACCCCCCTGAAGCTGCTGCAGCTCCACGCCATGTTGGCCAATGGCGGCTGGTTGGTGAGTCCCCACATCACGCGGGGGCTGCGTTCCGGCGATGCCCTGGCCAGCTCCCCGGCCAGTGGCGGCCTGCGGCTGCTCGATCCCACCGTCACCCGCACCGTGATGGGCTGGATGGAGTCGGTGGTGGAGAACAGCAGCGGCCTGGGCATGAAGATTCCTGGCTACCGCATCGGTGGCAAGACCGGCACCGCCCAGAAGGCCGAGCGCGGGGTCTACATCCCAGGTGCGCTGATCACCAGTTTTGTGGGCCACTTGCCCATCGACGATCCCCGCTACGTCGTGCTGGTGGTGGTGGATGAACCCAAGGGCGGCAACACCTTCGGCTCCACGGTGGCCGCACCCGTGGCCCGGCAGATCATCGATGCCCTGCTGGTGCTGGAGCGCATTCCTCCCTCCCGCCCCACGGCAGCCCAAAAACCGCCCACCAAGCCGCCGGCCTGAGTTCGGCCTGGGGCGCCCCGCCTGTTGCCGTTCCCTCAAGGATCGCCATGGCCCTCTGGGTGAGCCCGGAAACGCTGGCTAGCGTGACGCCAACCAGGGTTGTGCGTCTGCCATCCCCACCTACCTGCTGTCCAACCCGCTGTCCATGGCCAACCTGCTCGATCAACTCGCCGCCATGACCGTGGTGGTGTCCGATACCGGCGACATCGACGCGATCAAGCAGTTCACACCCCGCGATGCCACCACCAACCCGTCGCTGATCCTGGCGGCGGCCCAGATTCCCACCTACCAAAACCTGATCGATCGCTCCCTGCAGGAGTCGCGTCAGGTGATGGGCGTGGATGCCGGTGCCGATGCCGTGGTGCGGGAAGCCCTCGATGAGATCTGCGTCACCTTCGGCAAGGAGATTCTCAAGATCGTGCCGGGGCGGGTGTCCACGGAGGTGGATGCGCGGCTGAGCTACGACACCGAGGCCACCATCACCAAGGCCCGCAAGCTGATCGGGCTCTACAACCAGGCCGGCATCAGCAACGACCGGGTGCTGATCAAGGTGGCTTCCACCTGGGAAGGCATCCGGGCCGCCGAGCAGCTGGAGCGGGAAGGCATCCACTGCAATCTCACCCTGTTGTTTGGTTTTGCCCAGGCGGTGGCCTGTGCCGAAGCGGGGGTCACCCTGATTTCCCCGTTTGTGGGTCGCATTCTCGATTGGTACAAGAAGAGCACCGGCCGTGACGGCTACCCCGGTCCCGAGGATCCCGGCGTGGTGTCGGTGACCCAGATCTTCAATTACTTCAAGACCTACGGCTACAAGACCGAGGTGATGGGGGCCAGCTTCCGCAACATCGAGGAGATCATCGAGCTGGCGGGCTGCGACCTGCTCACCATCTCCCCGGCCCTGTTGGATCAGTTGCGCCACACCGAAGGGGAACTGGAGCGAAAGCTGAACGCCTTTGATCCCGCCCCCACGGAAGCCCAGATCCATCTCGACGAGGCCCATTTCCGCCAGATGCTGGCGTCTGACCCCATGGCCACCGAAAAGCTCGATGAGGGCATCCGGGGCTTCTGCAAGGCGATCGAAACCCTGGAAGCCCAGTTGGCCCATCGCCTGGCCGAGCTCGAGGGCGGTGCCGCCTTCAGCCATGCCGTGCACGAGATCTTCCTGCTCAACGACCTCGATGGCGATGGCTGCATCACCCGTGAGGAGTGGCTCGGCAGCGATGCGGTGTTCGATGCCCTCGACACGGACAACGATGGCCGCCTCGCTCCTGAGGACATCAAGGGTGGTCTGGGCGCCGCGTTGGTGGGCGCAGGCATGGGCCAGCCTTAACCGGCTTCAGGCACACTGGCGGCATCCGACCTCCCCTCTGTCGCCCTGTGAACGCCCTCGACACCATGCGCGCCCTGGCCAGCAACGGGGAGGTGGTCACGGTGGAACCCGGTGCGCTCATCTTTTCCTCCGGGGAATCGGGGGAGTGCATGTTCGGCCTCTTGGAGGGGTCCGTTCAGCTGAGCTGGAACGGAGACCAGGGCCATGAGCAGATCAATGCGGGCGATGTCTTTGGTGCCGGGGCCCTGGTCACCAACGATCACCGCCGCTACGGCAACGCCCGGGCCCTGACCCCCTGCAAGCTGCTGGTGATGAACCGCGAGAAATTCCTCTTTGCGGTGCAGGAGTCGCCCATGTTCGCCATCGAGCTGCTGGGATCGATTGATCAGCGGCTGCGGCAGCTCAAGGACTGCACCAGGATTTAGCTAACGGCGCTGGAACAGCAGCCGTCGGATCACCCGCTGGGCGATGTCGCCGTAGCCCATCTCCCCCGAGAGGATCTGGGCGATCCGCTGGGGTGCCGTGGGGCGTTTGATGCCGAGTTGGTAGCCCACCCTTGGCACCCGGTAAAACACCTGGGCCATCCGTTTGCCCCAGGCCATCGACTCGCCCCAGTCCTGCCGCATGCGGCGTGAATAGTCCGCCAGGGCCGCGGGATCCCCATCCAGCCAGGGCCCCAGGGCCTCGGCAGCCCGGCAGCCGCTGATCAGGGCGGGCCGGATCCCCTCCGCCAGGAAGGGATCGCACAGGGACGCCGCATCCCCCACAACCACCAGGCCGGTGTTGTCCCCCTGGCCATGGAGGGGATGGTGGCCATCCCAGATGCGCAGTTGGCCGCTGCGCCGGTCGCCCGCATCCGGTGGCAGGCCCAGGCTGGGCAGCAGCTGGGTCAGCACCGCGTCGGCATCGGCGGGATCGCGGCCGATGAAGGTGCCCACACCGATGCTGTAGCCCCCCTGGCGGGGGAAGGCCCAGCAGAAGCCATGGCGCACCAGGCCGAATTCAAAGCGGGCGGTGCTGGGCTCCGCCACGGCACAGTCCACTTCCACCGACACCGTGTCGGCAAAGCGGGGGCGGGCAGGCCCCAGGCCGTGGCGGCCTGCCAGCTCGGATCCGGAGCCATCGGCGAGCACCACGGCCCGCGCCTCAAACTCCTGGGCCTCGCCACCAGGCCCCCGGCAGAGCAGGTGCCAGCGATCGCCGCTGCGCCGCAGCGCCTGCACCGTCACCCCCACCTGAAAGTCGGCACCGGCGGCCCTGGCCTGCTCCACCAGGTAGGCATCGAGCACGGAACGGCGCACGATCCAGAACGGTGCATCCCCCGGCAGTTCGGCGGTAACCGGGTCGCCCAGGCACCAGGTGAATCGCACCCGTTCGATCACCGCATCGACGGCCGGGCTCAGATCGAAGGGAAACAGCGCCTGCATGGAGGCGGCCATCCCCCCCCCACAGGGTTTGGCCCGGGGGTAGGGGCCCCGTTCGAGCAGCAACACCCCGCGTCCCTGCTGGGCCAGATGAAAGGCGGCGGTGGCGCCGGCCGCGCCGGCCCCCACGACGATCACATCGGGGTGCCCGCTGGCGGAGTGGCTCACACCTTGAGGATGTCGGCTTCCTTCTCGGCCAGAAGCTTTTCGAGTTCGGCGATGTACTTGTCGGTGAGCTTCTGCACCTTGTCCTGCTCATCGCGGCTCTGATCCTCCGAGAGCTCGCCGTCCTTTTCCTGCTTCTTCACCTTGTCAATCGCGTCGCGCCGCACGTTGCGCAGGGCCACCTTGCCCTCTTCGGCGTACTTGGCGGCGAGTTTGCACAGCTCCTTGCGGCGATCTTCGGTGAGGGGTGGGATGTTGATCCGGATCACCTTGCCGTCGTTGTTCGGCGTGAGGCCCAGGTCGCTCATGGCGATGGCCTTCTCGATCAAGGCCATCGAACTGGTGTCGAAGGGCTGGATCTGGATGGTCTGGGAGTCGGGGATGGAGAGGGTGGCCAGCGACTTGAGCGGGGTGTCGGCGCCGTAGTACTCCACCGACAGCTTGTCGAGCAGGGAGGGGTTGGCGCGGCCCGTGCGGATGGTGTTGAAGGTGCGCTGGGTCGCGTCGAGCGACTTGCGCATGCTGGCGTCCAAATCCATGGCTGGGGTCAGGGGTGAATGCGGGTGCCGATTGGCTGGCCGGCCACGGCGCGGCCGATGTTGCCGTCGCCGAACAGATCAAACACCACGATCGGAATGGCGTTGTCCTTACAGAGGGCAATGGCCGTGCCGTCCATCACCTCGAGCTCCGAACTCAGCACCTCCAGGAAGGAGAGGCTGTCGTAGCGCACGGCGCTGGCGTCTTTGTTGGGGTCCTTGTCGTACACCCCATCCACCTTGGTGGCCTTGAGCACCACGTCGGCGCCGATCTCCGCCGCCCGCAGGGCGGCCGTGGTGTCGGTGGTGAAGAAGGGGTTGCCCGTGCCGGCGGCAAAGATCACCACCCGCCCCTTCTCCATGTGGCGGATGGCCCGGCGGCGGATGTAGGGCTCGGCCACCTCTTGCATCGAGATGGCGCTCTGCACCCGGGTGGGCACCCCGGCCCGTTCCAGTCCGTCCTGGAGGGTGATGGCGTTCATCACGGTGGCGAGCATGCCCACGTAGTCGGCCGTGGCCCGGTCCATCCCCGCGGCCGAGCCCTTGAGGCCACGGAAGATGTTGCCGCCGCCCACCACGATCGCCATCTCCGTGCCGGCCGCGACGCAGGCAGCCACGTCGGCCGCAATCGACTGCACGATCGCCGGATCGATGCCATAGCCCTGCTCACCCATCAGCGCTTCGCCGCTGAGCTTGAGGAGCACGCGCTTGTAACCCATCGACCCCACTGATTTGCCGCACCGTAGCAACGGCCTTGCGTCCTGCCTTCCCCGCCGCTTCACTGCTGCAAAGCGACCGTGCCATGGCCCACCCTCCCTCCGGCACCCCCAGGCCGAGCAGTGTGATGGCCCGGTTGACGCTCTCGGCCCTGGAGCGGGCCAGCCAGGATCCGGCCATCTGGCGCCAACCCGATGTGCACCGGGCGGTGCTGGTGACGGGTCTCACCGTGCTGGTGAGTGCCCTGGCCCAGCTCCAGGACGACCTGGGCTGACCGGGGCCTAGAACTCGATGCCCCGCTGGGCCTTCACGCCCTGTTCCCGGAAGGGGTGGCGCACCAGTTTCATTTCGGTCACCAGGTCGGCCCGCTCCACCAGGCCCGGCGGTGCGCCCCGACCGGTGAGGGCCACGTGGGTGAGCTCGGGCCGCAGGGCCAGGCCCTCGAGCACCTGGTCCAGGGCGAGATAGCCGAGCTTGAGGGCCACGTTCACCTCGTCGAGCACCACCAGCTTGCGGCTGGCGTCCGCCAGATAGCTGCGGGATTGCTCCCAGGCGGCCTGGACCAAGGCCCGATCCCGCTCCCGGTCCTGGGTTTCCCAGGTGAAGCCTTCGCCGAGGGCGTGCCAGGCCAGGGCGTCGCCAAACAGCTCCAGGGCCTTGGCTTCGCCGGGCTGCCAGCCCCCCTTGATGAACTGCACCACCGCCACCGCATCGCCGTGGCCCAGGGTGCGCAGCACCAGCCCCAGGGCCGCGGTGGTCTTGCCCTTGCCGTCGCCGGTGAACACCAGCACCAGGCCCTTTTCCAGGTTGCGTTCGCCCACCCGCTGCTGCTGGACCTCCTTGCGGCGGGCCATGCGGCGGCGGTAGCCATCGGCATCCCCCTCCGGGGCCAGGTCACCACCGGGGCCGAGTTCGGCGGCCACCGCGTCCAGGCCAGTGGCGGCCGCTGGGGCTGGGGCGGGATCGGCGGGGGGCAGGCTCACGGAACGGCTAGGGCAGGGTCTCCACTCTGGCGGCGGCGGGAGAGGGCCGCATCCACGGCCTGTTGCTGATCCCGGCGGGTGATCCAGTGGTGGTAGGTGCGGGTGTGAATCGCCACCGAGTGGCCCATCATCCGCGCCGCCACCGTGTCGGGCAGCCCGATGTGAATGGTGCGCACGGCCCAGGCATGGCGCAGGTCGTAGGGCGTGATCGGCAGCGCGTAGCGACGGAACTGCTCGGCCACCCGCCGGCCCACCTGCTGCAGGGTGGTGCGGCGCAGGTCGGTGGTCACCGGCGGCAGGGGGGGCTGGAGGGCACCCAGCTGCTCGAGGCCAAAGTGCTCCACCCATTCCGGTTGGAAGGGCCACACCTGGTGTTCGCCCGTCTTGCTGGTGGGCAGCACCCGGATCACCCGGTCGCCCCCGGGGGCCAGGGCGGAGAGGTCGCAGAAAAACACCTCGTGGTTGCGCAGGCCGTAGGTGGCCATCAGGCCGTAGGCCAGCCGCCAGGCCGGGTTGGGGATCTGCTCCACCAGGGCGAGGATCTGGGGATCGCCGGGCAGCCGCCGGAATTGGGCGGCGTGCAGGCCATAGCCCGCGGCCCGGACGCTCCAGTCGTCGGGCAGGGGTTCCCCCAGGTGGCGGGCCAGGGCGGCCAGGGCGATGCCGCACTGCTGGCGCCCGCGGCTGGTGGGGGGGTAGCTCTCCAGCACCGCTTCCAGCAGGGGCAGTCCCATTGGTTGCCCGCGGCCCTCCGCCATCGCAGCCAGCCGCCGCAGGTAGGGGCGGTAGGCGCCGGTCCAGGTGGTGCGGCAGCCGGCCGGGTTGCGGCGGCGACGCGGATCGGCGAAGAAGGCGGTCTGGAAGCTCTCCAACCCCAGGGGATCCGTGGAGGGGGTGGCAACCCGCCGGGGGACGGTCGGGTTGCTGCGGCCCCACTCCGACCAGTCGAAGCGCCCCTGCTGCAACTGGCGTACCACCTCCTTGAGCCGCTCCCTGGCCCGGTCCAGCCCCGCCCCGTCGGCGTTCAGCCCCAGGCTGATGCGTTGGACGGGATGGCCGCCGGATCCCCGCCGGCAGGGCAGGGGGCCGCGCAGCCCCAGCCGCTGGCCGCGCAGCTCCAGCCGCAGCGAAACCCCCGCCGCCGCCAGTTGGCTGTTCTCCTGGGCCAGGCGGGCCTGGATGGCCAGAGTGCTGGCCGGGCTGATCGGCTCCGCCGTTCCCTCCAGATCGGGCTCCCCAGCTCCGCTTGCCATGGGCTTTGCACAGGCCCCGACCTTATCGATCCTGGACCGATGCCGCTAGAGGCGAGCTTGCAGCGTTACGCTCCTGCTCTCCCTGAGCCGCACGGAACGAAGGCATGGCCAAGGTTGGCGTGCTGTTGCTGAACCTCGGGGGCCCCGAGCGGATCCAGGACGTCGGTCCGTTCCTTTACAACCTGTTTTCCGATCCGGAGATCATCCGGCTGCCCAATCCCGCCCTGCAGAAGCCCCTGGCCTGGCTGATCAGCAGCCTGCGGGCGGGAAAATCCCAGGAGGCCTACCGCTCGATCGGCGGCGGCTCGCCGCTGCGCCGGATCACCGAGCAGCAGGCCCGTGAACTGCAGAGCGAACTGCGGTCCCGGGGCATCGAGGCCACCAGCTATGTGGCCATGCGCTACTGGCATCCGTTCACCGAATCGGCCGTGGCCGACATCAAGGCCGACGGGGTGGATGAGGTGGTGGTGCTGCCCCTCTACCCGCACTTCTCGATCAGCACCAGCGGTTCGAGCTTCCGCGAGCTGCAGCGTCTGCGCCAGGCCGACACCGGCTTCTCCCGCCTGCCGATCCGCTGCATCCGCAGTTACTACGACGACCCCGGCTACATCGGCGCCATGGCCGGCCTGATTGCCAAGGAGATCCAGGCCTGCCCCGAACCGGCCACGGCCCATGTGTTCTTCAGCGCCCATGGCGTGCCCAAGAGCTATGTGGAGGAGGCTGGCGACCCCTACCAGCAGGAGATCGAAGCCTGCGCTCGCCTGATCATGGAGCGCCTCGAGCGCGATCTTGGCCACCCCAACCCCTTCACCCTGGCCTACCAGAGTCGGGTGGGCCCCGTGGAGTGGCTCAAGCCCTACACCGACGACGCCCTGCAGGAGCTGGGCGAGGCCGGCGTGAACGATCTGGTGGTGGTGCCGATCAGTTTCGTCAGCGAGCACATCGAAACGCTCGAAGAAATTGATATCGAATACCGGGAAATTGCCACCGAAGCGGGCATCATCAATTTCCGCCGGGTTCCGGCTCTGGACACCACACCCGCCTTCATCCATGGCCTGGCCGACCTCGTGCAACACGCCCTGGAGGGCCCGGAGGTCAACCTGGATCAGGCGGCCGAGTTGCCCACCAAGGTGAAGCTCTATCCCCAGGACAAGTGGGCCTGGGGCTGGAACAACAGCTCCGAGGTCTGGAACGGTCGCTTGGCGATGGTGGGTTTTTCCGCTTTCCTGCTGGAGCTGATCAGCGGACGGGGACCGCTTCATGCGCTCGGCCTGCTTTGATCTCGGACTATGCAGGGTAGTGACGATCCAAATCAAATAACACCTCGTGGATATAAGCTTCTGTCCACTCGGCACCGTGGAACCGGCTGAGCATTCCGCGCGCGGGATCCTTCTCTGCACGATAGTGGGTGTAGCGCCGCTGGCCATCAAGCAGAAACCTTGAGCGCTCTTCTGCTACCGGTTGTGCTGCGCGCACTAGATCGACGTAGAGATTGAGGTACTCAGCAAAAGCATCGAATAGAGTGCTTTTAATGAGTTCATCTGAAGATTCACCCAGTGGCAGGCGAGCCCAGAGGAACGCTGGAGAGAAGTAAGGCTCTGCTTCTGCAGGAATTGGACCACCATGGGGCAAGAGTGGTTTCCAGCGCTCAAAGATGGGCAGCAAACGATTCCAGACAGGCTGTGTGTGAAGTGGATCCCCTCGGTCGACCGGTTGCAAATCCAACGCCAGCAGGTGTCCGGAGGGCAGGGTCACCAGATCGGCGCCGAAGAACGGCAGGTCGTACCGGCAGCTGGGGTTGATCACCAGGTTGAGAACGGAAGCCGCTGCTCCAGCTTCCACACAGGCAGCCCTCACCTGGCGCAATTTCTCGGTTTGACACGCCCAGGTGGCGGTGTGGACTGCTACGGGTTGGGCCTTGGACCCAGTGGCTCCGGATTGCTCAAGAAATTGTTGGGGTATCGGGTAAGCGATGGGATTGAACTGCTGAAGCACCTTGACCGCATGCTCCAGGAAGGGCTGCCATCGCCAGTTCGAGAAATTGACGGGTTCAAGACTGTTGGAGCGGGAAGAGGTCATGGCTGACGGCTTGCGGGGAACAGGAACTCGTGCAGGAAACGATCAGACCAGGCCTTGCCAAAGTGGCTGGTGAAGAGTCCGTGGGCTGGATCGCGCTCAGCGCTATACACGTCGTAATCCTCCTGCAGGCTTTGAACCTTCTCAGCGGTGATCTGTGAAGTGCGATGGTCGGCTGCAGCGCTGAGTTGCCAGTAGCAGTCAAGAAAGAGTGTAAAAGCACTGGGCAGTGATCCCTGGGCCTGCTCAGCTCCCCCACGGCAAAAAAGCAGCCATGGTGAAAAATACTGATGAGGATCAAAGGAGCGCATCGCCTCGGCACCGTGTAGATCTGGGTAGTGAGTGATTAGCTCGCGTAGCCCTTGATAATAACGATCCAGGTAGTCTTGATCTTGGATCAGTGGCTGAAAATCGAGCACGGCAACTAGTTTTCCGCGGGCACCAAACCAGAGAAGATCGATGCCCAGCAAAGGCTGATCATTGGAGAAATCGGGATAAGCCACAGAATTGAGCACTTGCAGGCTGTCACCGGCATCCAATCTGGTCACGCGCCAACGCCGAAATCCTGGCACCTGCCACAGCCAGCTTCGAATCACGCTCTGTTGCTTCTGAGATCGACATTCGGCCAGCCCATCGGGCGGTGGCAGGGGATAGCCCCCCGACGCTTCCAATCTGCTGGTCAGTTCCTGGAGAAAGGGATCAAACATCGTCGAGCGCAGCAGTTCAGTGGGTCAGGGACACGAGACGGGTGGCCAGGGCCTCGGCACTGGCCCGAACCGCTTGAAGATCCTCAACAGATGGGCAACGTAGCTCCGTGCAATAGGTGGTCATTGACACACCATCGAGGCACTGCACCGAACTCACCCGCATGCGCACCTGATCTGTCACAAACCAGCAGCGCTCCGTGCCCACATTGCTGTCGTAGCGGGTCGTCACCGTCATCACGCCATCAGGGGAAAAAGCGTATTCACTGAGCACCGGCTGTTTCTCCACGTAGCCCTTGTCCCGCACTAGGAATCCCCGGGATGGATCGCCTTCGATCGGGATGTCAATGACTACAGCGGCCTGGTCTTCGGTTCGGGCCAAGGGTTTGAGATTGCTCTCCCACCAGAAGCGAGCTCCTCCAGCGGCCAGGCCTGGGTCAATGTCGAGGGCCTGGCAGATCTGCTCCACGGCAGGATCAAAACAGCTGAAAGGCTCTATCACGAGGTTGGAATCGCCAGATTCGTCGTCCTGATGGTCAAGGTGATGGACAGCTCGACGAGTCAGCCAGACCCCACGACTGGCCTCCAGGAACTCACGCATGGATTGGGCAGGCGCCATGGTTGCAGAGGCAGCAGTGAATGGGAAAGGGCTAGGCCAGCTCAGCGATCTGGAGCTGGAGCTGGGCCAGAACCGACTCGATCCTCTGAAGCTCGGGATGCTGGGACAGGGTGAAGGCCACCTGCTGCTGTGGCATTTTCAGCTTCTGGCCCATGCCCGTGACGTCGCTCACAATCCGATCTCGGAATGCCTCGAGCTGCTCAATGGCCTCCTGCAGCTCCTCCCGGCTCGGAGACGGCTCAGCAATGGCGTCGGCCGCGACCGCATCAAAACTGGCGCTGGACATGGTGGAAGCTCACTGGCATTCCTCAGCTTATTGGCGAGCTGTCCAGCAAACACCAGCCCTCTGAGCACCAGCCGCCAATCCGGAACAAAAAATGAAGAAGGCGGTTT
The DNA here is from genome assembly GCF_024345475.1 of Cyanobium sp. T1B-Tous. GTDB lineage: Bacteria > Cyanobacteriota > Cyanobacteriia > PCC-6307 > Cyanobiaceae > Cyanobium_A. The sequence goes on from NZ_JAGQBE010000010.1 coordinate 16,469, forward strand.
TCTCTGGCAATGGCGCGCGCCATCTCCGCCCACCGCCTCCCAGAAGCACTGCGAGCACTAGAGCCAGGGAGTGCCGGCGACCGGGATCACGAAAGTTTGCGTGATGCATCGGATCGGGGAATGGCGAGTGGGGATGGCCGTAGTTTTCCTGGGTGCTCAGGTGAAGAGAGCGGAAACCACCAGACCTTGGTGGTTCGCGCCATTGGCTTCAGCCGATACTCGACCAAGCATCCTCCCCCTGTCCCGACCCCCATGCTCGACGCCTTTTCTCGCGCTGTCGTCAGCGCTGACGCCAAAACTGCTCCGATCGGTGGCGGTGAGTTGGCCGCTCTCCGTAACTATGTGGCTGAAGGCAACAAGCGTCTCGACGCTGTAAACGCCATCACCAGCAATGCCTCCTGCATCGTGTCCGATGCTGTGACCGGCATGATCTGCGAAAACACCGGCCTGATCCAGGCTGGCGGCAACTGCTACCCGAACCGCCGCATGGCTGCCTGCCTGCGTGATGGCGAGATTGTGCTGCGCTACATCAGCTATGCCCTGCTGGCCGGCGATGCCTCCGTGCTGGATGACCGCTGCCTGAACGGCCTGAAGGAAACCTACATCGCCCTCGGCGTGCCCCTGCAATCGGCTGGTCGCGCTGTGGCCATCATGAAGGCCTCTTCTACGGCTCATATCAACGAGACCAACACCAGCGGCACTAATCCTGTTGAGACCCGTTTCCGCAAGATGGAAACCGTGAAGGGTGATTGCTCCGCCTTGGTTGCTGAAGCAGCCTCCTACTTTGATCGCGTGATCGGCGCGCTGAGCTGAACAAATTAAGGGATCAATCCTGATCTTTAACAACACCACCCTTTTCTGTTGAGACCCACGATGAAATCTGTTGCAACCACTGTGGTGACCGCCGCTGATGCTGCCGGTCGCTTCCCCTCTCAGAATGACCTTGAGGCCGTTCAGGGCAATATCCAGCGTGCTGCTGCACGCCTGGAAGCTGCGGAAAAGCTTGCTGAAGGCCTGGACAAAGTGACCAAAGAAGCAGGTGATGCTTGCTTCAGCAAGTATCCTTACCTCAAGCAAGCCGGCGAGGCTGGTGAGAATCAGACCAAGGTGGACAAGTGCTACCGCGATATCGCGCATTACTTGCGCCTGATCAACTACTGCCTCGTGGTCGGTGGAACCGGCCCCCTGGACGAGTGGGGCATCGCAGGCGCCCGCGAGGTCTATCGCACCCTGCGTCTGCCTACGGCTGCCTACGTTGAAGCGCTGACCTTCACCCGCGACCGCGCATGCTCCCCTCGTGACATGAGCCCCCAGGCTCTGAACGAGTTCAAGTCCTACCTGGACTACGCCATCAATGCGCTCTCCTGAGCCTCATTTTTGATGATGCCATCTGGGGGCCGAAAGGCCCCCTTTTTCATGTCTTGTTTCAGGCTTTCCATCGGCGGGTCGTGGCGGTCTAGGTTCCCCTTCCCAGCCTCAAAATAGCGACTTCTTCGATGCCACACCCCCCCGATCTCGATCAACTGTTTGCAGATCTTGCCCATCCCAACCCCTACATTCAAACGCGCGCCTTCACGGCTATGGTCGAACATTGGCCAGACGAAGCAATCCCGCGTTTGATCGCGCTCCTGGATCAGCCGGATGTCTCTCTGCGTCGAGCTTCTGTTCGGGGGCTTGGGGCCTTCGGTGCGCGCTCGATGCAGCCGATTGCAGTGTGCTTCAGCACCAGTAGCGATGACACGGTGAGGGCAAGTTGCATTAAAGCCTACGCCCAGTTGGCTTCCAACTACGCAGGTCAGGCGTTTACTGAGCAGGCCATGGCGGTTTTGCGTGAAGCCCTTGATGATCGCTCACCTGTGGTTGCGGTCGCAGCCGTCATGGCGTTAGGTCAGGTGGGTCGCCAAGCGGTGCCTCTCTTGCTGCAGGTGAGTCGCGGTAACAATCCAGCTCAAGGAGTTGCAGCGGTCAATGCGTTGGCACAGATCGATCATCCTGATATTGAGCCAGTCTTACAGCAGCTGCTTGATGACCCGGCAACTGATGATTACGTGCGGGAGACTGTGAGCTCGGCCCTGATCAGGATCGAGGATCTAAAGGCCCGTCAATACGGGGGCTGACTTGGCTTGAGGATCAAGATCAGATCCTTTCGAGCTGGCTGATGGAAACTCGTAACACGGCCGTCACATCTGATTCGTGCTCGCACTGGAGGTGCTCGCGCAGGGCTGGTAACGCGTCGCTTGCTTTTAGCTTCATCAGTGAAAGAGCTGCGTTCTTGCGCACCTGGCCCGCTTCGTCATTGAGGAGCGGGATGAGGTGTGGTGTTGCCCAACAAGAATCATGCAGCTTGCCGAGCAAGGTGGTTGCCTCGGCCCGCACATCGACATGCTGATCGCTGAGCGCACGAATCAGGAGATCTCTTGCGGCTTCATCCCCCTGAGCTTGGATTTGATCGCCTAGTGCAGCAATTGCAGCAGCTCTGATCTCCGCATGCTCGGAGCCTGCGGCCTCGCGCAAGGCTTCAGGGGCCCTCGCGCCAACAAAAGCAAGCCCCCAACTGGCCAAGCCCAGCTGCATTGAACTGCTTTTGGGGTTGATCAGGACACCCAGGAGTGCATCAACGGCTTCCGCGCCCAGTGCAGCCATCGCTCCCACGGCAGACCCCTGAACCACTGGGTCAGGGTCATGCAGGAGGGCGTTCAGCAGGACTGGCAAAGCCTGTGGATCTTCGATCAGCGTGAGGGTCTTGGCGGCAGCACGCCGCACTGTGACATTGTCGTGGCCTTCAAGGGCCTGGCAAAGGGCTGGCACGGCTGCTTTGCCAACGACCCCGAGGCTTTCGGCGAAGGTGAGTCGCATCAGACCACGCCGGTCGCCCAGGCCCGCCACCATTTTTTCGATGCTGCTGCTGTTGGCATCAGGCACCTCTCCACACCGGAGCTGGTGCTTGAGCTCCTCCGCCAGTTGGCTGGCTTCGTCTTCGCTCAGTTGGAGTGGGTGCCCGCTGATCGGCGAGCATTGGCTGTCATTCACGGTTGCTGGCTAGCGGGTGGAAGCATTATCAAGTTCCATTGGCGGCCGCCTAGGGTCGTCGTAACACACGGCATCCGGCATGACCTGCTTCGTTCTGTCCCATAACCTCCAGGTACAAGAGCCGGGCGTACCACCCTTCAACGCGGTGGACCTTGCAGCAGGGTTGAAGGCGCACGCTTCTGCGATTGTTTCGGCAGAGCCGTTGGATCATCCCCATTGGCTCATTCGCATCGAATCGGATCTAGCACCTGCGGATCTGGCCCTTGACTTGATCCAGGCATGGCGGGGGTTTCGGCGGGCCTGCGGCCATACCGATGGGCATCAGTTGCTGGCCCTTGGCGGGCGCAAGGACAGTCCCAGCTCAGCGGGTTCTCCCCTGACGCTGGGGGCCTGGGGTGTGGATGTGGTGGAAACGATGGACGGCCCAACGTTTTTGCGCGCTATCGGCTGGGAGGCCCTGAAGCAGGGGCGTCCTGCCGATGCCGTGTTCGCGATGCAAGGCTGATTAGGAGACGCGCGACCGACGCTGCCTCGTTCCACCAACCCGAGGCTGTTTCTCCGTTGACACCGCTTCAGGGGGGGTCTGGGCTGGAGGAGCTTGAGTGCTTGTGGCCCCCTGCACGGAAACATCCTGCACCTCTGCTCCTTGGTGATTGATGAGATCCAGTGTGCGGCTGAGTAGTTCGTAAGGAACGCACAACTTTTGTGGTGAATTCAGCCTTGCACCCTTGCCAAGGCTCAATTTGATCACATAGGAGTTGGTTAGAAAAGGCCCCATGCTGGCAGGAACAACGATGTCCCATGGTGCACCAACATCAAGCAGACCGCCAATATATGGAAAGTTCTTAACGAACGGCCTGCTTGGGTGACCTGACCTGCAATGGTGCTAGGTGTGAATCTAGGGCCCGCCCTGCAGCGCCATCCGTGAGCCGTTTCGACAACATCCATCTTGGCCTCACCCAGCAGGAGGCTCTGCGGATTTTAGAACAGCCTCTTGAAGCACTTGAATCGGCCAGCGATTACTACATGGCGGCCTCCCACCTGATTAATTTTCCTGGAGACTCCACCGAGAAAGCCCTCCTGCAACTCCTTGCCGTTGATTCCGAAGAGCAGCCCATCCGTTTAGCCCAGCGTAAGGCGGTGGAGGTGCTTGGTCGTCTGAATGCACAACAAGCAATATCGGCCATCGGTTGTTGCCTCAAGAGTGAAGATCCCTACCTCGTTGAAAATAGTGCCTGGGCTCTTGAGCAATTGGGTTGTATGGATTCAATGTTGCATCAGGTGATGATCGATTGCCTGGCTGATCCTGCCCAGAATCGTCGGGTTTTGATCCAGAGCCTTGCTGGATTGAAGGTTCGCTCTGCCTTGGCAGCAATTGAAAGCCTCCAGAACGATTCCAATCCTGGTGTGCGCGGGGCAGCTCTGTGTGCCATTGCCCAGCTATCAGGTCAGCGTGATCAGCTACTGGCCCTTGAAGACCATCTCACTCTGCCAAATCAGATGGATCGCCAGTCTGCTATCCAGGATGTGATCAATGCTGGTGCCATTAATCTTCTCCAGAGTGTCCTCCAGGCACCGGTTTCCCCCGTATTTCGGATGCGTGCTCTTAAGGCTCTCTGGCCGGAGAGTGCCACGTCCTGTGAGGGCATGGTATTGACAGATGCGCTTGATGCCTTGGTGCGTGATGATCCAAGTACTTTGGTGTTGGTACATCGCTATGACGATGAGCCTGACAATGCATTCCTGATCCAGGAGTTTTTTGGAACTGACTTCAGCCGTTGCTATCTGGCACTTCAGACACTGCGTCAACGGCCAGCTGAGGCTCTCTGGCCGCTGTTGCGGCGGGGCTGGCTCGAGGATGCGCATAACGATTATGGTGCGCATTACTTTTTTATTCGACTTTTTGGTTCCCATAAAGGATGGCCGGTGGAAGCTATGGCGATGATTACAGAGTGGCTCGTCGAGGCGGTTGATAACCAAAGGCCGCAATTCGTCAAATCAAAAGCTGCAGCACTATTGGCTCTGGCCTCATTAGATCCCCTGCTGTGTAAGCGGCATCTCAGCCGATGGGAAGATGTCGATCGCACGCCCTGGTGGGAATGCCGCTACGCGGCAGCAATGGCTCAAGAATTGATCGATTCTGGCGAAGATAGTAAAGTATTCAATGGCAAAGAAGCCCATCCCTACGTGAAGGCTCGCCTTCAATTGTTGCGGGCCATCAGTGGTTGATTTCCGAGAAACGGGTGCTCCTGCCTCCACGGCTGGCCCAGTACTGGACAAGTTCTTCTCCGCCAGGCCTTGGTATAGATGCCACAGCTCTCAACACTTTGAATGATCGGTTCGGTCCCATTGGCCAATTTCCCACGGCGCGCACTTCCCTCACATGTCCACCACAATCCAGCATGCACTGCTCGAATCGTTCCACGTGTGATTGATCAACGGTTTCAAAGATGAAGTCTGTGCCTAGGCAGATCAGATGCTGAGATCGGATCCACGCTTTGAGCAACTTATGTGCATCATTTGCGTGCATTAGAGCGCATCTCCACGGATCATCTTGTTATGATTGGACCCAGCTTTCGTCTAACTGGTCCGAAAAGGATGAAATCCTTGCAAAGCGGAGCATCCCATGCTCTGAACCCCAGATCGGGGCGTCAGTGAGTGGGTCAAAGCCACGATCTCGACTGCTCCAACGGTCCTGATTGAGCTCCACTTCGCTGACGAGATAGGTTAGTTTCCCATCGCGGGGAATCAAACACTTTTGACCCGGCTCAAGTTCACCAAGGTAGGATCCAGGCTCAACACATCGAAAATGCATGGCGCAGCCGCATCTCTCGATGAGGGCATTGGCATCAATCGTTTGGAGAAGTTTAGGATGCAGCCCAGCTCCGGCTGTCCGTTCCGGCTGCTCAAGCCCAAAATTCTCAACAATGTGAATATCATCACATCGGCTTAGGCGATGAACTCCTTGTCGGTATGGGCGCCACGGATCATGGTCATAACTCTGTTCAGAATAAATGCCCGGTGCGCGGAGCACCTCCCAGGGGAGGGGCATGAAGAAGATATTAATGCGCGCGAATTTTGAAGGATCTTGCTGGGCCTGATCAAGGTTGCTATAATGGCCGCAAAGAGTTTTGGCGAAGAGTAGAGAGGGATCCACGGCTAGAACAGCTCTTGTTTTAGAGAGTAAGTCGCCGGACTTCTGACGAAAATGAAGTCTGTAGAACACCAGAGCCTTCCGAGGTTCTCAGCACCGAGGAACGACAGCGCACATGTTCTGATACGAACCAGATTCTCTCCTCTGCGATGGATTGCCCGTAGCGCGTTGTGAGTGTAAACGTGCCATCGGAAAGAAAGCAATATTTACCGATAGCTTGCTCAGGTTCAGCATACCCTACACTGCGCAGCAAATACCCTTCATCTGCATTTGTCGGAAATGGAATCAGCACACATGACCCCTGACTGACAAGCGATGGATCATCAGGCTCCCAGTCACTTTCTGCGCTCCACTCCATAAAAAAAGGTGAGCAAGGCTTACCCTCTGGCTCATCAGCTGTTGCTATCAGATCGGTTACCCGTGGATCGTCAAGTGAAAGCCGCTTGATCGTGATATGGCTAAGTACTTCCTCAAACTGCCGAAATGCAAGCGAGTGGCCACTTCTCATACAGCGCCAATTTCCTTCGCTCTGCAAGACAAATGTTTCGAGATTCATTCCTTACCTCGATTTCGAAGCGTCAGATTCAACGTTCGCCTTTCTGCAGAGCTTGAGAGTTGTGTACCATGTAAACCATGGACTCCACCATTAGGGCCGTAGCCATGGAAACGCCACTCCCTAAATGGCCCGCAGGCTTTTCACATGGGCCCTTTTTCTGATTGTATTGGCGCGGCGATAGAGGCATTTGAGTTGTCCTGATCAGAATTCGATGGCGATTGAATTTTGGGAAAACAATCATTCCCAACTATCCAGCCGTTTACTGATGCTACTTGGAAAGGGGGCCTGGATTGTCTCCAGGCCCGTGGTCGTTAAGTGTTTGCAACAGAAAGGATGCGTCCGCCTCTTTTCTGGATCCCTTGAATCGTTGTCGTCAGGGAACTGTAGGGAGCGATCGATGTCTGCATGGAACGGCGACGCATGCCCACTGGGTTCGCAGTGGTCCAGGTGATGGCGTAACGCTTGCTGTCTCGATTTCCGGGGCCAGGGACCTTGCTGCCGGCGGATAAGGCAGCGCCACTGCCGATGCTGCTCAGAAGCACGGATTGATGGCTTCCGTCAAATCCGGCAAAGCCATTGTCAAGGGCCTTGGAACGGACATAAGTGGCGTTGCTTTCACCGATTAGGCTTTGGCTGCCGCGCATGTGGGGTACATCATCGAGCCCAAAGGCGTTGATGTATTCCACGCTGAAAGTGTAGCTGTTGATTTCAGCTTCATAACCTTCTTTTGCAAGTCGCTGCACATGCTCGCTAACCTCAGCTTGATTTCGGGGTGCGCGACCTAGGAGGTGCTTGAAGTTGAGCTCCACGAAGCGATAGGGCCCATTCTTGTCCAGAAAAAGACGGCGGTAGCTGTCTGATAGGGCAAGGGCGGTCACCAGCCCCTGGACGTTGAGATCGCCGTTGATGTAAAGGCTTTCAGCAGTAGCACTACGATCTTCCTCCATCAGATGGGCATTGCCGAACACCTGGCGGTAGGCCGCACGAATGGTGGCTTGTGCCGATTCTTGACGGAGACCGGTATTAGCTATAGCGATTGTAGCTGCAGGCATGGGAGGAGATAGATTGAATGTGGTGTTGAATTAGAGTGAGCTAAGTTTCGATCGTGTTGTAGCAATCAGAGCACTTCAGTGATCGAGAGGATCCGACCACCTCGGCGATGGACATAACCGAGCTGGCTGGTCATGTCTTTCCCTGAGACGAGATAGGTCGCATTCGGCGTGCGCTGCCGGCCTCCCGCAGGCTGGGCCTGAACGACAATCCGATAGCGCTTGCCTGTTGGCTCGGTGGTGCCAGCGTTGGCACCGATGCGGTTGATCCTTTGCGACGTGTTTGACCAATTGCTGGGCACCGTATTGGTGGCCACCGACATCACCAGATTCGATGCAGATTGGACTGTGTCGCTCGATGCGTAGCCCCCTGCCAGCGAAAGATGACGGTTGAATGCTAGTTGGGAGCGACCTTGTTCTGAGCTGATACGAGCAAACGGGATGGTGTTCTCGCCAAACAAATTCTGGTATTCATCGCTATCAATATAGCTGTTGATTTCGGCTTCGTAGCCTTCGTTGGCGAGTCGTTGGATGTGCTCGCTTACCTCTGCTTGAGTGAGTGGAGCTCGACCCAGAAGATGTTTGAAGTTGAGCTCCACAAAGCGATAGGGCGCGTTGCTCTCAAAGAAGCGGCGCCGGTAATCAGGAGAAAGAGCAACTGCGCGTACAAACTCACGCGTGTTGAGCCGACCCTCCGCGAACTGGCTCTCTGCTGTGAGGCTGCGCTCGCTTTCCATCAGATGGGGGTTTCCCATCACTTGGCGATAGGCTGCACGTATCAGCCCGGCAATTTGATCAGCGGACTCACCACCGCTGCGCTCAAACACCTCCTGATCTCGTTGGCCAAGACCGAAGCCGACGTAAAGATCGCCGCGCATCGGTGCGGAGTCAGCCCCATCGGCATTGATACGCCTGACGGGCTCAAACATCCCACGGGTACCTCCCGCCAATGATCGATTCACGCTGCCTGCGTTTCCAGACCTGTAGACTTGAGCCGGGACCTTGATCGAGAGGCTGTAGCCCCTTGCAAGGTTACCCAATAGCTGACTCTTATTCCCCACAGCGGTATCACTTCCTGCGAAGTTCTGCTCAAGAGCCGCCATCCGGTTGAAGGCAGACTGTGGCTGACCCAGAGGAGAATTCCAGCTGGTGGGATAAGGAACAGTGTCTTCACCAAATGTCTGCAAATACTCATCGGAATCAAGGTAGCTGTTAATCTCACCTTCAAAACCAGTGGTGGCAACTGTTGCTACATGGGCACTGATCTCGGCTTCGTCCTGCGGCGGGCGACCAAGTAGATGCTTGAAGTTGAGTTCAACAGCACGATGCGGAGACACCGCATCAAAATAGCGAGAGCGATAAAAACTTGATAGCGCGAGGCGGCGCACGAATTCACGAACGCTGATATCTCCATTGCGGAGTTGTGATTCGGCACTCAGCAGGCGCTCACTCTCCATCGGCTGAACATTGCCGAATACTTGGCGATAGGCAGCAATCACCGCTAGCTGATAGGAGGCGTTATCGCTGGCTGTGAACGCCCCAGGATGGTTTAGGTCTTGCTGGTTTCTGTATCGATTATTGCTCGTTGCTGCTTCTGTAGCCTCATGGTTCAGCCTTCGCGAAAACCTGGCAGGTGCGTCTAGTAATTGAATGGCACCGAATCCAAGCGCCGGAGATTGATTCATTGACATGGCTAGGGAGGAATGAGGGCTTTGGTGTGGTCGTACCGACATTTAACAGTCTTTTGGAGCTGTCATAGTGCTGGCGTGGATGCACAGAAGTCTATGGACATTCATGAACAGGAGCGCTGATCTCTGCCCGCACTCGGAACTTGTCATGCAGGGGTAATACTAGCTATTTTCCCTCCCTCACGATGAATGCGCTGATACTGCTCTGATAGCTTGTTGTAGGGAACAAAATAGACACGATTGGACTTCGTGTATCGGGAGACACGCCGTACATTATTTGCACGATATGCTGTGACTTCAACCCGATAGACCTTTCCTTCTTGCCCTGCGCCAACGCCACTGCGAGTAGCGGCATCGCCGAGGTTTGGTGATGGACGAAAACTCCATCCCTGTGAATCGATCGATGACGGTGCTACCACCGGGAGTGGGCGGTTTTGGTAGGCTGCACCGCCCAGCCGACTCTGGATCCCAGCGAGGTTTCCCTTCAGGCTGCTGCTGCTGTTTCCCCGCAGTAGCTGGAACGACCATGTGAACTCCTGGAGAGTGGCGCAGGATTCAGTCCTCCAGCCCCGCTGGTACGGAACTGTCCATTCACCAAAGGTGTTCTGGTATTCATCACAGTCGAGAAAACTGTCGATGTCTGATTCATATCCGCTTGCATCAAGTCGCTCTGCGTGGCGGCGCATTTCCTCAAAGCTAGCCGGCGCACGCCCAAGCAAATGGCGAAACGCCAGTTCTATATAGCGGTATCGAGCGCACGCATCAAAAAAACGTGTGCGATAGAGTTCACTTTTTGCAATGGTGCGCACGAATTCACGCACGCTGATCTCGCCTAATTTGAATTGTGATTCGGCAACCAGCTGACGCTCGCTGTCCATGACATAAGCATTTCCGAGGACCTGCTTGTATACAGCACGGATCAGAGCTTCCTTGGTGGCGTCATCATCACCAGGCACGAGCTCCTGGGGGGCCTCGCAGTCTTGAGCGAAGCGTTCAACACCGAGTATCGAGGCGGGGCCGAAGGGCATGGGTGCGTTGGCGAAACCTCACAATTATCCGTGATTTATCGGCCAGGCTTGCAGGTTGCTTTATGAAACTCAACTCCTTCTGACTGACCGCACTCTCCAGCTGGTGTCCGCTTGTCCTCCGGTCGCCCTGATTGGCATTGCAGCGCTTCGCAGTTTTCGTGTCGCTTTCCCTCAGCACCGAAGCGACTCCAGAGAGTCCCGAGTTGTCGTACGAGTGAATGGGTTCCAGCAATCAAGTTCCGTGTGTGGCCGTGATAAAAGGTTTATAAGCTGCTCAGAACTGATCCCTGAGGCACAACTAAAATCGGCTCCCTGAATGCTATCTGCAGTATCGATGGATGTGTTAATGAAGTTAGCTGTGCGCAAATCTGCTTGATTCAATTGGCTACCCGTAAAGCGCGCTCCTTTGCAGCTGCACCCCTGTAGTCTGGCAAAGCGAAGATCGGCCCCCACAAAGTTTGCACCATCAAGCACAGAGCCGCTAAGGTCGCAACCACTGAGATAGGCCCCCATGAAACTACTTCCACTCAGGTCCATCCCCCTTAAGTCGGCACCATTAAAAAATGCCCCATTCAGATAAGCCTTTGGTCCGACTGCTCCTGATTTGAAATGATTGAATCCCTCGGGAAACTTGCTGTCCATATCATAACGCGCTAACTTGAGATCACAGCCATCAAGCCGGCAGCCAGAGAGATCAGCACCTCTTAGATCTGCTCGGCACAGTTTAGATTCTCTTAAATCTAGAGGGGGTAGAGCTCGATGTGACCAGCAGGCTCCGCGGGCATCAAGTGCCACCTGATTAATCATATCAGGTACGCATGTCTCCGGGGGATGCCACTGCTGTGGATTCTCTGGTAATAAATTCATCTTGAGTTGGGATTCGGGATGGCTTGGAAGTTCGTTCTGTTAACGTTAGTATTTTTTTGGCTTTGGCATTTTAGGACTAAACTGCGCTGGTGGAATGTATGTTGAATATCTTGATTGCTTGATTGTGGCTCTTGAGCCGTCATTCGCTTTTTGGGTTTAGCGCAAAGATCAAGTCGTTAAATGCATTTTCAGCGCTAAAGCTTTCACTCTCATAGCCTGATCTTCGAAGACTATTGACCGAGAGAACCTTTAATTCTGATATGACGTACAAGAGTGCTTTTACGGGTACTCTCAAAAACGTATAGAGTTCCAATAATGCCTTCATGCCTTCTTTGTCGGTGATTTCTGTGCAATTACATGCTACCCCGTAAGTCACTACCCTCATAAACTGCTCGCAGTCTCTCCAGCACGCCATGGCTCTATGCTCAGGGAAAAGCTCTCCTCCTTGCATTATCAACCCTGGTTGTTTATATAGTAATGACGCTCTCGCTCTGGCGATCATCTTTGGTGACTGCTCGATTAGTTCGGCAACAGCTCTTTCTGAGACTTCGCAAATAGTGCAGATATGCTCTATTTCATTTTGACTCAGTGCGCATCGCGCTCCATCTGCAATCACGATAATCTTTCTAACTTCTATAGGTATAGTTTCTCTAGCGCCAAGCCCACATACGTTGGCTTGCGCGATAAGACGGCTAATCTCGGCTTTGTATTCCGTTCCTGTTGTCATAAAATAGAGCCAAGTGGAGTTGCGGACAATGTATTTTTTCGGTCCAAGTAGAATGCCCATATAGTCGACTCGCCTAATCCATAGCAGCGATCGCATGCAAGACTGGCTAGCTCGGCCACTATACCGATTGATTCCAAGAGCGCTTGAGCTTCTTTTTTACCAGATACGAGAGTGGTCCGAATCGAAGAGCCTACGACCCATGTGAGTTGTGTCTGCATTAGATCGCCATCACTATCTTGGCATGCAACGAGGAGATTCGCATTATTATAATGAGCCATAAAATGCGATCTCCAAAGGGATATGTCGTCACTCCTAAGGTCAATGCGAAGATGCATATCTCCCGACTTGTATACGATTTCCTCGCTTTCTCCTGCTTGTCTTATCAAGTTTATGATCTGCTCGGGCTGCTGGAACGTCATGCTCTTGGCAAGGAGAAGGGGGTGGGCGATGCGGGCTTATGTCTGCTTATATACATGATGTCGAATGGCCAATGGGAAAAATTCTTCCTTCAAATAGCACTACTCAAATCTTATGGCTTTGAGTATTCATGGTTGACTGGGCTGTATGTATTCATTGCAATGATAGTTTCTTAGCTGCAAACTCTTAGCTTTGGCTTGCAAAAACAAAGGGCTCCCGCATGGGGAGCCCGAGAATGAAAATCTTTTGTATGCAATCAAACTAGGGCGTTGATTGCATAGTCTAGATAGTTATTTGCTTCGGTGGCTGGCTCGCCAGTGAGACCATGATTGGCTTTGATGTAATTGAGAGCTTCAACGTACCACGACGGAGACAGCTCAAAGGCACGGTTGATTTCATCGATGCCAGCAATCAGATACTCATCCATCGGCCCAGTGCCACCGGCCACGAGGCAATATGTAACCATTCTCAGGTAGTAGCCGATATCACGGCTGCATTTTGCTTTGCCACGCGCATCAGCAGCGTAGTTGGCACCCTGCATCTGGGTGGTGTAGGGGAACTTGCTGTAAACGGCTTGTGCAGCACCATTGACAAGACTATCTGCATTCGCGGTTAATCCCTTTGCTGCTGCAAGGGCGCTCTTGGCACGGTTGTATCGACCGAATGCCGAGTTGATCTCCGTGTTGCTCAGAAAGCGGCCTTGGGAATCAGCTGCTGAAACAGCTTCGGTGAGAGGGGTCTTCATGGGAGTACCTGGCTAAAGAATTAGTTTTTGCTTAAAATTTAGGCTACTGCCGCAGCGGCACGATCGAAGTAGGTGCCGATCTCGCTCATCAGTGCAGAGCAGTCGCCGGCGGTGATGCCATTGCGATCGTTGGCGATGGCGATGGCGGCTTCTTTCATCTTGCGTACGCCTTCGGCTACGGAAGCACCGGGAACGCCGAGGGCCAGGTAGGTCTCACGCAGGCCGTTCAGGCAGCGGTCTTCCAGCACGGAGGCGTCGCCGTTGAACACGGAGTAGGTGATGTAGCGGAGGATGATCTCCATGTCGCGCAGGCAGGCAGCCATGCGGCGACTGGTGTAAGCGTTGCCGCCTGGGGCTGTCAGGGCAGGTTGTGCCTCAAACAGGTCGCGGGCCGCGTTGGTGACGATCTTGGACGCGTTGGAGGTGATGCGGTTGACAGCATCCATCCGCTTGTTGCTTTCGGCGACCATTGCCGCGAGGGCGTCGATCTGGCCAGCGTTGATGAATTCGCCACGGGCATCAGCCTGGGCAACCACCTTGGTGAAGGCGTCAAACATTGTTAGTGCTCCTGTTCTCGACGGAGGGGTCGGGGAGGGGATTGTGGTTCCAGGCTGGCGTTCACCCAGAGGCGGTGGACCGTCGGGTCCGCTGCAGCTAGGTGCTCGACAACTCGGTAGGTCCATTCTCGTCTCCTGGCGGGGGTTGGCTGAGTCAGGGTTAACAAATGGTCACCCCGAGTACCCAAGTGCTGCCAAGCGATCTGCTGGCCAGGCGTGGGGCTTACAAAAAAGGCCCGTGAGAGCGGGCTTTGTGGTCACGGCGATGCCGACGGCTATTCACGCTTGCCCCGGTCACAGTGACGTGACCCCCTTCATCGGTCCAGGCCTTATGAGAGTGGGTGGGTTGGTCATGCGGCAACTCCCTGTTGAGCTGCCTCCAGGGGCGTACGCCCCTGGAGGGCCGAGTGCGGCCTGAGAGAGTTGTACTCCCAGCGCCAACGATCGGCCAGGATTTGCGCCTCCGGAGCTGTGGTGAACAGCTCGGTGTTGAGGAACTCATCCCGGAACCGGCCATTGAACGATTCCGCGAATCCGTTCTCCCAGGGGGATCCCGGCGCGATGTACGCCGTGCTGGTGGTGGTGCTGGCCTCACACCAGTCCCGTAGGGCCTGGGCGATGAATTCCGGACCGTTGTCGCTACGGATGAACGCCGGGGCCGGGTAAAAGCTGGTGAGCTCCTCCAGCACCGCCACCACGTCCTTGGCCTTGCAGCGTCTGCCCACCCGGATGGCCAGGCAGAGGCGGCTGTGCTCGTCGATCACGTTCAAGAACTTCAGTCTGCGGCCGTCGGCGGTGGCGTCGAACTGGAAATCCATGGCCCACGCCTGGTGGGGATGCTCGGCCCGGTGACGCCGCACCGAACCATCTGCGGGCCGTGCCCGCTTTCGCTTCCGGGGAGTGGGCCGCTGCAGGCCTTCCTCCCGCCAGAGCCGTTGCACCCGCTTGTGATTGACGGTCCAGCCCTCCCTCCGCAGCAGGCGGTAGGCCATCCGCCGGCCCCAGCGGATGTGCTCAGCGGCAATATCCCGGAGGCGTTGGCGCAGCTTGGCCTCCTCGATATCGACAACCTTGCCCCCATGGCGCTGGGTGCTGCGGTGCTGCCCCGCCACCCGGCAGACAAAGCGTTCAGAAGCCCGGTAACGATCCTGCAGAACCTTGACGGCTCTGTCGCACCGCGAGGTGCGCTTTGCAGCGCAACGGCGTTCCGGGCTCAGAAGTTTCCCTCGGCAAGGTCCTACGGCTTCGCCGGGCCTGCGGCTAGAGCATCGCCTTCTCCAGCTCCGCCTCCGCCAGAAGCTTCTTGAGCCGGGCGTTCTCCTTCTCCAGCTGAGTCAGCCGCCTGGCTTCCTCGGCCTGCATTCCGCCGTACTGCTGCCGCCAGCGGTGGTAGGTCGGCTGCGTCACCTCGATGACGCGGCAGACCTCGACGACGGTCTTGCCTTGGGCGATCAGCTGCTCGGCGGTCTTGAGCTTGCGGATGATCTGCTCCGCCGTGTGCCTGGTGCGTTTCATGGTGAAGTCCCCGGCCCAGTCTGGCCGGATGAGGACTCTCATTCACCCTGGACCGACTTCCGGGGTCCACGTCAACAGTGAATGTCACCTGATGGCCGCTGCTGAACCTGGTGCCGCGAGTGCCTGCAGAAACCTTCGTCGTGTGATGGGCATAAGGGTTGGATGGGAGCTCAGTTCACAGGGGTAATGCTGGCGATGCGCCCCCCTCCCGCTGAATTTGCTGCTGGTACTGCAGCGGTTTGTTGAAGGGGATGAAGCGCACTCCCTTGCTGCTCTCTGGGGTGCGCGACCCAGCAGATGCTTGAAATTGAGCTCGATCAACTGGTAGGGATTGCAGTGTTCGAAGGATTTCTGCTTGTAGAGGCCGCTCTTGGCCGCCTGGCGCACAAACTTACCCACGCTCAGGTGGCCACGATTGAACAGGGACTCTTGCCCTTTCAGCCGCTCGCTGGCCCTAACGAACTGGTGACCCAGCACATGCTTGTAGACCGCGCGGATCAGGACAGCTTTGTCATTTTCAGTGGGACAGCTGCAAGCGGGTTCCTACGGGCGCGTTTTGGCTGGATCACATGGATTTCGGAATCGTTACAAACCTGGCGCTGGCGCCTCGCTGCAGCGCCGATACCATCCGCCCAATCCACCGGCATTGGCCATGGCTGTTGAGCTGAAGGTCGCAGATTGCACCCAGCGGCTGGCTGACCAGCTGCAGACCCTCTCCGAGGTGGCTGAAACCCTCACCTTTCGCCTGCTGGAGCTGGAGGAGCGCCTCGCGGCCCAGGAGCTGAAAGTCCAGTCCCTGCTGGAGGACCAGGGAGGCGCTTTGGGTGAGATGGCGGAGGACACCGAGCTGCGGCTGGGGGATACGGAAGACCGGCTCGCTCGCCTGGAGGGTCTGCTCAGCGGCATGGAGAGCCCCGGCGCGGCCCGCCATCTCCACCCTGTGGACAGCCCGGCGGCGGCTCGCGAACCCCAACCCCACCAGGACACGTTCCCCGACGACACCTTGACGGAGGAAGCGTTCCTCGATGAGGAGGAGCAACCCTTCCCTGAGGATCAGCCGTTCCTCGATGAGCTGAGCGCCTGAGCCTCAGCGGCTGAGCAGCTCTGTCCAGCTCGCGGGGATGTCGTTGCTGTAGTCGTCGGTGCGGGCAAATTCAAACGGTCCGGGCAGCGATCCCCAGAGATGCTCATGGGTCACCGGGTCATGGCCCCGGTCGATGGTTCGCATGCCATCGCGGTTGAGTTCCAGTCGGCTCACGAGGTACGACGTGGCCCCTTTGCGCTCCACCAGGCAGCGGCAGCCGGGCTCCACTTCGCCCACAAAACCGTCGCCCTCTTCTTTCACCAGATAGGCGCACCCCTCCAGAAGGCGCAGGTCGCCTGGCTGGATCTGGCTGCGGAGCTCCGCATCGTCCACGGCGCCCCAGAAGCGCTGGTCATTGACCAGGGCCTGGTTGTGAATGATCAGCTGGTCGCCCTGACGTTCGGCTCGCAGCACCCGGATCCGATAGGGCGCCGCTGGATTGATGGCATAGCTCTGCTCCAGTAGCAGGGATCCTGGTGCCAGCTGGGGTAGGGGGCGGAATTTCACCAGGATGTGGGCATAGAGCGGTGGGTTTTCAAAGGCCTGCACCTGGTTGCTGAAGCCCCCGCTCAGCATCCGTACCAACCGCTCCAGGGAGCTCACCATCGCGCCAGACGTCACCTGCGAACCTGACGCTACCGGCTCGGGCCGGCCAGCCCCAACAGCCGCAGTCGGAATCCAGCCACTTGCCGGGCCAGATCCGGTTCGTTCTGGAGAAAGGGGTGGTCGGCGAGGCGCTCCAGCATCAGGTCAACCTTGGCCCCCGGATCCAGGCCATGGTGCGGGTCGCGCTCTTCGTGCTGTTTCCAGGCGTCATCAAAGGCCTGGGCAAAGCTGTCGGCGTTGTTGAACAGCCGGTTGGAGGCTTCGGGTGGCTCGCGCATCGATTCGGGGTCGCGCCCGGGACCCCAAGGATCAACCGGGATGGCCGAGTCCTAGCACTGGGGCAGATCCGTGCCGGAGCCGATCAGGAGCCGAACAGGTTCTGCAGCAAGCGCTCGATCAAGGCAGGCTGGTCGTCCGCAGGGATCGGCACGCTGCTTTCGTTTCCGAGGATCTGGCAGTACTGGTGGATGAGCGATCGCCAGGTGTCGCCGAGATGGCTCTCGCCCCAAGGGTCGAGCTGGTCCACTTTGATCAACACCCGGGTGATGGTCTGGGCCACGGTCATCCCTCCCCGACTGCCCAGGAGTCGTTTGAGGGCCAGGGATTTGCTGTCTGTGGCACCCAGTCCATCACCCTCGTGATCGCAGACCACCGCATGGATGGTGCTGGCGGCGTCATAGAGGTTTTTGTCGCTGCTGCCGCCATGGGCAAGGTCGCAGAAGCCGAGAGCGATCTCCAGCAGGGCCCGGCCCATGGTGGGACTCACCAATTCGGGATCGCTGCTCGGTTCAGCCTTGTAGCTGAGGCGGTTGCAATGCTCGATGAAGGCCTGGTCACATTCGAGCAACTGGCGAATGTTGTCCCCCCGAAAGAAGGCCTGGATCTGGCTCTTCTGTTCAGGAGGCAGGGTTGTCTCGCCTTGGGGTGCGCCTGGCGGCACAGGGTCGTCCGGAGGAGTTGCGATCACCATAGGGTCGCTCACCAGCGGAGATAGGGCACTGATCCCATGGTCTTTGGAGCCAAGGAAGCCTGGAGGTCTGGGATCCACACCACCAGAAACACCACCAGAAACAAGCATGCCAGGACCCAGATTTGAACTGGGGACACGGCGATTTTCAATCGCCTGCTCTACCAACTGAGCTATCCCGGCCCGTCGCCTGAGCGACTTGGCGATCTTAGATCACGGCCCTTCGGTGGGGTGCGCCCCAGGCAGGCCATCCCCACCACCAGCCAGCCCTGCTCCCCGAGGGCCGTGGCGGCAGCACAGGCGGTGGCCCCTGTGGTGAGGATGTCGTCGATCAGCAGCACCGGGGTCCGCGTGTTCCCTGGCCGCTCTGGGGACGGCACAGCGTTGAAAGCCCCGGCCTGGTTGGCCCAGCGCAGGTCGCGGCCCAGGTGGTGCTGGCCCAGCACCGGCCGACTGCGTTTCAGCAGCTGGGCTGGGCGCCACCGGAGCTGCCAGGCCAGGGAGCGCACCAGCAGGCCTGGCAGGGGATTGGCCCGTTTTTTCCAGCTGGGGATGGGCACCAGCAGGGGTGGTGTGGTCCATGGTTCGGCCCGCAGGCCCGCGGCCAGGTTCTGGACCAAGGCTCCGATCAGCGGCCCCTGGGGGGATTGGCGCAGCTGAAGCAGCTGGCGCCGCAGCCGATCCTGGTAAAGGCCCGAGGCCCACCAGGGAACTGGGCTCGTCCCGTGGATCCCACCTGGGGCCAATTCCGCCTGCAGATCGGGGGCCAGGCGTGGCGGTGCGGCCAGCCAATGCAGGGGGAGGAGCTGCAGCAGGTCCTGGAGCAGGGGCGTTGTGCTGGCGCTGGAGGCAGCCATGGCTCAGGGAAGGCGGCAGTGGCTCCAGGGTTCCCACGGCAGCCCAAGCCCCTACTGGGGCAGGCTGCGCAGCATCGCCACCAGGGTGCGGTGGGCATCTTCGCTGTCGCTGAGGGGATGGTCGAAGGCGACGGCAACGGGCTGACCATCCACCTCGAGCTCCATCGCCTCGGCGGTCACCGCCACCATGCGCGCCGCGCTGGCTGCCTCGATGCCGCCGTAGTGACGGGCGTAGGCCAGCACCGCTTCGGCATGGTCGTCGTTCATGTGTTTGCAGATCCGATCACTCACGACGGGGGTGAGGGGGTCGGCAGCCATGGCGCAGTGCAGCGGGGGGTCGGGGCGGATTCTGGCGTCAGCCGGCTCCGAAACGCTGCCAGAGCAGCAGGCCGAGACGGATCGCACTGAAGCCCACGTAGCCGGCCAGCACCACGAAGAGCCCCATGGCGATCACGGAGCGCAGGCGTTCATTCATGGTTGGAGGAGGGAGGAAGCCGCCAGTCTGGCCATGCCGAGGGCGGCGGAAAGCCCAGGACGATTCAGCACCGGTATCCCCAGAAGCTGCTGCCGCAGCCGCCGCCATTGGGGATTGCGGGCCCCGCCCCCCAGGGTGATCACCCGGCGCAGGGCTGGCGCGCCGGCCTGGTGCAGCCGCTGCCAGCCCTCCCGCTCGATCGCCGTGAGCCCCTCGAGCAGGGCCTGCACATAGCGCGCATCACTGATGGGCCTGGGCTCCAGAATCGGCTCCAGCTCTGGATCGTCCACGGGAAAGCGTTCCCCGCGCGCTGGCAGGGGGCGCAGCGTCAGGCCGCTGGGCTGGTGAGGGTCAATCTGGCGGCTCAGGGCGGCGATCTGGTCGTCACAGAAGAAGCGGCGCAGGATGCCGGCCCCGGCATTGGAGGCGCCCCCCACCAGCCAGCGTCCGTTCACCCGGTGGCAGCTGATCCCTGCGCCTTCGATCGGCACTGGACTGAACTGTTTCAGCACCAGGGTGGTGCCCAGCACGGTGATGCCATCACCGCTCTGGGGCTCTGCGGCCAGAACGCCGGCATTGGCGTCGGTGCTGCCAGCCACCACCTGGGCGTCACTGGGCAGCCCCAGTTGGGCCGCCACCTCAGCTGTGAGGGTTCCCAGCACCGTTCCACTGCGGCACACCTCCGGCAGGGCTGGCGCCCAGGGCTGCTCGCCGATGGTCCCAGCCCAGGCCTGGCGTTGCAGGTTCCAGCCCAGGCGCAGGTTGTTGCCCTCCTCCCCCCAGCGCCAGTCGCCCAGGAGCCAGCCCATCAGCCAGTCGGCCTGGTGGCGCAGCAGCCAGGGCCCGCTCTCCGCGGCCTGGGACGCCGCCGCCAGCAGGTGCAGGGCCCGGGCCAGGCTGCCGCTGGCGCTGCAGGCGGGGCCATGCTCGGCCAGGGCCGCTGCAGCGGCGGCCTGCTCCCCGCAGGCCTGGTGATACGGAAGGGCCAGGCCGAGGGGGCCGGGGCCGGGTTCGCCGTTGGGGCGGCAGAGCAGCAGGGTGCCGGAGGTGCCGTCGATGGCGATGGCGCCCACCCGGCGGCGCAGCTCTTCTGGCAGGCGAGCGCAGAGTGCTTCCAGGCCGCTCATCCAGCCCCAGGGATCGTCGAGGCTGCTGGGGTACGGGCTGGCCTCCTCAACCAGGCGTGGACCGCCCGGCGCCACCAGGGCGATGCGTAGACCACTGCTGCCGAGATCGATGCCCAGCCCCAGTTCGCCCATGGGCCGCCCGATCGGTGGCGTCAGACGGCCACGCGTGCGGCGGTGGCCTGCTGGAGCGTCTTGGCGACGGCGTCCACGTCTTCCCAGGGCAGGTTGAGGTCGCTGCGGCCGAAGTGGCCGTAGGCCGCCACGTCCTGGTAGAAACGCCCGCCCCGTTGCTGGGGCAGGTTGCGCAGGCCGAAGATCTCAATGATGGCGCCTGGGCGCAGGTCGAAATGCTCCTGCACCAGGGCCGTGAGGTCGGCGTTGCTGATGGCGCCGGTGCCGAAGCTCTCCACCAGGATGCTCACGGGCTTGGCCACACCGATGGCGTAGCTCAGCTGCACTTCCACCTTCCTGGCCAGGCCGGCGGCCACGAGGGCCTTGGCCACGTAGCGGGCGGCATAGGCGGCCGAGCGATCCACCTTGGTGGGATCCTTGCCAGAGAAGGCACCACCGCCATGGCGGGCGTAGCCGCCGTAGGTGTCCACGATGATCTTGCGGCCGGTGAGGCCGGCATCCCCCTGGGGACCGCCCACCACGAACTTGCCGGTGGGGTTCACCAGGAAGCGGGTGTGCTCCTTGGAGGGCTTGAGATCCAGATCGGCGGTGGCGGGTTCCACCACGTGGCTCCAGAGGTTGGCAGCGATGCGCTCGCGCAGGGCTTTCTCCTCGCTGATGCCGTCAATCTCAGCGGTGTGCTGGGTGGAAATCAAGATCGTGTCGATCGCCACCGGCACGTCGTTCTCGTACACCACGCTCACCTGGGTCTTGCCGTCGGGCAGCAGGTAGCCGAGGCTGCCGTTGTGGCGCACTTCCGCCAGGCGTCGGGCCAGCCGGTGGGCCAGGCTGATGGGCAGCGGCATCAGCTCGGGGGTTTCGTTGCAGGCGTAGCCAAACATGATCCCCTGGTCGCCCGCCCCCACCAGATCGAGCGGGTCGCCGTCGTGGTCGTCCGCTTCGTTCACCCCCTGGGCGATGTCGGGCGACTGCTGATCCAGGGCCACCAGCACGGCACAGCTGTTGGCATCGAAACCGCCAGCCCGAGCTCCGGAGTAGCCGATCTGGTTGATCACGCCCCGCACCAGGGTGTTGAAGTCCACCCGGGCGGTGGTGGTGACCTCACCGGTGATCAGGCACAGGCCCGTGTTCACCACGGTTTCGCAGGCCACCCGCGAGGCGGGGTCCTGGGCCAGCAGGGCATCCAGCACCGCATCGCTCACCTGATCACAGATCTTGTCGGGGTGGCCTTCGGTGACCGACTCAGACGTGAAGACGTAGCGGCTCATTTAGCCCAATTCAACGTTGGGAAAGCCTATGCGGCCGCGGTGCGCACCTCCAGCTCCTGCCAGTGGCTGAGGCAGGGGAAGCAGGGGTCGAGTGGAGGGGTGGTACTCCAGCCCGCCCGATAGCCAAGGACCACGGGCACTCCGGCCTGTTGGGCCATGCGCAGGTCGCTGTTGGCATCTCCGATCAGGGCGCATCGCTCCACGGGCACCCCAAGGGCAGCGCAGAGGGCCAGCACCGCGGCCGGGTCCGGTTTGCGGGGGCTGTGGTCGGCACTCCAGCAGGCCTGAAAACGGCCGCTGAGCTCCTGGCTGGCCAGAAATGCCGTGATGCCGGCTCGATCATCGTTGCTGATCACGGCGCAGGCCACGGCGGCGGCTTCCAGGGCCTCCACCAGGTCGTGCAGTCCCTCGGTAGCGATCGGTCGCTGCTGGCTGCCCTGCCCATGCAGGCCATCGGTGGCCGCAAAGATGGCCTCGCTCAGTTCGAGGGCTTCAGGCCAGCCCAACCCCACCTGGGCCAGGGCCGTGGCGGTGGAGATCAGGTTGTGGCTGCGGGAGCCAACGGCCGTGGCGCCGGCCGGATGGATGGCCTGCTCGGTCAGGCCGTAGGCCCGCTGGAGCAGGTCTGCCAGCTCGTCGCCCCTGCTGGCTGGCAGCTCCGGGTGGCGTTGCTGCAGCAACGTGCGGGCATGAAAAACCCTGGCCGAGGCCAGGGCGTGGAGCATGGGCTCACTGATCGAGAGGGTGCCGTCCTTGTCGAACAACACCGCGTCAATCCGGTGGGGATGGCCGTTGGCATCAGCCAGGAGTTGACCCCGCAGAAGCAAATGTGCCATGGGCGCCTCCGGGGCCGCTTGGCCCTCAGTCGAGGGTGACACCCATCGGCTCGTTGTCTTCGGCCTGCTCGAGCAGCATCTGCTTGTAGCGGGCGGCCATCTCCTCGGCCTTCTCGAACACCTTCTGGGGATCAGTGAGCATGTCGCCGGGCTCGGGCTCGAGGGCCTTGGTGGAGAGGGAGATCCGGCCCCGCTCGGCGTCGAGGTCGATGATCATCACCTTCATCTGGTCGTTCACGTTGAGCACCGTGTGGGGTGTCTCGATGTGCTCGTGGCTGATCTCGGAAATGTGCAGCAGGCCGCTGACCCCGCCGATGTCGATGAAGGCGCCGTAGGGCTTGATGCCACGGACGGTGCCGAGCACCACTTCGCCCACTTCGAGGCGATTCATCTTGCGCTCCACCAGGGCGCGGCGATGGCTGAGCACCAGGCGGTTGCGCTCTTCGTCCACCTCCAGGAACTTGAGCGGCAGGAAGTCGGCCACCAGCTCTTCCTTCGCCTTGCGGGTGCTGATGTGGCTGCCGGGGATGAAGCCGCGCAGGCCCTCCACCCGCACCAGGGCGCCACCGCGGTTGGTGGCAAACACTTCGCTGTAGATGGTGGCGTCTTCCTTCTGAAGCTGGCGCACCCGCTCCCAGGCCCGCTGGTACTCGATGCGGCGGATGGAGAGCGAGAGCTGGCCGTCCTCGTTCTCCTCACTCATGATGAAGAACTCCCGGATTTCGCCGGGCTGGAGCACGTCGCTCAGGCCCTCGACCCGGTTGATCGACACCTCCTGCAGGGGCATGAAGGCGGCGGTCTTGGCGCCGATGTCGATCATGGCGCCCTTCGATTCCAGGGCGAACACGGTGCCGTTGACCACGTCACCGGGCTTGAAGTTGTAGTCGTACTTGCTCAGCAGTGACGCGAACTCATCCAGCGTGAACCCCACGCCGTCGACGTCGCTGCGGGAGGCGGCACGGCTGCTGGGGTCGTCGGCGGTGGGAACCTCTTCCGGAATGGCCAGATCAAGATCGTCGCCATCGTCGGCGGCGAGATCCAGATCAGTGGCGGCACTGAGGGTGTCAGGGTTGCTGAGCACCTCAGCGGTGGTGTCGGAAGGGGTCACGGTCATGGAGAGATGGCGGCCTGCCGGTTGGCAGTGCGAAGGAAGGAACGACCTGCCCGCCAGCAGATCGAGCGCAGTCGATCACTGTACCAACGGGACAGCCCCAGAATCCTCAGCGCCTCTGGTGCCTCTAGCTGATAGCCGCGAGGCTGGGCTTCTCCCGCAGGCGACCACCGCCACGCTTGTGCAGGCCCTCGAGGGTGGCGACGAAGTCACTCACCCCCTGGAACTGGCGGTACACCGAGGCAAAGCGCACATAGGCCACTTCACTCATGTCGCTCAGTTGCTGCAGCACCAGCTCACCGATTTCGCCGCTGGTCACTTCGCGGCCGCTGCGTTGCTGCAGCTGGAGCTCGATTTCATCCACCACCACCTCCAGCCTGGAGGGCTCGAGGCCGGTCTTCTCACAGGCCCGCAGGACGCCGTGCAGCAATTTGGCGCGGTTGAAGGTTTCCCGGGTGGAGTTGCGCTTCACCACCGTGATCGGCACCGTTTCCACCCGCTCGTAGGTGGTGAACCGGAATTCACAGTTGAGGCACTCACGCCGCCTCCGCACGCTGCGTCCGCTGTCGGCCGCCCGCGACTCGAGCACCCGACTATCGGTGTGTTGGCAGGAGGGGCATTGCATCCCCGAACGTCCGGGTGGGTGTTCTTCAGTGTAGACAGCACTTTTTCGTTTGGAAAGGGCTGCCATTTCCGTGAAGGCCGATAAGGCTCTGTTGGTCCTCTCGAGCCACTCAACCAACAAAAAAGCCCCTGCCGAAGCAGGGGCTGTACAGGGGTCTGGTTATTTGCCGATTTTCGGGGGATCGCGGAAGGCGATGGCGAAAAACAGCGTGGAAATGGCCAGAGCCAGGATCAGGATGTAAGCGAAGCTTTCCATGGATGTCCTCGAAGGGTCTGGCGGTCAGCTGAGGGGGGCGCCAGCCGGGGGCACATAGCCCTCGGGCAGGCGGCGGGTCGACTTGTCGCCCAGCTTCTGGAAGAGGCCGAACTCCACCTGCTCGCCCAGGTCGGGGTCGATGCCGGCGAACACATCGCGGTAGAGGGTGCGGGCACCGTGCCAGATGTGGCCAAAGAAGAAGAGCAGGGCGAAGGTGGCGTGGCCGAAGGTGAACCAGCCGCGGGGTGAGCTGCGGAAGGTGCCGTCGGAGTGGTAGGTCTCGCGATCGAATTCGAAGGCCTCACCCAGCTGGGCCTTGCGTGCCAGGCGCTTCACGTCGGCGGGGTCGGTGAACGTCTGGCCGTTGAGGGCGCCGCCGTAGACGGTGGCCGTTACACCGGTCTGTTCGAAGGAGTACTTCGCTTCAGCCCGGCGGAAGGGGATGTCGGCCCGAACAATGCCCTCCTGGTCTTGGAGAACCACAGGGAAGTTCTCGAAGAAGTTGGGCAGGCGGCGCACTTCGAGGTCGCGGCCGTCTTTGTCCGTGAAGCTGATGTGGCCGAGCCAGCCGGTGGGCAGGCCGTCGCCGTTCACCATCGGACCGACGCGGAACAGACCGCCTTTGGCCGGGCTGTTGCCGACGTAGTCGTAGAAGGCGAGCTTCTCAGGGATCGAGGCGTAGGCCTGTTCCTTGGTGGCACCGTTGTCGAGGGCGGTCTGCACACGGCGGTTGATCTCCGCCTTGAAGTAGCCCTGATCCCACTGGTAACGGGTGGGGCCAAACAGCTCCACGGGGGTTGCCGCGGCGCCGTACCACATGGTGCCGGCCACGATGAAGGCGGCAAAGAAGACGGCGGCAATGGCGGAAGCCAGCACCGTTTCGATGTTGCCCATCCGCAGAGCCTTATAGAGGCGTTCCGGCGGCCGGGTGGTGATGTGGAAAATGCCGGCAATGATGCCGACGATGCCAGCAGCAATGTGGTGGGCCACGATGCCCCCGGGATTGAAGGGGTTGAAGCCCTCTGGTCCCCAAGAGGGTTGTACGGGCTCCAAGTGCCCGGTGATGCCATAGGGATCGCTGATCCACATCCCCGGTCCGAAGACGCCTGTGAGGTGGAAGGCTCCGAAGCCGAAGCAGCCGAGGCCAGCCAGCAGGAGGTGGATGCCGAAGATCTTGGGCAGGTCCAGCGCCGGCTCACCGGTGCGGGGGTCTTGCCAGATTTCCAGATCCCAGTAGGTCCAGTGCCAGATGGCGGCCAGGAAGAGCAGGCCGCTGAAAATGATGTGGGCAGCGGCCACACCTTCAAAACTCCAGAAGCCGGGGTCAACGCCGGTTTCTCCGGTGATGCTCCAGCCGCCCCAGCTGCCGGTCACGCCAAGGCGGGCCATGAAGGGCATGACAAACATGCCCTGGCGCCACATCGGGTTGAGCACCGGGTCGGAGGGATCAAAGATGGCGAGCTCATAAAGCGCCATGGAGCCGGCCCAGCCGGCAACCAGAGCGGTGTGCATGAGGTGCACGGCGAGCAGTCGGCCCGGGTCGTTGATCACGACCGTGTGCACCCGATACCAGGGCAATCCCATGGGGGGTAGTTCTGGGTGGGTTGGGCGATCGTAAGGGGAGCCCCGGCCGCCGTGCGGCCCAGGTAACGGACCGCAACGGCCTGGCTCACAATGGGGGCCTCATTAGGGAGTGCCCCATGCCCGTGATCCGGTTTGTGCGCGAGGGTCGGGATGTGGAGTGCTACCCCGGCGAGAACCTGCGCGAGGTGGCCCTGCGGGAGGGCATTCAGCTCTATGGGCTCAAGGGCACCCTGGGCAACTGCGGCGGCTGCGGCCAGTGCATCACCTGTTTTGTGGCCATTCCCGAAGGCAGTGGCGGCCAGGCGCTGAGCGGCCGCACTGGCGTGGAGGATCAGAAGTTGCGCCGCAGGCCCCAGACCTGGCGCCTGGCCTGTCAGGCCATGGTGCAGGAGTCGGTGCTGGTGTTGACCCGTCCCCAGGTGGGCATGGCTGATCAGGAGGCCTTGGTGGCCGCCGCCCAGGCCCAGCCCTTGCCCCCGGGGCCCACCGCCTGGCCCGCTCCGCCGGTGGAGGAGGGTGATGACGAGGAAGACGGGGAGGGCGCCAGCGAGGAGCCAACCGCAACGAGCGATGAAGCCTCCTGAAAACCGCCCATTTGGCGGTGATACCCTCCCAGCACTTCCCCAACAGCCATGGAAACCAACGATCTCGGCTTTGTCGCCAGCCTGCTGTTCGTTCTGGTTCCCGCGGTCTTTCTGATCATCCTGTACATCCAGACCAACAGCCGTCAGGGGGGCTGAGCCCTAGGGGCCGAGGGGGCCTAGCGGCGCCCCTCGGGTTCGCGCACCAGCAGCACCGGTGCCGGGGCATGCACCCGGATGTAGTCACTCACCGAGCTGCCCAGCAAGCGGTCGATGTCGACAAGCCCCCGGGCCACTACGGGGCGTCGGTCCTGGGAGGCGATCACCAGCAGGTCGGCCTTGAGGTCGTCGGCGGCAGCACACACGGTGCGGCCCACATCCCCGTTGCGATGCAGGGCTTTCAGTTCCACGCCGTAGCCCCGGGCGCGTTGGGTTGCCTTCTCCAGCACCTCATCGGCTGGCGATTTGCCCCCACGGGAGGGGGTGATGTCCTGGCGGGTGACATGCACCCCGGTGAGGCTGCCCCCGGGGATCTCGCGCACCAGTTCACAGGCCAGCTTGAGGGCGTCATCCCCGACGCCGGTGCCGTCGATGGTCACCATCACCCGGTTGATGTGGCGGATGTAGAGGTCGTCGCGCACCAGCAGCATCGGCCGGGTTGAGAGCTGGAAGACGTATTGGCTGGCACTGTTGCTGAGGATGGCCTGCAGCCGGTTCATGCCGCGGGACCCCATCACGATCAGGTCGCTGTTGAGCTCGTCGGCCACCTTCAGCACCGTTTGCTTCGTGTCGCCCTGGCGAATGATCGTGTTCACGTCGCTGGGGTTCAGCCCCAGGCGCTGCACCGCTTCTGCGGCGATCGCGGCGGCTTTCTGGGAGTGCTCGGTGAAGCTTTCGCCCGCCTGCTCGGGCACCACATGCAGCAGGTTGATGCGGGCCTGACGAACGGCGGGGATGTCGCGCAGCATGCGCACCATCTCCTCCACATGGCCCTTGCCGGAATCGGCGATCAGAACGTTGCGAAACACGGGAACTACAGGTTGAAGCAGGCTCTCGGGCAGCCTATGGCTGATCTGTGGTCGTCACCCATCCGCCATGCAGACCGTGATCATGCCGAGCGATCCAGGCGGGTGGCTGCTGGAGCGCCGGGTGCTGCCCCAGCACACCGACCATGCCGGGGTGATGTGGCACGGCGCCTATGTGGCTTGGCTGGAGGAGGCGCGGGTGGAGGCCCTGGCGGCGGCGGGCCTGGCCTACAGCGATCTCTCCGCCCGGGGCCTGGAGCTGCCGGTGGTGAGTCTGACCATCGACTACCGGCAGGCCCTGTTCCACGGGGATGCCGTGCGGCTCTGCAGTGAGGTGCTGCCCCGTCAAGGCGTGAAGTTGCCGTGGCGGAGCCGCTTCCTGGCGTCGGATGGGGGTGTGGCCGCCGAGGCACGGGTTGAGCTGGTGCTGGTGGATGGGTCCGGCGGGCCTGGCCAGCGCCGCTTGCTGCGCCGCCTGCCGGCCGACCTGGAAGCCGCTGTGGCGACCCTGGTGCGCGGCCCGCATTAGGATTGGTACATCTGTACTGAATCTCGCGTGGCGGTCTGTGGCGGGCGTGGGGCTGGGGGAAGGCCAGGTGGTGGGGGAAGGCCAGGCGGTGGGGCCCAATCGGCTCCGACTCCCTGGTCGTTGCTGCGGGCGGCCGATGCGGGCGGCTGGGATCGGGAGCAGCGCCTCTGGTGGTTGCTCTGGTCGGGATGTCCTGGGCTGGGTCTCCGGCGGGTGGTGGCCATTCGCGACAGCTTCTGCAGCCTGGCCGTGGCCTGGGCGTCGCCCCCCGAGCCCTTTGCAGCCCTGGCGGGGCTGGGTCCGGTGGCCTGCCGCCAGCTGGAGCGCTACCGCGCCCACTGGGGGCCCGATCCCCTGCCCCGTTTGGCTCGGGAGAGTGCCGGTGGGCGGCGGGTGCTGTTGCCTGCCGATCCGGCCTTTCCCCCGGCGTTGCTCGCGCTTGAGCGGCCCCCCCTGCGCTTGCACTGGCAGGGGCGAGGGGGGCTCTGGCCCCTGCTGCGCCGCCGTCAGGCCATTGCGGTGGTGGGCACCCGCCGTCCCTCGCGGCATGGGATCGGTATGGCCGAGGCGATCGGGGCGGCCCTGGCCCAGGCCGGCTGGCCGGTCGTGAGCGGCCTGGCTGAAGGTATCGATGGGGCTGTGCATCACGGCTGCCTGGCCCGGGGCGGGCAGCCTGTGGCGGTGTTGGGCACTCCCCTGGAGCGGGTCTATCCCCGCCATCACAGGGAGCTCCAGGCAGAGGTGGCCGCCCAAGGGCTCCTGCTCAGTGAGTTGTCCCCAGGCACGTCGGTGCAGCCGGGCCATTTCGCAGCCCGCAATCGTCTTCAGGTGGGCCTGGCCCAGGCCGTGGTGGTGGTGGAGTGCCCCCTGCGCAGCGGTGCGCTCCACTCGGCGGCCCTGGCCATGCAACAGGAGCTCCCGCTTTGGGTGGTGCCGGCCGATGCGGGGAAGGCCTCGGCCGCTGGAAGCAACCGCCTGCTCGCCCAGGACGCCACGGTCCTGCTGGACCCGGCTGACCTGATTCGCCAGCTGGGTCCAGGTCCCTTGGCTCCTGCCGATCCCTCCGCCCCCTTGGGCGCCGGGGCTCCGCGGGCCGCCGATGCAGCCCTGTTGTCGGCCCTGGGCCATGGCGCTTCGCTCGAGCAGCTCTGCCTGGCCCTGGAGCAGTCCGCATCCGTCCTGGCCCCCCGCCTGCTCGCCCTGGAGCTCAATGGGGTGGTGCGGGCGGAGCCTGGCCTCTGCTGGCGCCCCGTTTAGCCTGATTCCATGGGGCAAAGGCAGCTCAACGGGGAGCAGTGGTTGGCCTGGCGGCGGCAGCAACTGGCCCGGGGCGGCAGCCCGGCAGATCTCGACTGGCTGGTCGATCTGGCAGGGGGCCTCTCCTGGCAGAAGCAGCAGGAGCTTCGGCTCCATCCCGATCAACCGGTGGTGCTCGCCTGCGAGCTGCCAGGGCTGGAGATGCTCTGGCATCGCCATCTTCAGACCCATGAGCCGCTCCAATATCTGGTGGGCCGCTGCCCCTGGCGGGATTTGGAGCTTGCCGTGGCCCCCGGTGTGTTGATCCCGCGCCAGGAAACCGAAATCCTGGTGGAGTGGGCACTGGAGCTGGCCTCCCCCAGGCCGGCGCTCTGGGCGGATCTGGGCACGGGTTCGGGCTGTGTGGCCCTGGCTCTAGCCCGGGCCTGGCCCGGCAGCCGGGGCTGGGCTGTGGACCGCAGCTCCGAGGCCCTGCGCCAGGCCGCCTTCAATCTCGATCAGGGTGGCGCCGGCGGGCAGGTGCAGTTGTTGGAGGGCAGTTGGTGGGAGCCGCTAAGGGCCTGGTGGGGCCAGCTCGAGCTGGTGGTGAGCAATCCCCCCTACATCCCCACGGCTGTGTGGGCAGAGCTCGATCCGCTCGTTCGGGAGCACGAACCGGCCCTCGCCCTCGATGGCGGCAGCGATGGACTCGAGGCCCTGCGCGTGTTGGCTGAGGGTGCCGCCACCGGCCTGGCCCCGGGGGGGCTGCTGGTGCTCGAACACCATCACGACCAGAGTGAGGCCGTGCTGGATCTGCTGGCGATGGCTGGGCTGGAGCAGGTGCAACGCCACGCCGATCTGGAAGGCCAATGGCGCTTTGCCTCGGCCCGGTGCGTGCCCATCCAGCCCCTGCACCGGGCTGCCCCCTGATGCCACGCCGATGACACACGCCGCCCCCACCGCGCTCTCGGCTCCAGACCTCGCCGCCCGTCTGCAGCAGGGCTCGCCGGGGCTGTTCCCCACCGACACCCTGCCGGCGCTCGCGGCCGCCCCCGGCCATGCCCACCGCCTCTGGACCTTGAAGCAACGGCCAGCGGACAAGCCCCTCATTTTGATGGCGGCCACGGCTGAGGCCTTGCTGGAGGCCACCGGGATGCCGCCCCGGCCCGAGTGGCTGGCCATGGCGGCCTGGGCCTGGCCGGGCGCCGTCACCCTGGTGTTGCCGGCTACGGGGCCCGTGGCCGCTGCCCTCAATCCCGGCGGGGACAGCCTGGGGCTGCGCCTGCCGGCCTGCGCTGAAGCCCAGGCCTTGTTGCGGCTCAGTGGTCCCCTGGCGACCACCAGCGCCAACCTGTCCGGAAGGCCAGCCGCCACCACGGCTGAGCAAGCCACCCTGCAGTTCCCGGGGGTGCCCTTGTTGGCTCCACTGCCCTGGCCGGTGGCCGGCGGCCAGGCCAGCACCGTGGTTGCCTGGCGGGAGCCAGGGGGCTGGCAGGTGCTACGGGCCGGTGCTCTACTGCCACCAGGGATGTAGCGCAATCGCATGGTGGCCCTTGCCCTGGTGGTGCTTCTGGCGGCAGCGGCCTTCCACTGGTTGATGGAGTCGCTCCTCAACGTGCTGCCGGTCGTGATGGAGCTGCAGGCCCTGCCCTGGGTGCTGGTGGGCCTGGGGATGTGGTTGTTGGCGGGTCGGCCGGCAGACCGTTAGGGGCGCGCGGCAGCCGGTTTCGAGCTGCTGGCCTTGGGCGTTCCAGCCGGGGTGGCGGCTGGTGTCGCCGGCGGGGCTGGAATCGGCTTGGCGTTGGCGCAGAGATTGGCCACCATCAGGTCTTCGCCGCCCTCGCTTTTGGATTCCTCCTGGGACAGGGGCAGGCGCCACTCTCCCCAGGTTCCCTGGCTGGATTGATGGCTCACCCGCAGGGTGTCGCAGTGCACGGCCACCTTGCTGGTCACCTCCGGGGATCCGCAGATGCTGGTGGTGGTGCGCACGCCCCCGTCCGCGATGCGCCAGGCGCTCCAGTCGTAGCGACAGCTGCCGAAGCTTTTCCAGCGGGGAGCCTTGAGCTGGCGAATCTTGTCGAGCAGAACCTGCTCTTTGGCGCTGGTCTGGCTCGGGGATGCCGTTCCCGCCGGGGCCGTGCCGGAGGGAGTGACGACTTGGGCCAGGGCGGCTCCGATGGGCCCCACCGGCAGAGCGAAGGCCACCAGGCCCAGCAGGCTTGCGAGGAGGCCTTGGTGATTGCGCTGGGGCCGGTCAGGGCGTTGCAGGGGGGACTTCAGGGTCATCGGCTTGGGCCAAGCAAAGAACCAGGACCTTCAGCCTCGCCCATCCGGTCGCCGCTGACCAGTCCACCAGGGTGTCAGTGGCCGGAAATCAGCCGGTTCACCAGATCATTGATCACCTGTTGGCTCTCTTCGTCGATGGACGTGAACTCAATTCCATAGCCAAAGCCTTGCTCCAATGGACGAACGCTGGTGATTTTGGCGTAGATCTCTGAGGTGATATCACTGAGGATCGAGAGCGACATCACCAGCCGGATGTTGGTCAGGGGCTCGAGTTCAATGGTGCTGGTTGCAAACATGCCATTGCTGCTGAGATCCTGAATCTTGGCGCGATGAATCTCGGGCAGCACCCGCTTGTCCTGAAGAACCTGAAAAGAGACGTCGGCGGAGAGTTCAACCCGTAGGTTCTTTCGGATTTCCCGTCTTGGAACCGTCATGCTGGGGTCCCCGGCGAGTCCGATGACATCGAACAGGTCGACCGGGTCAGACTTGCCTTTGACGCGGACACGATTGACGGCTTCGACAGTCAGCGCGGAGTGGGTGCGCTCCAGGGTCTGGGCGCTGATCAGCACCTGGCCCCTCAGGCAGTGGCATTCGATTCGCGATGCGAGATTGACCCCGTTGCCAATCACGGTGTATTCCGAATGCAATTCGGAACCCAGCAAGCCTGCGGAGACGATGTCGGAATTGACGCCGATGCCGATGAATATTTCGGGATAGCCATGGCTGCTGTTCTCGGCATTCACCGATTCCATCTCAATCTGCATCTCAATGGCACAGGTCACGGCCCGAAGCGCATGCTCTTCGGGTTGGTCGCCTACGCCAAAGACGGCCAGAATGGCGTCTCCCATGTATTTGTCGATCAGCCCACCATGCTTTTGGATGATTGAATTCATCCGCCGGAAGAAGATGTTCAGGATTTTGACGACATCTTCTGCGGTGCGCATTTCCGCCAGTGCGGTGAAGCCCCGGATATCCGCGAGCAGCACCGATACCTCACGGGTCTGGGCTTTGGATTGACGTTGGAGGAATCCGTCGATGCAGTCACCGATCCGTTCGCGCAAGTCCGGCTCGGCAGGCGAATCGCTGGGGGGAATCAGGGTGAGGATCTGCTCGAGGAGCTCGTCCCGTCGGCTTTCAAAGCCCAGATCTGGGCTGGGCTCAGCGTTGGAAGGGGGGGATGACGTCTTCAAGCCTGGATTCCGAAGGAGCTTGGCGTCTGGGGCTGGGAGTTGCGGGAAGCCGGCTAACGGATTTGAACCGATGGCCTTCGCTTTACAAAAGCGCTGCTCTACCACTGAGCTAAGCCGGCCTGGGCCCAGACCCCCCAGTGACTTTATCGCTCAGCCAAGGCCCAGAGCACCAGTTGGGTGCGGTTCTGGCAGCCGGTTTTGGCCAGCAGGCTCGAGAGGTGGCTCTCCACCGTGCGCGGACTCACGATCAGCACCGCTGCGATGCCCTTGTTGCTCAAGCCAAGTTCCAGTTCCCGGAGCACGCGCCGCTCGGCCGGGGTGATGTCAAGTCCGGAGCCCTGAAGAGGGAGAGCCATGGTGCTGAAGCCGGGGACTTCAGGGTTCCCACGGTGGGCCGTCGCCGGGGTCAGGAACTGGCGTTGGCTTCCAGGGCCGGTGTCGCTTCGGGTGCAGGGGGCGGAAGTTTGGCCCGACGGATCGGCAGGTTGGCCACCAGCGCCGTGACCCGGTCTTCCGTTTCCAAGGTCACATCTCCCTCTTCCAGGTCGATCTCGACGTAACGGCTCACCACCTCCAGAATCTCGCGCCGCATCTGCTGGAGGAGTTCGGGGTTGAGGTCACTGCGGTCGTGGGCCAGCACCAGCTGCAGCCGCTCCTTGGCGGTGTTGGCGCTGGCGGGTTGCCGGCCCAGCAGTTTGTTGATCACATCGCGCAGGGTCATCGGCTTCAGAAGAGCTTGGTTTGCATCAGGCGACCGATGGTGGCGCGCAGGCCCTGGCGCTCCTTGCTCGGGTCAATCAGGGGCACCTCTTCGCCCTGCAGGCGGCGGGCCACGTTGGTGTAGGCGCGGGCTGCTGGAGAGCCATTGCCGTTGAGGGTGAGGGGCTCGCCCCGGTTGGTGCTCACAATCACCTGCTCGTCTTCCAGCACCAGTCCGAGCAGGGGCAAGGCCAGGATGTCGGTGACATCAGTCACCGCCAGCATTTCCTGGTTCGCCATCATCTTGGGGCGCACCCGGTTGAGCACGAGCTGAATGGGCTTGACCCCTTCGCTGTTGAGCAGGCCGATCACCCGGTCGGCATCCCGCACGGCCGACACCTCGGGGGTGGTGACCACAATCGCTTCGCGGGCCGCCGCCATGGCGTTCTTGAACCCTCCTTCAATGCCGGCTGGGGCATCGATGAGCACATAGTCGAAGTGCTCGCCGAGCATGGCCGCGATTTTCTGCATGTCGTCGGGCTGGAGCCACTCGAGCATGCGCGGGTTGCCCGCGGGCAGCAGGGCCAGGTTGGGTTCCTGCTTGTGTTTCACCAAGGCCTGCTCGAGTCGGCAGCTCTCGGAGAGCACCTCCTGGGCGGTGTAGACGATGCGGTTTTCAAGCCCCAGCAACAGGTCGAGGTTGCGCAGCCCGAAGTCGGCATCGAGTACGGCGGTGCGGGCCCCCTGCTTGGCCAGCGCGATGCCCAGGTTGGCGGTGAGGGTGGTTTTGCCCACGCCCCCCTTGCCGGAGCAGATCAGGATGTAGCGGGTTGACGCGGCGGCCACGGCGAAGGCTGGAGTGCCGGCAGGTTAAGGCCAAAATCCTGGCTTGCCGGTGTTCTGGCTGGCATTGCCCCTCCTGGCCCAGGGTCTACAACAGGACAAACCGGTGCCTCCGCAGGGATGACTCTGTCGATGGAATTCGCGGCGATGCCGCCAGCGCCGGGTGAGCAGCCATCCCCCCAGCAGCTGTTGGTGATGCCCGATGACGGAGCCGAGGCCGTGGTGGCCCTGATCGATGGCGCCGCCGAAACCCTGCGGCTCAAGCAGTTCAAGCTGCAATCGCCCACCATTGAGCAGGCCCTGCTGCGGGCCCACCAGCGCGGCGTGCAGGTGCGGGTGATGCTCAACCCCCACACCTCCGGCGGCGACCGCTGGAATGATGAGGCCCATGCCCGCCTGGAGGGTTGGGGCATCCAGGTGGCCTGGACCAGCGAGGCCTTCCCGGTGACCCATGAGAAGTCACTGGTGGTGGACCGCAGCGCCGTGCTGATCTCCACCTTCAACCTCAGCGACAAATACTTCACCGAGACCCGTGATTACGGGATCGTCAGCCACAACCCACCGGTGGTGGAGGAGGTCATCGCCGGCTTCGAGGCCGACTGGAACCGCAGCTTCTTCCACCCCGACCTCACGGTGGGGCTGGTGTGGAGCAGCGTGCACAGCCGCGGTCAGATGGCCCGGATCATCGACATGGCCAGGCAAACGCTGTGGATCCAGCACCCCAAATTTGTCGATGCGGTGATCCTGGAACGGATCATTTCGGCCCGGGAGCGCGGAGTGAAGGTGCGCCTGCTCTGCGGCGGCAAGCACGGCATCTCCGACTGGGACATCTACGACACCTTTTCGTCGCTGCGGGTGATGGAGCGCTTCGGCGTCAAGGTGCGGCGCCAGAAACACCTGAAGTTGCACGCCAAGCTGCTCTTGGTGGATGGGGCCTTTGCCCAGACCGGCTCGATGAACATCGACCGCAGTGCCTTCGACCTGCGCCGGGAACTCGGCATTGAGTCCGATGCCCCCGAGGTGGTGGCCCGCCTGCGCAGCACCTTTGAGGCCGACTGGGCGGCGGCGAAGAAGTACCACGCCCCCGATCCCCTCGATCCGAGCCTCCATGAGGCGGGTGAATTGCCGCCGGATCCCCATTTCGTCCATGACTGAGCCCGCCTTGGCCCCCCGCCCCAGCCTCCGCCAGCTGTTCTGGGGCATGTTGCAGGTGGCGCTCTCCTCCTTTGGCGGCGGCCTGTCGGCCTGGAGTCAGCGGATCGTGGTGGAGCAGCGACGCTGGATGACCAACGAGCAGTTCCTCACGGGGCTCACCGTGGCCCGGCTGTTCCCGGGGCCGAACCAGATCAACATGGCCGTCTACATCGGCGCCGACTTCCATGGCCTGGCCGGGGCCCTGGTGGCCCTGGCGGGGATGTTGCTGTTGCCGTTCACGCTGTTGATGGCCTTGGGCCTGGCCTATTTCCAGTTCCACACCCTTCCTGCGGTTGATCGGGTGCTGGCGGGGGTGGTGGCCGCGGCGGCCGGCATGGCCCTCTCGATGGGCTTCAAGATCCTCGATCAATACTGGAATGATCGGGTGGCCCTGCTGCTGGCGGCCCTGGTGTTTGTCGCCCTCACCTGGTGGCATGTGCGCCTCATTCCGGCCGTGCTCGTGGCCGGTCCGTTGGCCATGGCTTGGTACTGGCCCCATCGGTCGGGCCAGCCATGAGTGGGCTGGTCGCCTCAGCGGCTGTTTGCGAGCCCGCCCGCCTCTCTGACCTCGGCACCCTGCTGCAGGTGCTTTGGGAATTTCTGTCGCTGTCGCTGTTTTCCCTCGGCGGCGGCAACACCTTGCTGGCGGAATACCACCATCTGGCCGTCAGTCAGTTCTGCTGGCTCAGCAATGCCCAGTTCGCCGATCTCTATGCCCTGGCCGAAGCAGCGCCGGGCCCCAGCTCCATGCTGGTGGGGTTGTTGGGTCTCGGGGCCAGTTGGCGGGAAGGACCGTTTTGGTCCCTGCTGACCGCCTATGGAGCCGAGGCCGCCATTTTGTTGCCGTCCACCCTGGTGATGGTGCTGGCCTGCCTCAGCTGGAAGCGGCTCGAGCACTCCCCGTGGCGGGTGGCCTTTGAGCGGGGGCTGGGGCCGATCACCTTGGGCATCCTGTTTGCTGTGGGGCTCAAGATCCTGCGCACGGCCGACACCAATACCCCTGGGGTGTTGGTGTCGCTGGTGGTGTGTGGGTTGATGCTGCGCACCCGCATCTCGCCGCTCTGGTTCATGGCGGTGGCCGGGGTGCTGGGTGGCCTGGGGCTGATCAACCGCTGAGGGGCCAGCTCGGTTGGGCCGGGTCGATCTGAATGGCCCCATTCACGATCCGGGCCTCCTCCGCCAGCCCTTCCGGAGGTAACCCCTCCGGCCCCCGCGCCACTGCTGTGGCGATGCGCAGCTGCACGGGCCGCAGTTGCAGCGCCACGATGCGGGCCGTGTTGTCGCCGTGGCAGCCGGCATGGGCGATGCCCCGCAGGCGACCCCACACCAGCACGTGGCCGCCGGCGGAGATCCGTGCCCCAGGGTTCACGTCCCCCAGCAGCAGCACCGTTCCCTCCACTTGCAGATGGTCGCCGGAGCGCAGCGTGCCCTGGTGCACCACCAGCTCCACGACTGGATCGGCATCACCCCCCTGGCCCCCGTTTGGGTCGCTGGCGTGGGGCCAGCGGCTCTCGATGCCCAGGGCCGCGGCCGCCACGTGGGTGTGGGGATGGCTGCTGGTGAGCTCCACCAGGTCCAAGTGCTGGCTGGCCAATTGATCCCTCAGATCCCTGAGGGGGGTGAGGCTGAGGCGCCAGGCACCGGCCTCCAACCGCACGGGGCCCCGCAACGGGCTGTCGCCCAGCAGGGCCGCACTGGTGAGGGCCCCCTGCACCAGGGCGGCCACGTCTTCAACTCCAGCGTCCTGGGGCTCCGGCAGCCGCAGGAGATGGGCTCCCAGGCTTGAGGAATCTGGAATCAACACGGCTTGCATCGCTGGCCCTCTCCCATCAGCCAACCGGCTCAACGGTTCAGCAACTGGCGCAACTTAGGTGCCACCTCTGCGGGATGGATCAGCCAGGCGAGTTCCACCGGCACCGTGAGGCTCTGCACCAGGGTCGACCGGTGCTCCAGGGCCTGCAGGTGCTCGCCGTCCCAGAGCCGCAATCCCCCCTTGTAGGGGTGATAGCCGCGGCTCTGGCGCTGCTGCAGCCCACAGCTGGTTTCGGCGCTCAGGCCCTCGGCTTCGCTCAGTTGCCGCGCCGCCGCCAGCAGCTCCAGTCGACGACCCGGCTCCACGTGGCTCACATCGGTGGCTTTGAGCAGACGGCGCTCCAGCAGCCGGCGGCAGGGGTCCTGCAGCTCGGCCGGGCCCTCCTCCATCCAGCGCATCAGGTGGTAGCCGGTGCGGATGTCGTCGTTGGCCAGGAAGGTTTCCAGATCGAGCTCCGGGCCATGCCACAGCCAGCGCTCCATCACCCGGTCGGCCCACACCCGCTCCGGCCCCAGCCGCCGGGCGGTGGCGATGGCCTGGTTGAGCAGCCAGTTGCACACCACGTTGAGCCGGTGGTTGTAGACGCTTCGGTACATCAGGTTGCGCACCACCAGGTAGTGCTCCACGGCCATGAGTCCTTTGGGGGTGATGGCCAACTGGCCGTCGGGGGCCAGGGTGAGGGCGGCCAGGATCCGCTCCAGATCCAGTCGGCCATAGGTCGCTCCGGTGCTGTAGCTGTCCCGCAGCAGGTAGTCGAGCCGGTCACAGTCGAGCTGGCTGCTCACCAGGGCCTTGATGGCGCTGCAGGGGTGCTGGCCGTGTTCGAGCAGATCGGCCACGGCGGTGGCGCTGCCGGGCCCCTGGGCCTCCAGGCAGTCCCGCAGGGCCGGATGCTCCCGGATCAGCCGGCCTGACCAGGCTTCGTGATGGAGGCCGTACATCTCTTCGCCCGAGTGGCTCAGGGGGCCATGGCCCACGTCGTGCAGCAGGGCGGCGGCGTAGAGCACGGCCCGGTGCTCCGCCAGGTCGGGATGGTGGCGCTCCAGCTGCCGCAGCGCCAGGCGGGCCAGGTGCAGCACCCCCAGTGAGTGGGTGAAGCGGCTGGATTCGGCCCCATGGAAGGTGAGGAACGCGGGCCCCAGCTGGCGCACCCGGCGCAGGCGCTGGAAGGGGGCCGTGTCAATCAGGTCGATGGCCAGGGCTTCGGCTGGATCGGAGCGATCGAGCCGGATGGCGCCGTGCAGCGGATCGTGATAGGTGCGTTCCCCCATGTTCAGAGGGTCGCGTCCAGGCGGCTCGCCAGCAAGCGGCCCGCCTGCTCCAGCCAGGTGTCCGCCTCGCCTCCGGGATCCAGGGGTTCGGGTTCGGCCAGCACCACATCCGGCGCGATGCCCTGGTTCTGGATGTCCCGACCACTGGGGGTGAGGTAGCGGGCCACGGTCACCGCCAGGCCACTGGTGTCGCCCAGGGGAATCAGGGTCTGAATCAGACCCTTGCCGAAGGTTCGGCTGCCCACCAGCGCGCTGCGGCCGTTGTCCTGCAGGGCGCCGGCCAGGATTTCGCTGGCACTGGCCGTGCCGCCATTCACCAGGGTGAGGATCGGTCCGCCGTAGAGCGTGCCGGGGCCCGCCTGGGCGGGGGAGCGGAGTCCGTCGCGGTCCTGGGTTTCCACGATGGGAGCGCCATCGAGGAGGTCGTTGGCCACGGCCAGGCCCGCACTCACCAGTCCCCCGGAGTTGTTGCGCAGATCGAGGATCAGCCCCTCAATCTCCTTGGCACTCAGGGCGTCGAGGGCGTCCTGGACGTCCTGGGGCACCGGTTCGGAGAACTGGGTGATCCGGAGATAGCCCAGGGTGTGGTCACCCACCCGGATCCGCTTGCTGCGCACGGGCCGCAGGTCCACCTGGCGGCGTTCCAGCTCCACCTCCCGTGGGGTTCCCTGCACCGCGAGCTGCACCAGAACCTTGCTGCCCGCCGCCCCCCGCAGGGCGGCGGCGGTGCGCTCCAGTCCGAGCTCGCTGGTGGTCTGGCCATTCACTTTCACCACTTCAGCCCCGCTCGGGATCTGGGCCTCGGCGGCGGGTGAGCCGTCGAGGGGGGCGATCACCACGATGGTCTGGTCGCTGCTGCGCAGGCCCAGTTGCAGTCCCACCCCGGTCACGGTGCCCTGGGTGTTGGAGCGCAGGGTGGCGTAGTCGTCCGGCCGCAGCAGGCGGGTGTAGGGGTCACCCAGGGGCGTGAGCATGGCCTCGATGGCGTCGTAGGCCGCGGCGGAGCTGGTGATGGGTTGCTCGAGGGCCTTCTGGCGCAGGCGTTTCCAGTGCACCTGCTCAAAGCGGCCCGGATCCACATAGCTCTGGTTCACCAGCCGCCAGGCTTCCACCACCAGCTGCTGGGTGTCGCTGAGGGCCTGAACCCCCGCGGCGGGGGCCGCCAGCAGGGCCAGGGCCAGGGCCAGTCCCAGGCCCTGGACCAGGAGTGGCTGGAGCAGGGGGTGAAGCCAGCGTTTCAGCAGGGGTTTCCGCGCTGTTGCAAAGGGTTGAGAAGGCCTGGTCCTGGGGCGCGGAGCACTCACGAGCGGCTCGGGTTCATCGGTAGACTCTCGCAACCAAACCACCCAGCTGC
The DNA here is from genome assembly GCF_024345475.1 of Cyanobium sp. T1B-Tous. Taxonomy (GTDB): domain Bacteria; phylum Cyanobacteriota; class Cyanobacteriia; order PCC-6307; family Cyanobiaceae; genus Cyanobium_A. The sequence goes on from NZ_JAGQBE010000010.1 coordinate 56,750, forward strand.
ATGGCGAACACTCCTGCTGGAAACTCCGGACAGGCTTCGAACCCGGTTTACAACTGGTTCGAAGAGCGCCTTGAGATCCAGTCGATTGCCGACGACATCTCCGCCAAGTACGTGCCGCCCCACGTCAACATTTTTTATTGCCTGGGCGGCATCACCCTGGTCTGCTTCCTGATCCAGTTCGCCACTGGGTTTGCGATGACCTTCTACTACAAGCCCACGGTGGCTGAGGCCTACGCCTCGGTCCAGTACCTGATGACCGACGTCAGCTTCGGCTGGCTGATCCGCTCGGTGCACCGCTGGAGTGCCTCGATGATGGTGCTGATGCTGATCCTGCACGTGTTCCGCGTGTACCTCACCGGTGGCTTCAAACGCCCCCGGGAGCTCACCTGGGTCACCGGCGTCACCATGGCCGTGATCACCGTGTCCTTCGGCGTCACCGGCTACTCCCTCCCCTGGGACCAGCTGGGCTACTGGGCAGTGAAGATTGTTTCGGGTGTTCCCGCCGCCGTCCCCGTGGTGGGCGACTTCATGGTGGAACTGCTCCGCGGTGGTGAAAGCGTGGGCCAGTCCACCCTCACCCGCTTCTACAGCCTCCACACGTTCGTCATGCCCTGGCTGCTGGCCGTGTTCATGCTCATGCACTTCCTGATGATCCGGAAGCAGGGCATTTCCGGTCCCTTGTGACCCATTGATGCGGCGGTCCCATCCGCCGCTCCATCCCCTTTAGGCTCCACTCACTGTCCCCTGAGATCCCTGCTCCCGGCACCCAGCCATGCACATCCTCAAGAAGCCCGACCTCACCGATCCCAACCTGCGCGCCAAGCTGGCCAAGGGCATGGGCCACAACTATTACGGCGAGCCCGCCTGGCCTAACGACCTGCTCTACATGTTCCCGGTGGTGATCCTCGGGACCATCGGTTGCATGGTCGGTCTGGCCGTGCTCGACCCGGCGATGCTGGGCGACAAGGCTGATCCCTTCGCCACCCCGCTCGAGATCCTTCCCGAGTGGTACCTCTACCCGGTGTTCCAGATCCTGCGGGTGGTTCCCAACAAGCTGCTGGGCATCGCCCTGCAGACCATGATCCCCCTGGGCCTGATGTTGGTTCCCTTCATCGAGAGCTTCAACAAGTTCCAGAACCCCTTCCGCCGTCCGGTGGCCATGGCCGTGTTCCTGTTTGGCACCGTCTTCGCCATCTACCTCGGCATTGGCGCCGCTCTGCCCATCGACAAGTCCCTCACCCTCGGCTTGTTCTGAGCAGGTTGCCCTGACGGGTCTGCTCAGATCAGCTCGATCCCCTTATCTAGCCGCGGCTTCGGTCGCGGCTTTTTGCTGTCTTCAGCCCTGGCGCCCGCTGGCATGGAGATCGAGCAAGGCCACATCGTCGGGGTTGACCCGCAGGATGTGGTGCAACAGCAGGAATCCCACGATCGTCCAGGTCTGGTAGGTGCGGGCCTGCTGGCCCACCCAGGTGCCGGTGGGGCCGTCGAAGTATTCCGCCCACTGCTGGCGGGGCAGCTGGTTGAGCTGGCTCCAGTAGCACTCTTCGAGCATGGCCTTCATCTGGCCCATCAGCAGCACGTCGGCGGAGGGATGCTTCTGTTCGTGCAGCAGGATGGCGCCGCCGAGATACCAGAGCAGGCTGGGCCAGTGGCCGCCGTTGTGGTAGCTCCAGGGCCAGTTTTTCGGGTCGGAGCCGGTTTTTTCGGCCCACTCCTCCACCTCCATGGGGGGGTGGCAGATCCGCATCGGCATCTGGGCCATCAGGTGCTGGCGGTTGTGCAGCACCAGGCGGAACAGGGCCCGTTGCTGGGGGGCCGTCAGCAGGCCGAACAGGCAGCCGAGGGAGTTGCCCAAGCTGTAGAAGCGGAAGTCAGGTCGGCCGGTGCGCATGTTGCCGATCAGGTAGCCGCCGCGGTTTTCCAGCCAGTCCTGCAACCACGGGGGCACCACCTGGGGCTGCACGTTGAATTCGTTTTCGTGCTGCTGATCCCCGTACTGCTCGGTGGGTCTGCGCCGCAGCACCTGCATGGTTTTGCTGGTGACCCAGTAGTGCTTCAGCAGAAAGGAGCGCAGATCGTGCAGCCACTGGCGGGTGAGCACTAGCCGCTGGTCGAGCAGTCGGCTCATGGAATTCTTCTGGGCCAGTTCCATCAGCTGGCAGCAGCTGCGCAGGCAGCCGAACAGCAGCACCTCCACCTCCAGAGGAGCCCCCCACACGTCCATGGGACGGTCGATCATGAAGGAGCAGTCGGGCACGAACAGCACCGGGGTGCCTTCGAAGGTGGGATGCAGCACCAGATCCAACAGCAGTTGCACGCCCCGTTGCACCTTCTGGCTGGAGCCAAACTCCTCATCGCGGCTGTGCTGGACGTAGAGCCAGCACAGCACCGGCCACCAGAGGCTGGCGTCCACCGAGCTGATCCGGCCAATCGAGCGCTGGCCGTAGTCGGCGATCAGTTCGCCGTTTTGCTCCACGAAGCTGGTGGGGAAGACGCCCCGGGTCTGGTAGGTGCTGCTCTGGAGGTCGAGGCACACCGTCAGGAAGTTGCGCACGATCTCGAAGCGCCCCTGCACGAGCAGGTAGAGCATCACCGGCACGTTGTCGCGGAGGAACACCTCGCCGTAGTTGGCGGCATCGCTCTTGTTGGGGTGCTCCAAGGCGGCCACTGAGCCCACGACCTCGCCGCGCACCCGCACCAGGGTGCGTTCGAAGTGCTCGCGTGCGCTGGCCACCACCGCTTCTTCCTTGGAGCTGGGGCGCACCCGCAGTTGCTCCTGGCTGAAATGCCTTGCCATGGCCGCACCATAGAAGCGCTGGTCGATTTGGTCAGCAGCCCTGTGCTGCAAGGGTTTTGCGGCGATCTGCTGTCGCCTTCGACACCGTTGCTTGCAGTGGGGGCAACTGAGGTGTTATGTTTTTGGACTGCGCGCGGAAGGGAGACCTGAGCGAGCAGGCTTACGACAGAAGGAGGCGCGAGCCGACGGTGTTGTAAGTTTTCTGAGTCGCCGGAAGGCGGCGTTTC
>NZ_JAGQBE010000100.1 GCF_024345475.1 Cyanobium sp. T1B-Tous
CCGATCAGTTGTCACTTTTGGCAGCTGATTCCATGGCTCTCTGTCATTCAATTGAGCCACGTTCGGGCTCTGCTTATTCGCTTGTGATCGCGGCTGGTGGCGGCCGCGATCTGGCCTGGCCGCATCAGCGGGTCGCCGCTGAGCTGCTCGCCCGTAGCGGCGGCCGGCTGGTGCACCTGCTGCTCCATGGCGGTGCCCGCGGCGCCGATGCCGCCATCGGCCGAGCGGCCCATCAGCTGGGCTGGTCGTCTCTGGTGATGCCGGCCCAGTGGGAGCGCCACGGCCGGGCCGCCGGGCCAATCCGCAATCGCGAGCTGCTCCAGCAGGCCATTGCCCGGGCGGAGGCTCACACCTCCCCTGGCTCGATGGCCTCGGTGCTGGTCGTGGCCTTCCCCGGTGGAGCAGGCACCGCCTCGCTGGTGCAGCAAGCCCGCCGTATGGCCGCCCGATCTCCGGTCCCGATCTCGGTGGCCCAGGTCAGTCCCTCGGCAGGGCTCTGGGCTGTTCCTGTCTCCGCCCGCTCCTGAAGCCTTGTGCGCCATCGGCGCTCCGTTCTGTTTCCGATCCGTTCATTCCCCCACACCCTCATGGCTGTTCTCACCCCCATCCCCGCCTCCGCTGCAGCCGTTCAATCGGCTCAATCAACGGCAGGTCTGGCCTGCTCACTCCAGCGATCTGGCTCTCTCTGGCAGCTGGGCATCGAGGCCCAGGAGCTCACCACCGGCATCGGCCAGCTGGCCGAGCAGCTGGAAACCGATGACCCCGAACAGCGGGCTTCAGCTCTGGCTGAGCTGGAGGCGGCACTGCTTGCAGAAGAGGGCAACAAGGCCGCCCTAGCGGCCAAGGCCGATGCCACCTGCTGGGTGATCGAGCATCTGCGCGGCCAGGCCGCTTACCGCCAGCAGCAGGCCAAGCGGCTCACCGATCTGGCCCGCTCCGATGCCAGCCGGGCCGAGGCCCTGGAGGAATCGCTGATCTTTGTCCTCACCCAGCTGCAGCCAGCGGCCACCCGCTTCTCTTTCCCGAACCACGAACTCAACAGCCGCAAGTCTTCGGCTGTCGTGATCGACGACGAGCAGGCCCTCGATGCCGAGTGGCTCACTTTCTCCACCACAAGCAAGCCAGACAAGAACGCCATCAAGGAAGCCCTCAAGGCTGGCCGCCAGATCGCTGGCGCCCAGCTGCTCAACCGCCGCTCCTGGCGCATTCACTGACGGGGGGCAGAGCCTCCCTTCACGTGGGTCCGTTACAGGGGCGGGCCCATACCCCTTCCACCCAAATCACCTTTCACATCTCAGTATTCGCATGGCCACCGCTGTCTTCTCCCCCGAGCAGATCGCTGCCCTTTCCGCTCCACTCGATCGCGCCAAGGTCCAAACCCGCAGCCAGGCCGGCCGTTCCCTGGCCTACCTAGAGGGTTGGCAAGCAATTGCCGAGGCCAACCGCATCTTTGGCTTTGACTGCTGGCAGCGTGAAACCATCGCCGTGAAGTGCGTCTCTGAGCGTGAGCGCACCCTGGGCAGCAGCAACCGCGCAGGCTGGGGTGTCACCTACACCGCCCGGGTGCGCATCACCGTTGGTGATGGAGTAGGAGCCCAGGTGATCCGAGAAGGCAGCGGTGCCGGTCATGGCATCGACGCTGATCTGGGCCAGGCCCATGAATCAGCCCTCAAAGAGGCCGAAACCGACGCCATGAAGAGGGCCCTGATGACCTTTGGAAATCCGTTTGGGCTGGCGCTCTACGACAAGCAGCAGAGGGAGGTCACCAGCTCTGCAGCACCTACGCCGGTGCCAAGCGCCAACCCCAGCAGCAGGCCAGCAGAAGTGGCGCCTGGGCGCCAGCTCCAATCACCTGCGCAGCCAGAGGTCGATCCCAGCCTTGATCCACTTGATCCAGGCACGATTCACCAGCTACACAGCACCATTCGCTCCCTACCTCGCCCGGCACTGGAAGGTCTCACCAAGGCATTCCGCAAGCGTTTTCAGGTGCCGCCAGATGCACCCTCAATTGCTGATCGCATCAGCCAGCGCCGGCACCGCGACTGGATCGAGACGTTCCTTCTTCAACATCAACAAGTGGTGGCCTGAGGCTCCGGCCGCAACAAGTCGCTCAACCAGTCAGCTGCTGCAACAGAACATCGATCCGACCGGTGATTAGGTCCCTAGCGCGTCGGTGCGAATCAAGATCGCCTGCGGTCGGGTCCGGTATGTCCCAGTCCTCAACGAGAGGCCGCTGCTGCCAGGCAGGCGGCAGCTCAGGGAGGCAACCGCAAAGCACAATCACCGCACTGAACAGCTCGGGCAAATACTCCCGCAGGGAATTGGAGCTTTGGCCGAGCAGGTCGATGCCCTGCTCCTCCATCACTGTGATGGCTTCTTCTGCCAGACCACCAGCACCATCAAGACCTGCGCTGAAAACTTCTAGACCGGAGGACTCGCGGGCCTCCAGCAGGCCATGGGCCATCTGTGATCGCCGGGAGTTTTGCCGGCAAACAAAGATCACTCTGTGGATGGCGGTGGAGCCCATAGCCGCATTGCCGCCTTGGCGCAGCCCACCGCCAACCGTGCTAGTACAAGCGTACGCATTGGCCATGATTCATGGGTGCCCCTCTCCCCCGGCCCGCAGCACTGAATGCCCGGCTCGATACCCCGATCGAGGAGTGGCCCTACCTCGACGAGGCCGTCCTGCTCAAGACCCGCAGCCGCAAGGTCTGCATGACCTGCCACTGGTTTCGCCATCACGCCGGGGTGAACTGCATCCCGGTGCTCACCTGTCAGCTGCACCAGGGGCTGATCGCCCATGGCGAGCACCTCACCAGCCGCTGCCAGGGGTGGACTGACGACATGGCTCGCCAGCGGAGCTGTGCGCCGGAAGGGGTCTGACAGCTGCTGCAAGCCGGCGGCCGCCGCACTCCCCCAAAGAGGGCTGGCTGAGCCAAGGCAGCCAGGTGCTGCGCTTTCGCCCGACCGGCTGGGATCGTACCGGCCAGCGGCTGGAGCTGATCAGCCCAGAGCTGGCTATTGATCTGGATCTGTGGCGTACGCAGAGCGGACAGGTCAGTGCTGATGGCGGTGGTGCACGTCGCTGACGTGCGGGTGCTCGTGGGCCAGCGGGTCATGGCGGTGCCGATGGCTGTGCCAGAAGGGTTGGTCAGGCTCGAGGTCCGCGAGATCCTCCGGTCGGTGGGAATGAATGTGGTGCGCATCACCATTTACAGGGGCATGGAAGTGGCGGTGCTGGTGATCGAGTTCGGCATGGCGGTGCCAGTGGCCATGGCTGGATCGCAGCAGCAGTCCTGTGCTGAGCGCCATGGTGGCCGCTGCCAGCACAAGCGATGGACTGAGCGGTGAACCCAGCAGGGCCACCAGAGCACCAAGGAAGGGAGCGGTGGAGAAGACCACGGCTTCCTTGGCGGCGCCAAGGGAGGCCAGGGCCACCATGTCGAGCCAGATCGACACGCCATAGCCCAGGCTGCCGATGCCGAGCAGGGAGGCACTCATCCAGGCGAACGGAATGGCATGCCCTTGCAGATGGGCCACGGCCAGCATTGGCACGGCAGCCCCGAGGGCCTTGGCGGCGGAAATCTGCAGGGGGTTGCGCAGGCTGAGGCGCTGGGAGAGGTTGTTGTCGATTCCCCAGCACAGGCAGGCCAAGGCAATCCACAGCACGCCCTGCCACTGGCTGCCGCCCAGGGGACCCGCCGAGAGCACCAGGGCGCCGCTGAGCGTGAGCGCGGCCGCCGCCCAGCCTTCCCGGCCGAGATGCTCCTTCACTACCCCCACAGCGATCAGCACCGTGAACACCGCCTCCAGGTTGAGCAGCAACGCCGAGGCCCCGGGGTGAGCAGCGCCAGGCCCTTGACCAGGGCGATCGGACCGGCGATGCCGCCCAGCAGGGTGATCAGCCCCAACAGGGGGAGATCCTGCCGTTGGATCGGAGCGTGGCGGCTGGTCGGGGCCTCGGCCACGGCCAGGGGCAGCAGCACCAATGCCGCACCGGCGTAGAGCAGACCCGCCACGAGCACGGGAGAAGCCCCGTGGCTGAAGCTGCCGATCAGCGGAGCGCTGGAGCCGAACAGCGCAGCAGCGAGCAGGCCCGACAGCCAGCCGCGGCGCTGTTCTCGCGTCTGGGAGTTCATCAGGATCACCACAACAACCGGACGCGCTCTATTCCAAAACTATGGGGAAGTCCGCTGGAACCGACAAGCCAGAAAGTGTTGCTCCGCGCCACCTGGTGTGCGACGGCAGAACCACCCATGATTGAGCAAAAGTAGTGCTGACCCCAAGGTTTCCTGGAGCCTCTCAGGGCAATACCGCACCACAGGCAAGCCACTGCAAGTGGTGGGGCCATCTTCTGCAAAGGTTGCCAGGAGCAGAGTGCCACCAGGCTTGAGCGCCCGCAGCACGGCCCGGACATGCCAGACGTCATAGGCATGGGCGGGCAGGGTGGCCGTGAGGATGTCGGCCTCCAGCCACTGCACCGCAGCTGCGCGTGCGCCAAGCCGCTCTCGGTTCACCACCAGTGCCGTACCGGAAAGGTCCAGAACCGTGATTCGTTGGTAGCCAAGGTTCAGGAGGTCATCCACAAGCGTGGAGGCACCCCCGCCCACATCGATGATCGACGCATCCAGTGGTAGGCCGGCAGCCTGAAGCAGCTGGAGTGAGTCATCGGCATGGGCTTGATACCAGCTCAACGACTCAGGGGCCTTGGATGCGTAGATCGACTCCCAGTGGTTTTTGCTCGTCATGGGTCCACGCAGAGGCGGCTGTCAACAGTTCAGCCGCCCCGCAGCACCGCGCTGAGCAAGGAGAGGTTGATCATCACAATCACGCTGGCGCACAGCCAGCCTGCTGCCTGAAGCCAGAGCGGCGCTCTGAGCTCGCCCATCAGACCGCGCCGCCCGCAGAACCACACCAGCGGGATCACCGCGAAGGGCAACTGCAGCGACAGCACCACCTGGCTCAGCACCAGCAGATTCGTGGTGGCCCGTTCCCCGAACAGGATCACCGTGGCCATCGCCGGGATCAGGGCCAGGCCGCGGGTGAGCAGTCGTCGCTTCCAGTCGGGGAGACGGATCTGCAGAAACCCCTCCATCACGATCTGACCGGCCATGGTGGCGGTGAGGGTGGAGCTCTGGCCCGCCGCCAGCAGGGCCACGCCGAACAGCACGCTGGCGAGCGACGTACCCAGCATCGGCGTCAGCAACCGGTAGGCCTCGCTGAGGTCAGTTACCGGCTGCGGCAGCCTTCCGTAGAAACTGCCGGCGGCCAGCACCAGGATCGAGACATTGATCAGAAAGGCCAGGCTGAGGGCGATCAGGGTGTCCCAGGTGCTGAAAGCCAGGGCCCTGCGCTGCGCCACTTGGCCGCCGCTCCAGCGGCGGGACTGCACCAACGAGGAATGCAGATAGAGGTTGTGGGGCATCACCGTGGCCCCGAGAATCCCGGCCGCCAGAAACAGCTGCTGCCCGTCCCTGAGGCTCGCGGCCTGGGGAATGAATCCCAGGCCCACCTGGCTCCAATTGGGTTGGAGCAGCAGCATCTCGACTGCGAAACAGCCGCCTACCAATGCCACCAAGGCGATCACAAGAGCCTCAAGGCGACGGATCCCGAAGCGCTGCAGCGCCAGCAGCAACAGGGTGTCAGCGGCCGTGAGCCCCACCCCCCAGAGCAAGGGGAGGCCAAAGAGCAGCTGAAGGGCGATGGCGCTGCCCACCAGCTCGGCCAGGTCGCAGGCAATGATGCCCACCTCGGCCAGCAGCCACAGGGGAATTCTGCAGAACCGCGGCAGAAGCTGGCTGCAGGCCTGGGCCAGATCGAGTCGCGTGGCGATGCCTAGTCGGCAGCAGAGCGACTGGAGCAGCATCGCCATCAGGCTGGAGAGCCCGATCACCCACAGCAGGCGGTAGCCGAACTGGGAGCCGGCCGCCAGGTCGGTAGCCCAGTTGCCTGGATCCATGTAGCCAACGGCCACCAAGTAGCCGGGGCCGAGCACCCGCAGGAAGGTGCGCAGCATGCTCAGGCCGGCAGGCACCTCCACGGCCTGCGGGTCGAGGCGAGCGGCGGTGCCGATCGGTGCATCAGGCATGAAGCGATGCCAGCGGAGTTGGACGGTAAGGCGGGGGTGGCTGCGATCCTGCTGGGGCATGGCTGGCCTGAGCTCGCCCTGGGTAATGGATCGATCACCGCCAGCTCAGAAGTCGAGAGGAAGAGATGCACCCATCGAACAGCCTGAAGTGGCTTCAGGGTCAAGGGCCTAGCGTTGTGGCATGGAGTCTTGCCCGCTCGACTTGCCAACCCAAGGGGATGAATCCATGCAGATCGGCGAGTTGGCACGGTCCACCGGAGTCAAGATCGAAACCATCCGCTATTACGAACGCGAGCACTTACTGCCGGTGCCACAGCGCAC
>NZ_JAGQBE010000101.1 GCF_024345475.1 Cyanobium sp. T1B-Tous
TTGACCGGCTGAACCCTGCGCCATGCAGCGGCCGGTTTCGCGGAGCCAGCGGGCACGGCCCGCTCAGCCTCCAGATCCAGCACCAGACGCAACAGGGCTTCCGGTGTGACTGGAACCAACGCCGAGCAGGCTTCCGCCTCGCTGACCTGGGCGACCAGCAGATCACGGCAATGCTGCAGCCCACCCCCTGCCCAGAACAGGCCCCAGGCCCGTTTATCGAGCTGCAAGGCCACCCAGCGGTGCGGGCGGGCATCGTTGCGGATCAACTGCGCAGCCTTGGCCAGGCTCCAACTACGCCCTGCTGCCACGGATGGCTGCGCTTCCAGCAACAACCTTCCCTGGGGGTCACGGGTGTAGCCCGTGGCCACCTGCAGCGAGAAGACATCAATGATCTGCACCCGAGCACCAGCCTTGCGCTGACTGGCATCAGGCGACCAGAACACCAGCGCACCACGCTCGCTGGCGATACAACGCTCCATCTGAGTGTTGGTGGGCATCGCGTGGTAGCCCCTCGTCCATTGGTTGCTCAAGTCTGCCTGCATCGCTCTTGCACGAGAACGGCATCAGACCGATCGTTGGAACCCCGGCCACCGGCGAATGCCCCCCGACGATTCCAGCGACGATCCCTATGTGCAGGTGACCCTTGAGCTGCGCCAATCCACCCTGGTGTGGCTGGATGGCTTGCGCGAGGAGTGGGGACTGCGCAGCCGCGGGGCACTGGTGAGCCGCCTTCTCGATGAACTGGCCCAGCCCTCCAGCGATGCGTAAGACCCTGTTGATCGCTGCCGGGATGCTGCTGAGCGCCGGTGCGGCGCTGGCCCAGCAGCCGGTGCGCCCCCTCCCGAAAGTGGGAGGGTGTCCACTCGGCTACTACAGCTCTGGCAATTACTGCGTGCCCAGCTCCGGGGGCAACACCCGCGGCGCCATTGAGAAAAGTGGTGCTGGCTGCCCGCTGGGGTTCTACTCGTCTGGCAACTACTGCCTCAGCAGCCCCAGTAACGAGCGCGAGGCCATTCAGAAAACGGGCAACGCCTGCCCGTTGGGCTGGTTCAGCTCCGGCTCCTACTGCGTGAAGAGCCCGTGATCTCGATGCTGCCGGACCAGTGCATCGACAGTTCCTGATCAAATAACAACCACTGGGTCTGGAATTTTTTGGCGGGGCTAGCGTTCAACCCCCAATGCCAGTTGCTGATCCGGCAGCTTGGTGATTGTGATCTGCTCCACCCGAACCAACCTGGGCTGCTCATCCGCCGCAGCTTCGTAGCTGCCCTTCACACACACGGCTGCATTGAGCAGGCCGATGATGTCTCCGTCGTAGAGGGGCTCGTAGATGCAGCGCATGCCGCTGCTGGCCCCCCTACCCCGGATCTCAAAGCGGCGGGCATCGAGATCCACCTCCCGCACCACGCCCTCGAACTCACCATTGCCCTTCAGGCGCCGGCTGCTGGGGGTATTGAGGCTGCGGCCAATGATCTGGCGGCTCTGCTTGGTGAGGGGCTGAGCCGGGCCCAGATTTTCATCGGGCTGCGGGCCGCTGAGGAACAGCTCACTGATCGCCTTGTTCTGGGCGGATGGTGCCAAGCGCCTGGCTGCCACCATCACCGTGTCGCGCACGGCGGGATCGGGGAACTGCTCGTAGATGGCCTCGCTGATCTGGCCGTCCCGAATCAGACGTGGAATTGCAGGCAGGCTCTGCACGGCCGTCTGCACTGCCTGGTAAAGGTCATCGGTCACCCCGGGTAGCACCGCCTGGCCATCGGCACCTACATCCCCGGGGCGAGGCACCCGCATGCCAACCACAAGGCTGCCGTAGGTCACCCCTGCCAGCTGGGGGTCCAGATCGGCCGGCCAGCGCACCTTCTTCTCTTCCATTCCGGCGATCGCCTTGGCCACCTTCTGGATCTCGTCCCGGAGCTTTCCGAAGACAGTCGTCACCAGCGACACAGGCGGCTCTCGATGGGCGACACCGGGCCCCCGGTAGCGGGCGATCAGATCCGCGTTGTCGGCCAGCAGGGCATAGGAAAAGTCCTCGCGGTAGAGCTTGGCCAGCATCTCCATGTAGGCACTGGTGATCTCTTCCGGCTCCTGCCCCATGCGCCTAGCCAGTTCCCGAGCGGACTGGAGCTCCCGGTGAATGATGCGGGCTTTGGCCTCTATCGCGTCGATCCAGCCACTCATCAGATCAACCTCAACACGCCCTTGCGGTGGCCGTGGTGCAACCCCATCTCGAAGGCTGTCTGGGGTCGCAGGGTCTGCAACAGATCAACGAAGTCCTGCTTGAGACCCTTCAAGCCTGGGAGCATCTCGATCTGATAGCAACCCAAGAGTTCGGCTTTCCGCTGAAACAGAATCTGTCCTTCCCACTGCTCTTCATCGGAGAGGCCGCTGAGTTCCAGCACGAGATTGATGTTGCTGGGGCTGGCTTTTTTGCTCACATAACTGCCATCGAGAAGAACCGGAGGCGCCATGGTGAACCGCGGCGTCAGTTCAACAGCGATGAACTCCCGCAGCAGTGAGGTCAGCCGCCGCCGCTCGTCATTCCAGGCCAAGTTCACCTCTACCTCCTTGATGGTGCACTCATGAATGCCACCAGGCAGCAGGCCAAACCGATCGAAGGAAGGGATCGGCATCCGCTATCCAGCAATCGCTGCCCCGAGGCTCAGGGCCCTGCCTGCTGCTGCGACAGATGAAGCCGCCTCGATGATCGTGCTGATGGCGTAGCCGGGCATGGGCTGCCGCGATTGCCAGGTTTATACCCAGTCCTCGGCGATCCGGGTAGCTGATGACAGGGTCCGATGGCATACCGGCCGGGAGTGCCAGCCGGGAGAGGCGCTGGCGCCTCAGAGCACGTGCACCCTGGCCTGGGGCCCAAGCACTCGCTGCTGATTGGAGGCCAGGATCATGGCCTCGGCCCTGGGCGCGTAGTGCGGCTGGGCGCTGATGCGCCCCTCGCGATCGAGGAACAGCACCCGCAGCAGCTGGCCGGCGGCAACCGCTTCGCGGAAGCCGGGGCTACGAGCAGGTGCACCGAGATGATGCGGATCGGGCAGGCGCGGACCAGGAGAGTGGCGGCCATGGCTGGGCTGGCGAACGACACCGCCGTTCAGCCCCCACCCATGACCACCCACAACGCTTGTCATGGAGTCGAGTCGAGGCCCGGTACGCCGAAATCCCAGTCCGCAACTGAAAGACCAGCCAGGCCCTGCTCGATCCGGGGCGTCTTTGACAGAATGGGGACGCTGAGCAGCATGCATCCCGTGCGTCTCTACACGGTGGGCCACTCCAACCAGACTCTGGGCCAGCTGGTGGGACTGCTCCAGTTGCATGGGATCAACGCTGTGGCGGATGTCCGCTCCATGCCTTACAGCCGCCGTCTACCACAGTTCAACAGGCCTGAGCTTGAGGCGGAGTTCCACAAGCACGGCATCCGCTACGTGTTCCTTGGAGAGGAGCTGGGCGCCCGGCGGGAGGAGGAATCGGCCTACGACGGGCTGCAGGCTGCCTATGAACGTGTGGCTCAGTTGCCAGCCTTTCAACTAGGCCTGAGCCGGGTGCTGAAGGGGCTGGGACGAGGGATGACCCTGGCGCTGCTATGCGCAGAGCGGGACCCCCTGACTTGCCATCGATCAATCCTAGTCAGCCGGCACCTTCAGGCCAGGGGGGTGGACGTGCAGCACATCCTTGGAGATGGATCACTGGAGAGCCATCAGGAGCTCGAACACCGCATGCGCCGGGCCTTGCAGAGACTCGGCATCTTGGAGGTCTCAGGAGGAGATGTGCAGCTGGATCTTCTAGGTCGCGAGGTCACTCAGGGCCGACCAATCAGCCCAGAAGAAGAGCTTGATGAGGCCTACCGCCAACAGGGGCGACGGATTGCTTACACCAAACCACTGATTGCCGCCTGATGCATTCCCATGGGTAAGAAGATCACGCTCTACACGATCGGATTCACCAAGAAGAACGCCAGGCAATTCTTTGAATTGATACAGAAGAGTGGAGCAAATAAAGTGCTGGACACGCGACTGAACAATGTTTCGCAGCTGGCGGGATTCACCAAGAAGGATGATCTTGCATTCTTCTTGGATAAGGTGGCTGGGGTAAGCTATGATCACGCCCTGAAGCTCGCGCCTACTGACGACATTCTAAAGAGCTACAAGAAAGGCGAGATCACCTGGGACACATATGCCACCGCTTACAACGATCTGATCGACAAGCGCCATGTCGAAGATCTCTTTCCAGCCGACTTGCTGGATGGGGCTTGCTTGCTTTGCAGTGAGGCAACTCCACACCATTGCCACAGAAGGCTGGCAGCAGAGTTCTTCAAGAATCATCTTGGAGGAGGAGTGGAGATCGTGCACCTCTGAGGTATGGAAACTACTGTGCTCTGCCTGGCCAACTCTAAAAAGGAGGGCGAACGCTGCATCGCCGGCATCGATGTGCGTACCGGGCAGTGGGTACGCCCCGTAAGCCGCCATACCCCAAAAGGGGAGGTGCCTCTTCGCGAGCGTCAGGCAAATGGCCAAGAGCCGCAACCCCTAGATCTAATCCAGATGGATCTAGCTCACAATGGTCCTGCTGGGTTTGACTACTGCCATGCCAAAGAAAATCGCTGGATCGAAGCGACACCCTGGACAAAGTTAGGTGTGGCTGGCACCAGAGATCTTCATCGCTATCTCTGCACCGCTGCTCGGATCCTGCATTCCCAAGCCAAGTACACACGTCCCGACGTGATCGAGTTAAAGCCACTTGCTGAGCGCACGACTCTTGAACTTCGCAAAGTACGCCGTATTGATTTTGACCAAAGTGGCGGCAAGTGGAAAGCCACGCTGTCCACAGCCGAAGGCATTGAGCTTCGGGGGATTAGCGTCACTGACTGCGTACTTACTGAACAGCTCAATGGTCGGGAAATCACCGGGCAGCAGGGCTATGCAGTGATCAGTCTCAGTGTTCCTTGGACTCCACCGATAGAGGACTGGGCTGAGGGGCCTGTGGGCTGGAAGCTACTGGCTGGTTGGATTACTGAATAGGCTTAAAGAGTGAGTTGCGAACCATTTTCCCTGAAGGCATCGAATTTGGCCAAGCCCCAGCATGGTTCTAGCGTTGATGAAGGGCCAGGAGATCAACCTGACTTGTGGGAGTCCATGCCTGGAGGTGTTGCCCCTTAGCCAACAGAGTGAGGAAGTCCAGCATCAAGTGGCTGAGCAACTCTCCCAGCTTTCGATCGAGCCCCTGATCTGCGCAGCTTGCTGACCGTTGCAGTGGTCAGGTGATGTGATGAGGCCCCACTCAAGGTGGAGCCTCCTGACGCTGCCATCCATCCACTGCCGGTGACTACTGCTGCACCAAGAACGCCTCAATCCAGTCGTGGTGGCACTTCTGGTTGATCCGATCGGCGATTGTCACCGCTTCCTCTGGCACCTGGAACCGCTTGCGGAAGGCCCGGGTGAGGCTCTCCAGCCGGGGCCGGGGGAGCGCCCGCAGGCTGCTGTGGAGGTGCTGGATCGTTCTGACATCGAGTGCCACCTGGCCGGGGTCGACCAGGGCCGGGGATGCAGTGGTGGGGGAGGGAGCGCCAGCCGCCGCCCGGCTCACGGAAGGCTGCTGCCCACCTGGCCGCTGCGCTCCCTCTCCCTGACCTGCTGCGCTGCTGACCTGCCGCTGCGCCTTGTCGTAGAGCGCCAGGCCAAACGGGTTCCCAAAGGTCATCAGTGCCCGCTTCATGGCGTCGGTTTCGGCCTCCTTGAGGGCGGATTCATGGGCCTGCCCCAGGTCGACGTCGATGCCGTGGCCGGCGCCGCTGCCCTCCCGAACCAGGGGCATCAGGCTTCCGGCGCTAACAGTGACGCGCACGCGGGCGGTGTAGGTGACGCCCCAACCGTGCTTCTGATCCCGGCCGATTGTTCGTTCCGCCTGGGCGACGCAGCGGACGGCGATGGTCTGCCGCTGCCAGCCATCGAAGCCAAAGATGCGGTTGGCTTCCGCGATCACCTGCCAACCTTCCAGATAGCTCACTCGGCTGCGGCCCTGCTCCCGCTGGCGGACGTTGGCCCGATCGAGGGGAGCGGCGAGGGCAGCGAGCTGCTCGGGGGAGAAGCCTGGGGACTGAACCGAGACGGCGGCCGACGCTGATTCCGGCGTGGCTGATGAAGAAGCAGCCTCGGCGCGGTCAGGAGATCGGATCAGCTCCAGGGCCGAAGGCGGCCTTTGGGCGAGGCGAGGAGCAGAGGGGCGACTGGAGGTGCGGGTTCCGTTTGTAGAAGGAGCGGCGACGGTCATGGCGATGGAAGCAATGGTGTGAAGAGGGGAGGGGTCCCGGCTGCACCACCGGAATCCCACTTGCAGGTGGCCTGAAGCCGTCAGTGGATGCGCCA
>NZ_JAGQBE010000102.1 GCF_024345475.1 Cyanobium sp. T1B-Tous
CCTGCCCGCCGGAATGCTCACCTTCTTGGTGGCGATTGCTCCGCCGCTGCCCGGGTCCGGCACCCGGGCCGGAGCGCCCCTGCTCACCCGCGCCGACGGTCAGCCGTTCCGCTACCTCCCGGACAAGAGTGTCTACGCCCTCGACTTCGATCCCCGGGCGGTGCAGATCGACCTGCTCGAAGGCTGGGATCGGGAGCAGGAGGCCTATGCCGACCGCCAGGCCCTGGCCTTCTTTTCGGGGCCGATGTACGAGCGCCACGTCGATGCGGGCGGGCGGGAAATCACAGTGCCGCTGGGCGATCTCAAGCTGGGCGATCGCATCTGGCGCGGCCGCAACCGCACCGCTGCCCGCCAGCGGGCCTTTGTGGGCATCCGCCGCGATGGGGGCGTCGACTTCGGCTTCGGCGAGCTGACGGCCGATCGCGCCCAGCGCTACGACAGCTTCATCGGCGGGCTTCACAGCGTCTACAACGACCTAGAGCGGCCGCCGGCGAGCTATCGCGGTGCCTACAGCATTTCGATGGGCCAGCAGATCCGCTATTTCCTACCCAGGATCCGCATGGTGATCGGCCTGCGCCCCGACGGCCGGCTGGAGGTGCTGATGAGCCGCGATGGCCTCACCCTCGAGCAGACCCGCTCCCTGGCGCGGCAGCGCGGGCTGCGGGCCGCCTACCTGCCCGACCACGCCTCCAAGAGCCGTTTCATCATCCCCGGCAAAAAGGGCTTCAGCGCGGCTGACGCCAACTGGATCAGCGGTGGCGCCACCAGCTTTGTGCACGTGCCCTACCTGCTGCGGCTGAGCCGACGCAGCACCCCCCTGCAGGGGTCGCTCCTGGCCAGCCTGGCGGGGCGAACGGCGGCCGAGGGCTGCGGCAATCCCTTCCAGTGCGGCCAAACCCTCGGCGGGCAACTGGTGGACCGGGCCCTGGCCGGCTTAAACCGGCTGATGGAGCAGGGGGTGGAACCCATCGCCCAGCTGATCTGGGCCCCTCGTGGCCCCCGGGATCCCCTGCGGGCCAACGCCAAGGCCCCCCTGCGTGAGCCGCCGATCAGCGCGGACCCCCTGGCCCTGCGCCAGCGCCAAGAGCAAGCCGCCGACAGCCCGGCGATCACCGGGGTGGAGTTCGAGACCCTCGGCCTGCCATCCGACCTCTCCCAGCCCCTGGTACTGCCAGAAGGCGTAGAACTGCCTGAGGAGGGAGCCGCGGCCGCGGACGGGTACGCCTCGCCAGCGGATCCAGGGGCCGCCGAACTGGACGGCGCCGAACCGGCGGAAGCACCATTGGATTCGGCGGTCGGCCCCACGGGCCAGATCACCACAGGGGCTCCCCTGCCGGGAGCGCCGCCACCACCGGGCCTGCCAGAGCCCTGATTGGCTGATACCCCTGCTTCAGCCCGCAGCCGCCAGCGCCCGCACCACATCCCCGCGGGTGAGCACACCCACCGGGTGGCGCTCGCCATCCAGCACAAACAGGCGTTGGGTGCTGCGCTCATGCAGCAGGCCAGCCGCCGCCGGCAAGGGCAGCTCGGCGCTGCAGCTGTGGGGGTGTTGGCCCATCACCTCGCCCACGGTGCTGCCGAGCACCTGGTGCACCTCCTTATCCCAGTTGAGCGGATTGCGGAGGTAGATCACCGCATCGAGCAGCATCACGTAGGGGCCGGGCTGGAAGCCGCTTTCGCGCACCATCAGGTCTTGCTCGCTGAGCTCGCCCACCAGGGCGCCACTGCCATCCACCACCGGCAAACCGCTGATGTGGTGCTCGCTCATCAACTGCACGGCCTCCTGCAGGGGACTGTCCGCTGTGACACTCAACACCGGTGCAGACATCACGGCGGAAACCAGCTGTTGCACCACGGGCCAAACAAGACGACTGGAGCCATTCTGGGGCCGAGCACGGCAGACACCATGGCGACGCAACGGATACGCCAACTGGCCGACGGCCTCACCGTGGCCCGGGCCGTGCTGGGACTACCGCTGATCGTTGCCCTGGCGGGGGGCCAACCAGCCCTGGCCTGGTGGCTGCTGCTACTGGGCGGCCTGAGCGACTGGGCCGATGGCGCCCTGGCACGCCGGGCCGGCGGCGGCTCGGTGTGGGGCGCCCGCCTCGATCCCCTCACCGACAAAATCCTGATCAGCGCGCCGCTGCTGTGGCTTGGAGCGGAGGGGATCCTGCCCCTGTGGGCGATCTGGCTGCTGCTGGCCCGGGAACTACTTATTTCTGGCTGGCGCGCCGCTGAAGCCAGCGGCGGCCCGGCCTCCTGGAGCGGCAAGCTCAAAACGATCCTGCAATTCGCCAGCCTGCTGCTGCTGCTCTGGCCCAACGGCTGGGGTTTCGGACTGGCGGCAGCATTCCAGACCGCTGGCTTCTGGCTGTTCTGGCCGTCGTTGCTGCTGGCGCTGAGCTCGGCCTGGGGCTACCTACGCAAGCCCTAAAGCAGTGAGCTCCTCGCTGCGCTGCCAGAGCCGCTGGCGCTGATCGGCATCGAGGGCCGCGGGGGCAATGCGCACCTCGGTGGGCCAGCCCCGCATGCCACCGAACTGATTTGGTCCGTAGTGACCCCCTGGGGTGGCTTCGGGTGCGGTGGCGGCAAACAACTGGGGCAGCGCTCCCATGGCCGTGCTCTGCAACAGCGGGCCCATCAGCCGGTAGGCCAGGGGTTCAAACCACGAGCCATTGGCAGCAACCGAGGCCAGCTGAAGATTGGTGCGGGCAAAGCCCGGATGGGCCGCCAGCGACAGCACCGCCTGGCCCTGATCGCGCAGCCGCTGCTGCAGCTCTAAGGCAAACATCACATTGGCGAGCTTGCTCTGGCCGTAGGCAGCCCAGCGGTCGTAGCGGCGATCGCCCTGCAGATCGTCGAAAGCAATCCGGCCGAAATACTGGGCCCCTGAGGTCACGCTCACCACCCGTGCATTCGGGCGATCGGATAGCAGCGGCAGCAGGGCCCGGGTGAGGGCGAAATGGCCCAGGTGGTTCACACCCAGCTGCATCTCGAAGCCGTCGGGGGTGAGCTGCCGCGGCAGGGCCATCAGTCCGGCGTTGTTGATCAGCAGATCCAGCCGGCCGTGGCGATCGGCCAATTCCGCAGCGGCACGGCGCACGCAAGCCAAGCTGGCCAGATCAAGCTCCAGCAGCTCAACGGCACCACCCCCGCTAGCGGCCGCTGCCGACAATTCACCCTTGGCAAGCTCTGCCCGGGGCAGGCTGCGGCAGCCGAGCACCACGGTGGCGCCCTTGGCCACTAGCGCCCGCGCCGTTTCCAGGCCCAGGCCGCTGTTGGCGCCGGTGATCAGGGCCAAGCGTCCGGCCTGATCGGGAATCGAGTCGGTAGTCCAGTTCATGGCAGGAGCCTATGGAAATAGGCCTCACAGCTGCGGCAAAGAAGCTCAGCCGATCAAGGCCTCGTCTGCGGAGAAATCAGGGCTGGTGGGAGTCCGCAGGGCGTAGTCGTTGGTGTAGCTGTCGGCGATGGTGGCCTCAAGGTCAAAGGCCGGCTCCCAGGCCAGTTCACGCCGCACCCGGGTGGTGTCGGTGAGGAAGTGGGCTAGGCGCAGCGGGAAGGCCTTGCGGGCTTTTTTATCGAGAGCAGCGGGATCGAAGCTGCGGATTTCCACAGAAGCTGGCTCCTTGCCGGCCGCCCGGGCCGCTGCCTGCACCAAGCCGCGGAAGGTGACGCCCTGGCTGCCGGTGCAGTTGTAGATGCGGTTGGCGGCGGCATCCACCTCGATGCAGCGAGCCATGGCGGCGGCTAGGTCTGCCACATGGCCCAGCTGGGTGATCGTGCTGCCATCACCGGGCAGGGGCACGGGCCGGCCATGCACGATGCGATCAAAAAACCAGCTCTCCACAGGGTTGTAGTTGCCCGGCCCCACGATGTAGGTGGGCCGGAAGCTTGTGAAAGCGATGCCCTCGCTGCGCAGCCAGGCTTCGGTTTCGGCCTTGCCAGCGTGGCGGCTGGCGGGATCAACGGGGCTGTTTTCATCGAGGGGCCAAAGCTCGCTATCGGCGTAAACACCGGCCGAGCTCACATAAACAAAGCGATGGGCCGGAGGCCCGGTGCGCTCGATCACAGCGCGGGAATCCTCAAGGCTGCGGCCCGAGCTATCGACGATCACATCAAAACTGCGACCCACCAGCGGCTCCAGCCCCCCAGCAGTGCTGCGGTCGCCGATCAGGTGCTCCACCCCTGCCGGCGCTGGCTTGTTGCCACGAGTAAACAAGGTGAGGGCATGGCCTTCAGCCTGCAGCCGCTCCACCAGCGGTTTGCCCACGAAGCGGGTGCCGCCCATCACCAGGATGTTCATGCTGCTGCCCACGGGGCCGCGAAACTGGGCGTCATTCAAACCCCCGGACAGCAGAGGCGGTTACTCCACCACCGTTATGCCCGTGTCGATCCGCTCGATCGGTGGCGCCGCCAGCGTCTGCTGCCAAAGGGACAAGATCGACCAGTAGCCCTGGGCCCTCGGCTTGGTCGCCACGCTGGAGTTCACCACGCCGCTGCGTATTTGGCCCACCAGCTTGGGCCATCGGGCGCACAGGCGGAGCTTCTAATTTTGGCTGCCAAGACGGCGCCGTAAACCACACTTTGGTTCTGGTTTGCCTCTTTTTGTGATGCGTCTGGCCAAGGCCTACACAGCCCAGCCCGCCACCATCACGTCGTGGCCCCCCGGCAGTCGCGGCTATCGCCACTTCTCCCTGCTGGGGGAGCGGGGCCAGGGCGCGGAACGGGCCGTGGAACTACAGGCGGTGCTGGAGCGGGGCTTTCGGCTGGTGGTGCCGCTACGGGAGCTGCGCAACCGGCAGCTCTGGCAGCCTGGCTGGCAGCAATTGCCTCCAGCAGCCATGCAGATAATTCCCGCCATCGACCTGCTCGATGGCCACTGCGTGCGGCTGCACCAAGGCGACTACGACCAGGTAACGCGCTTCTCCGACGACCCAGTGGCCCAGGCCCTCAGCTGGCAGCAACAGGGAGCCAGGCGGCTGCACCTGGTGGATCTAGACGGCGCCCGCAGCGGCCAACCAATCAACGATGCGGCCGTGAAGGCGATCACCACTGCCCTCAGCATCCCCGTGCAGCTGGGGGGTGGGGTGCGCAGCGCCGAACGGGCTGAGGAGCTGCTGAGCTTCGGACTGGATCGGGTCATCCTCGGCACCGTGGCCCTTGAGCAACCCGAATTAGTCGATGAGCTGGCAGCGCGCTATCCCGGCCGGATCGTGGTGGGCATCGACGCCAAAAACGGCAAGGTGGCCACCCGCGGCTGGATCGAAGAGAGCAGCACCGAAGCCACCGCCCTAGCCCAGCGCTTCTGCGCCAGCGGCATCGCCGCAATCATCAGCACCGACATCGCCACAGACGGCACCCTGGCGGGCCCCAACCTCGAAGCCCTGAGGGCGATGGCCGAGGCCAGCGCCGTGCCGGTGATCGCCTCCGGCGGCATCGGCAACCTGGAGCACCTGCTGTCGCTGCTGAGCCTGGCGCCCCTAGGGGTAGAGGGGGTGATCGTGGGCCGGGCCCTCTACGACGGACGGGTGGATCTAGCTGAAGCCCTGCAGGCCATCGATGAGGGCCGACTGCAGGATCCGACCAGTGCCTCGATGATGGCCTGAACCGGCAGCCTGCCCCGATGGCAATAGCGGATCGCTTGCGACCTGCCCTATAACAGATTGAGTCTGATTTGAGGCGTGTCGCGTGAACGCCGGCGCCCTTCCCCCAACCAATCCATCAACCTGCGTAGACGACGTCTATCAGCGCTGCCGCGACCTGGGCATGAGGCTCAGCCGCCAGCGCCGCATGGTGCTCGATTTGCTTTGGGTTGAGAAGAGCCATCTCAGCGCCCGCGACATTTTTGAAAAGCTCAACAACCTGGGCCGCAATATTGGTCACACGTCTGTTTATCAAAATCTTGAAGCCCTGCAGACCGCTGGCGTGATCGAGTGCCTTGACCGGGCCAGCGGCCGGCTCTACGGCTATCGCAGCGATCCCCACAGCCACCTCACCTGCTCGCAATCAGGCGCCATCCAAGACCTAGACGTCGAGCTACCACGCGAGTTGCTCGACCAGATCGAGCGCCACACCGGCTTCGCCATCGAGACCTACACCCTGCATCTGACCGGCCGGCGCCGCAGCTGAATCCCTTCGCCCACCCAGGACTGGAGAATCCGCTTCAGCATCGGTACCTTTGGCCCATGCCATCACCAAACCCATGAGTTCGCCAAACCCGTGAGTTCGCAGCTGCTGCTGTTTGCCGAACCGCTGCTGCGCGATGGCCTCACCCGCCTGCTCACGGCTCAGGCGGGGCTGTACTGCGTCGCTGAGCGACCAGAGCAGCTGCAAGGGCTGCCCCAACTGGTGATCTGGCAAGCCAGC
>NZ_JAGQBE010000103.1 GCF_024345475.1 Cyanobium sp. T1B-Tous
CCGTCGATCAAAACCTTCCCCTCGCTGGGCCGGTAAAAACGTGGCAGCAGCTTGAGCAGGGTGGATTTACCGCTGCCAGATCCGCCCACCAGCCCCACAAACGAGCCCACAGGCACCTCAAGATTCACGTTTTGCAGCACCATGGAGGCCTCATCACTGAACCGGAAACTCACATCCACAAATTGCACCCGTCCCTGCAGCGGCGGCATTGGGATGTTGAGCGCTTCCTCCGCAGATTGCTCGGGCGTGCGATCCACCACATCAGCGACCATCTGCATCTGCTGGCGGCTCATCTGAAACTGCTGCCAGGTGCCGGCCAACTTCACCAGCGGGCCAGTGATATAGCCATCAAGGATGCGGAATGCGATGATATCTCCAATGGTAATGTGTTGTTCCATTACCAGCCAAATGCCCACGGATATCACCAGCACCCCATTGAGCTGCTGGATGAACTGACCCAGGTTGCCGAGGGTTTCGCGGGTGATGCGTAGTTTGAAGTCTTCTCCTAAATAGCGGGCATAGCGATTCTGGAATTCCCAGCGGGTCTTGAGCTCAGCGTTCTGGGATTTGATGGTTTGGATGCCGGTGATCGACTCGGTTAGAAACGAGTGGGTGCGCATCGACTCAGCCATCGAGCGCTTGATCTGGCCATACACGATCGGATTGCTCACGATTGTGAGACCGACCATCAGCGGAACGGTGCTCACCACCACCAGCGTGAGCAGCGGGCTGATGCTCAGCAGAATGGCGAAATACACCAAACTGAAGGCTGTATCGATCAGCAGCGGCAGGCTCTGGCCCACCAGAAATTCCCGCAAGCGATCGAGCTGATTGAAGTAGAAGGTCACCTGCCCCACCGGCCGGCTGTCGAAGAAGCCCTGGGGCAGGCGCACCAGCTGATCGAGGATGACTGTCTTAGCTTCCTGATCGATGCGGTTGGCCGTTTCCGTGAAGATGTAGGTGCGCACCGTTTTGATCACGCCCACCGCCAGAGCCGCCAGCAACATCACAGCAGCAATGCTCACCAGCGTGCCGATGTTCCGCTGGCTGGCCGTATCGAGCAGCAGGCGGAAGCCCAACGGTGTGGCCAGCATCAGCACGTTGATGGCCGCCGAGGCCAGCAGCACTTCGATCAGGGCACGCTTGTGCTTCTGAAGGAAGGGCACATACCAGCTCCAGTTGAATTTCTGCTCCTTGGCATCGCTCTTGCGCTCAAAAAGCAGCAGCTCCACCAGGCCACCATCCAGGGTGGTCAGATCGACGCTGGGCACCCGCAGCGGGCCGAGCTCGGCTTCCAGCAGCCGTACCTGGCCGTCAATGTCGACGCCATCCAGCACACCGATATGGCCGTTCTGCATCAGCACTGCCGGAGTGGGCACGCGATGCAGACGATCAGCAGGCACCCGGCTGAGCGTCACCCGCAGCCCAAGCGAATCGAGAATCTGGCCGAGATTCACCAGGCTGAGCTGGGGCTGCCGCTGCAGGATCGCCTCCACCTGGTCGCGCAGGGCGTCGCGGTTGATCGGCACGCCGAAGTAGTCGGCCAAGCTGAGGCACACCGCGATGGGAATATCGCGCGGACCGCTGGCGCGGCTGAGGGCTAACAGTCCACCGCGGCCCTCGACCCGTGGTGGTGGTGGCTCAGGCGAGAGGCTGTATTCGCCTGGGCTGATGCCGAGCTCCAGGGGCAGATCGGCGGATTCATGGATGGGGCCAGCCGCTGCACCCGTCTCGGCCCAGAACGAGCCCGCTGTGGCCGGATCGGGCAAGCCCACCAGCCGCAGCCAGGGCGCACTGGCGGCCAGGGGTTCGATGGGGCGCTCGATCCAGGGCTGCGCCAGCGGCTCGCCACTACTGGCATACCAGCGGTAGCCCACTGGCAGCGCCAACTGCGGGTCGGGCCCCAGGCCCAGGCTGGCCACCTGAGCCTCAGCCGCAACCGCCGGCCACTGCTCCAGCAGCGGCAGCCATTGGGGCTCCCGCGGCACCAACGCGGTGAGCAGGGTGTGCAATTCCGCCGCCGGCAGCTGGTTTTCAAACCAGGCAGCCACCCGGGGGTGGCCCGCCACCACATCACGAAAGGCCGACGCGGGCAGCAGCAGGGCCTCCACATCGCGACTGGCACGCAGGTGCTCGCAAGGGTCGCGGCGCAGCAAGCCGGCCCAGCCGACCAGGCTGCCGGGGCCGAGGCGCTCGATCGTGCGCAAGCCCTGGCCGCTTGGGGCGGAGCCGAGGCTGCGCAACTGACCGCTCAGCAGCAGCAGCACCCCCTCTGGCGGGGTGTCGGGGCGCAACAGGGTTTGGCCAACTCGGTAACGACAGGTCTCCAACAGCGGCTCCAAGGCGGCCGCAGCGTCCTGCTCAAGCTGGTCAAACGGGGGAAATGAACGCAGCCGCTGACCTGGGCCCGCAGGAGTTGGGGCCGCTGTGGCTGGAGGAATGGCAGAGGTCATCGGTTGAGATCAACAGGGAGCAGGACATCCGTGGTGGTGATTTCGGTCGCTTCGTTGTAGGGGGCTTCTATGGGCGGCAGATAAGGCAGGGGTGGAAGGGGCTCGCCATCCATCAGCAGCTGCACCCGCTGCTTGAACCACACCTGGAACAATTCTTCGATCATGCGGCCGCGGGTGGCGGCATCAAGCTGAGCAGGAATTAATTGCTCGAAGCGCAACACCACCCAAGTACGATCAACTTGAAACGGCTTCCAGAGCTGACCGGGACGGCTCACCCGCAACCGCGACACCAACTCGGGGTGGCCTGCGGTGAGAGGCAGGGGCCCAAGCTGGCCGCGGGTTTGACGTTCCGAGCCTTGGCTGTGGTGCTCGGCGAGAGCTGCGAAATCGGCTTCGCCCTCCTGGATGCGTTGATGAAGCTCCTCCGCCAGACCCCGATCACTCACCCGCAACAGCGCATAAACCACCTGATCGAGATCGAGCTTGCGTTCCAAAAAGCGTAGTTCGGCTTCCTCGCGATAGCGCCGCATGAGCCAACGCTCCAATCGGCGGCCCTTGGTAGCGAAATAACGCAAATCCTCAAAACCCAAACGCTTGCGCGGCAGCCAAGCAGCCAATTCTTCGTCGCTGGTCACCCCCTGGCTTTCGACGTAGCGGCGGATCAGCTGTTTCTCCTCTTCGGCCGAAAGCTCAATCGTGCCCACAATCTCATCGAGCACCCAGGCCTGCGCCACCGCCAGAGACAGCCCCTGCTGGCGAATCAGGCGATTGGTTTCAGCCACCGTGAGCCAGGGGCGCTCCGGGGCAATTTCCACCACCGGATGCTCGGGCACTCCGGAGAGCAATTCCGGCGGATTGAGGCGCGGACTGCGCTTGGCGTTTGGGCTGGAGCTCATTGAGGCACCTCCAGGCCGAGCCGCTCGAAGGCAGCACGCATAAGCTGCAGCCCCTGCTCACGGCCGTAGTGGCCGCAGGCAAAGCGATGGGCCGCCGTGCTCATGGTCTGCCAGGTGTTGTCTTCCGTGATCAACAGATTCACACCCTCCAGCCACTGCTGGTGATCCCGGGCAATCCACACCTCCTGGCCATGGCGCAGACCTGTGGCTTCAGCGGCCATCGGGCTGAGC
The DNA here is from genome assembly GCF_024345475.1 of Cyanobium sp. T1B-Tous. GTDB lineage: Bacteria > Cyanobacteriota > Cyanobacteriia > PCC-6307 > Cyanobiaceae > Cyanobium_A. The sequence goes on from NZ_JAGQBE010000103.1 coordinate 3,581, forward strand.
ACCTGGGGAATGCCGTGGGCCGCCGCGGCCACCACCTTGCCCTTGAGGCCGGCACCAGAGCGCAGGGGCGCAATGAACAGACGGTGGCGGTTGTACACGCTGCCCGCCTCCGCCACCCAACCGTGCACCACCACCCCGGCCTGCTCGCCCCAGGCCTCAGCCAGCTCACGGCTGAGGCCACTGCCATAAAGATGCAGGCTGAGCGCGGGCAGCCGCTGGCGCAGGGCGGGCCAGAGCTCGGCCAGAAACGCCGCCACCGCATCACGGTTGGGGGGATGGTTGTAGCTGCCGAGGAAGGCCAGCCCCTCGCGGCCAGCCAGAGGTGCGGGATGCTCAGGCCCCTCCAGCACCCAGGGGCAGGCGGCGGTGGCGGCGGTGCCCAGGGTTTCGGCCTCAATCACGCCGCGCTCCACTTCGCTATAGCTGAGAGTGAGGTCCACCTGGCGAATCACCTCCAGCTCCTGGCGTTTCACCAGCTCCACAGCCTCCAGCGCCCGCTGGGCGTCATCGCCCTCGAGCGATTCGGCGCAGGCGGCCCGCAGCTGGCGCAGATAGTGAAGGTCGGCATTGCAGAACAGCACCTTGGCATCGGGGCAGTGCTCCCGCAACAGAGGCAGAGCCGCCTGGGCCACGGTGTAGCGGGTGACGTACACCGCATCAAACTCCCCCCCCCGCTCGGCTAGGGCCTGGCCCAGCGACAGCACAAACGGCGCGTGCAGCACTTCGACGCCGCAGCGCTGAAGGGCTTCGGTGTAGTTGGCCAGCCAGGCCAGGTTGGCCGGCAGCAGGGTCACCTTGTAGCCCAGGGCCTGCACCAGCTCCATCTCCACCAGGGCGGCATGGCTGCCGGCATCGCGATCGGGCCGGGGCGTGTCGTGGTCGATGAACAGCACCCGCCCGCGAATGCCGCGGTCTTTGATGCGCTCGGCTTCGTCGTAGGTGGGTTCGGTGGCGCCGCTGAAGGCATGGGCCCACTTGCGCTGAAACAGCGGCCCATGGATCTCCTGGTATTTCTTCAACCCCTCGGTGGCCTCGGTGTCGCTGCCGTTGCTGAGCCCCTCGTGGTGAATCACTCGTGCCTGGGGGGCATAGCGCACCACAAAACCGGCCTCGCGCACCTTGAAGGCGAGGTCGGTGTCTTCGTAGTAGGCGGGTGAAAACTCCGGACTGAAGCCACCCACCTGGCGCCAGAGGTGGGAACAGATCATCAGGGCCGCGCCACTCACGTAATCCACTTGGCGGGCATAGGCAAACCCAGGCTCAAAGGGGTTGCGGGTGCGGCCGTAGTTCCAGGGGCTGCCGTCGCCCCACACGATGCATCCGGCCTCCTGCAAGCGGCCATCGGGCAACACCAGCTGGGCCCCCACCAGCCCAGTATCGGGCCAATGTTCAAATGGGAAGAGGAGCTCCTCTAGCCAACGCGCGCAGGGCTCGGTGTCGTTGTTGAGCAACACCAGATAGGGCGCCTTGGCGATGGCAGCGCCACTGCAGCAGGCCTGGTTGAAACCACGGGCGAAGTCGTGGCGCACCACCCGCACCCCCGGGGCCTCCAGGGCCAGGGCCTCGCTGGTGCCATCGCTGGAGCCGTCGTCCACCACGATCACCTCGAAGGGCACCCGGGTGGGGGCGTAGGCCAGGGCGGCCAGGCAGCGGCGCGTCACGGCGTATTGACCATGCACCGGGATCACCACACTCACCTGCGGTGTCGCGGCGATCGGCAGCGCCAACGGGCGGCGGGGCACAGCCGAGCCATCGGGGCCTGGCTCGTGCCCCGGCGGCAGGGCCAGGCCGGCTGAATCTTGGTCCAGCCGCACGGGGTGGCTGAGCAGGCGCTGCAGCAGCGGCAACTCCGGGGGCAGCGGCGTGCCATCGGCATCGGCCCAGTGCAACCAGGTGGAGAGGCTGCGCTGGTGCTCCGTGGCCAGAGGCGATAGGTGATCGGGGAACGGGGGCCTGGCGTGGGCAAGCAGGGCCGGCCAAGGGGTGAGCTGGGCTGGCACCAGATCAAGGCTTTCGTCGAGCTGCTGCCAAACGCCCGTGGCATCGGCCTGCTCGAGGCTGAAATGGTGAATGCCACCATCGCAGCAGCTGGAGGGCAAGCGCAGCTGCAGCGGCCACTCATGCTGGGGCAGTGGATTAGGTGGCTCGATCACAAGCGGCTCGCCTGCGTCGATCCGCAGTCGGTAGGGGCCTGCACCAATGGCCCAGCCGGCCAAATAAGGCCCACGCACCGGGCCCAGGCACGCATCGCGGCCTAATCCAGTGCGGCACAGCTGGCGCAGCAGCTGATAGCGCTCGGCATCAAGCCGCAGCGGGCTGCCAGGCAGCTCCAGGGTGAACTCGGCGTCAAAAAACGCCCGCACCACCATGCCACTGGTACGCGGCGGCAGATCGCGGCCGGAATGGCCCAGAAACACAAAGCCGCAATCAGCTTCAACCCCCTGGGCCTTCAGGTCGGGCCTGGGGCGGTTGGCGGTGCATTCCGCCAGCTTCCAGCGGCTGCTGGGGTTGAGCAGGTCGTCGAGCGTGAGCCGGATTGTGAGGGGCTCAGACCCTGTGCTGGCATCCAAAGCGGCGGCCCAGCCCACCAGCCCGGTGCGGGGCTCAAGCCCCTCAAGCTGCCCGCTGAATCCCTCTGAACGCAATCCTTTCTGACTCAGGCCTGTCTGACGCAAGCCTGTCTGACGGAAGTCTTTCTGCGCAGCCGAACCTCCTACAAAACCTCCAGCAGCAGGTGCCGCAGCGGG
>NZ_JAGQBE010000104.1 GCF_024345475.1 Cyanobium sp. T1B-Tous
CCATCGCCACGGCCTGCCCACCGATGAGCGCGAATGGAACCTGGCCGGCCGCAGGCGCCGCGAAGGAGTCTCGATCCCGATCAAGGACTGCCCGGTGTGTTTCTGCAGCTGCCCCACTGCTGCGCAGGTGTGCCCGGAATGTGGCCACCTGTTTCTTGTCGAGGAACGCGATGAGCAGCGCCGCGGGCTCCAGCAGCTTGAGGGCGAGCTTGTTGAAGTCACGGGGACCCGCCATCGGCCCAAACCCAACCAGCAGCAACGGCCCCGGCGCACGCACCCGGCAGCCGGTTGCCGGACCTTCGAGCAGCTGCTGCAGCGCGAGCAGGAGCGCGGCTACAAACCCGGCTGGGCCAGACACGTCTGGGCTGCCAGGCAGCACAACAAGGCCAACAGCTGTACGCTTTGACGTACGGGTGAAGACCATGTCATGACCACCGTGTCCGCCACAGAAGCCCGCAAGCGGCTCTATGCCCTGATCGACGAGGTGGGGCAGTCCCACGAGCCTGTGCAGATCACCGGCAAGCGCAGCAACGCCGTGCTGCTGTCCCAGGACGACTGGCGCGCCATCCAGGAGACCCTGCATCTGGTCTCGATCCCGGGCATGCGTGAGTCGATCCTTGAAGGCATGGCCACTGAGGTGAGCGAACTGAGCAGCGAACCGGGCTGGTGAGCTGGACGGTTCTGTTCACCCGGCAGGCTCAGAAGGACGCCCGCAAACTCGCTTCCGCATCCCCTGCTCTCAAGCAGAAAGCTCAGGCCCTGCTGGACACCCTGGCCGTTGACCCCTATCAGCAGCCACCTCCCTACGAGGCCCTGGTCGGCGATCTGCGAGGGGCCTGCTCAAGGCGCATCAACATCCAGCACCGTCTCGTCTACCAGGTGCTGGAGGAGGAGCGGATCGTGAAGGTGCTGCGCCTCTGGAGCCACTACGAGTAATCCCGCCCGGCAACAGGAGGCATGGCCTCCTCCCCCAGCGAACACGAGATCCAGCAGCGCATTCGCCTGGCCTGCGGCCGCGGTCCGGTGCGGCTCTGGCGGAACAACACCGGCGCCCTGGTCGACCAGCAGGGGCGCTTCGTGCGCTTCGGGCTGTGCAAGGGCAGCAGTGACCTGATCGGTCTGCGCGCGCTGGAGATCACGCCCGAGCTGGTCGGCCAGCGGCTCGCCCAGTTCGTCGCCCTGGAGGTCAAGACAGCCCAGGGCGTACTCAGCTCGGAGCAGCGGGCCTTCCTGAGGCTCGTTCAGGAGCTCGGTGGCGTAGCAGCGGTCTGCCGATCCGTGGAGGAGGCCGAGCAGCTGCTTTGCACACCGAGGCAAGTGCTGCTGGGACACTGATGAATCCGGCAGAACTGCAGCAGCGGCTGAGGCATCTCGCACAGGCCCACCCAGACGAGCACCCCTACACCCTTGCTCTGAGATTGCAGGCAGAGACAGGGAAGGTGATGACTGGGCAGCTTGCCAAGCAGATCCTGCAGAGGCTCGGACAAGATCAGACCTGATATGCCAGGACGTGTCAGAAAGTGACTAGGAGTGCCAAGCTTGCCGTATGGTTCGGGACATCCCATTCAGGATCCTGAACGTGGCCATCACCTACGCGGAGCTGCTTGAGCGCCAGGAGGAGAACCGCACAGCGTTCGGTCGGATGCTGCTGAACTGGCGAAGAACCAACGGCTGGACCCAGTACACCGCCTGCAGCTGGGCGGAAGAGGCCGGCTTCGATGCGATCTCCTACGGCAACCTCTCGGTCATCGAGCAGGGCAAGGCCGGTGAGCTGCGGCAGAAGGCCTTCTGGCAGCTGGGCGAGCTGAACCGCCGCATCGCCGAGAAGGACTGGGGCCCGGTCAAGAGCCAGGCGATCAAGGAGAAGCTCGAGAACGCCATCCCGCTGGGAGACGACGAATCCCCGGCTTGGACGCCCCTGGAGCTCTGGGCCTGCTACTGCGGCCTAAGAGATGTGCCGGCAGCGTTCCGCACCACGCCCGCACCGACCGTTGGTCAGCGCAAGGCCACGGAGCTCTCCAGTAAGTGGCGCAACCAGATGCGTCGGGTCGTCGACGAATGCGGCCTCGAACCAAGCGATGCCCTCAGCTCCCTGGCGGTTGAGGCGAGCGAAGAGCATCGCAAGCGCTTCTTTGCCGTCCTCACGAGCTTCGGTGACTACAAGCCGGAGGAGCTGGCCCCGCTGTGGATCGAGGGCGACCAGTACCTGCCCAAGCGCTGGCTTGACCTGTGGGAGGCGGCCAACAGGAAAGACACCAAGCCCAACGGCCGCAGAGGAAAGAAGCCAGTCACAGCCTGATGGCTAGGAATTAACAGCCGCTGTTAGTGCGGCTATCAGGGAACAGTGCTAATTTTCGATCAGCTGGCAACCGCCCGATTCGATCCGTCATGGCTCCACCCCCCAGGCCTCCAGAGGCCGGCATTGAGGCGCCGCCGGCCGTCCTGGCCGACGCCACCCCCGAGCAACAGCTCACCCTTGTCCTGGCCAGTTTTCAGGCCGAGGTGTCCCCCATCACCGCTGGCGATCTGGCGGAGGTGGTGCACGCAGCCCGCCCCGCCTTCCGCCGCGGGATCGGCTGGTCCGCTCATTTGCGTGAGCAGCAAGGCCGCTCCAGGCTGCTAGTCACGGTGATGCACGTCGCCGGGGCCGAGCTCTGCAGCGAGTCCTGGGCTGATGAGGCCAGCGATCTGACCGAAACCACCGGTCTGATGCTGGCGATGCTGCTGGGCATTCCTTTGTCTTCGCAGACTCGGGCTGTACAGCCTTGTTCCGCGGATTCAGAGCAGTCTGACGACAAGCCCGAGGATGACATTGCTCAGCAGGCTTGCTCTGAGCCGAAGGCTGAAGACCCATCGCCGGAAGAGTCGCTTTCCTTGGCTGACGCCCAGGGCGACGGGGCACCTGCGGATGGAGATACAGGCCTCGCTCCCCTCACCCCTGAGGAGGTCAGCGAGGTTCACCGCCGCGTCCTCGAACTGCCCCAGGCGACACGTCAGGAGCTGACCAAAGCCTTCCGCGAGCACTTCCAGGTGCCGCGCAACGCCCGCTCCATCGGTGATCGCATCACCCAACGCCAGCACAGCGACTTCATCGCACTCTTCCTCGAAGAAGCGCAGGGCCAAGAGCAGGCGGAACATCCAGCAGCACCAGAACCATGAGCGAGAGCCATCGCCCCCGGCCGCCACGCCGCTATGGCGAGCAGCCCCGTTCTCTGGCTGGTCGACATTTCATCCAGACACAGGTGCGCACCGATGTGTTCCTGCGGATCCGAGAGGTGATGGAGGCCCGCAACCTCTCCGCCAGCGGAGCGGTGCATCACCTGCTGCGCGAACGCTTTGGCTTGCCGCCGCTTCCTCCGTTCGATCAACAACAAACGTCCGCCGATTCATCCCATGGCTAAAGACATCTTCCGCACGCCCCTCGCCGAAGTGCGCTGGGCCCATCTGATCACCCCCAGGCACCAGCTCGACAAGAGCAAACCCAAGGCCTGGACTGCCGATCTGCTGCTGGCCAACAGCGACGAGAAGGCTCAGTCCTTCCTGCTGGCCATGGAAGATCAGTTCATCGCACTGCACGGCAGCCGCAAGCGCCGCGCCGAGAAGGGCTTCCCCTGGAAGGCCGACAAGGAGAAGCCCAGCGAGATCACGGTGGTGCGCTTCAAGGTGCCGCAGTTCCAGCGGCGCGACGGCTCTCTTTCTGATGGCCCTCGCATCGTCGATGCCAAAAAGCAGCCCTGGGATGGTGCCGCCATCGGCAACGGCTCAAAGGTCGTCGTGGCCTTCGACATCTACGACTGGGACGGGGAGAACGGCTGCGGCATGACCTTCCAGCCGCGTGCCGTTCAGGTCGTCGAGTTCGTGCCCTACGAGCAGGTCGATCCCACCGATGGCTTTGAGGAGGTCGAGGGCTACACCACCGCCGGTAGTGGTGCCGGTGATTGGAACACTGGCGCTGCAGACGACGGCGAGGAGTTGTTCTGATGCCGCTCGATCGTCAGGGCATCAACCCCGGGGCCTGGAGCGGCAGGCCCCCTCACCGGCCCGCTCCCCAGCTCCCTGCCTTCTGCCGCACCCGCCGGCCAACCGTCATGGTCACGGCCTCCAGCCTTGCCGGGCTGCGCGGCTTGGTGCTGCTGGGGCTGGCGTTTCAGCTCAGCACCCTGCTGCTCGTGCTCGCCGGGCCCGTGCCGCCGCGACCAATGGCCAGCACCAACACCGTCTTCCGCCCCGATGCCGGCAGTGATGCCGGTGAGGTTCCACCCGTCACACCGCTTTCAGGCCGATTAACAACACAACTTCAAGCGCCATTGTTCCCTTTGACTTCGAAGGCAACCAGCTCCGCGTCTTCGCTGACGAGCACGGCGACCCCTGGTTTGTCGCCACCGATGTCTGCAGCGTGCTGGGGATCGGCAATCCTCGTCAGGCCACGACCCGACTGGATGCCGACGAGAAGGGTGTCATTTCAACTGACACCCCTGGCGGTGTGCAGGCCGTGGCCACGGTGAATGAACCTGGTCTATACACCTTGGTTCTCGGCAGCCGCAAGCCGGAGGCCAAGCGCTTCAAGCGTTGGGTCACACACGAGGTTTTGCCGGCGATCCGCCGGACAGGGCGCTATTCCGTGCCTGGCCTCGCGCCCACGCCGGCATCCTTGCCCTCAGACAAGCAGGACAGCGTCGGGGCTCTGTTGCTGATTGGTCAGGCCGTCGCCCAGGTCCCCGGCGTGAAACCCGGTATCGCCATGGCAGCAACGCTCACCTGCATTCAGGAAAACACTGGGCTGGCGACCGAATCCCTGCGGCGAGCCCTGCCGGCAGCGGAGGACCCGATCTGCTCACTCAATGCCACGGGGCTCGGGCAGCTGCTAGGGATGAAAGCCAAGGACACGAACCAACACCTCGCAGCCTGCGGGCTGCAGATCCGCAATCAGCGTGGGGAATGGGAACTCACCAATGCCGGCCAGCATTGGGCAGAAGCCCTGCCCTATTGCCGCGGCGGGCACAGCGGCTACCAGATCCTCTGGAATCCCGCGGTGGGCAGCGTGCTCCGGGATCTGGCCTGATGGAGAACCAGACGACACCACCGCCATCCGGACGTCACCGGGTCTGGGTGACGACGGCCGAAGCTTGCGCTGCTCTTGGGATGAGCCGCGAGACCCTCCGTCAGCTACGGCTGCGGGGGGTACTCACCCCGGGCAAGCACTACCGCCGCTGGGGCTGCACCCAGGGCCGGGGGCCGCTCCAGTGGCATCTGGAGAACGTGGAGGCCACCATCACAGGGTGGAGCCGGCGGAATCTGCAAGCGTGAGCCAAAAGGCAGCACTTCGTTACCGGTCAAAGTAGTTCAGTTAGAGCAAGGGGAGTACGAGCAGACTCCAGGTATGAACTGCCAGGTGGCCAAAACGGCCTAGCCGCTGGGGGTTCTCGTGGTAGGAGGTAAAATTAGAGTGGGGCTCAAGTTTTGGCATTGTGGCTGACCTTTCAAAACTCACCGGCATTGGGCTGGCAGCAGGCGTCACCGCAGCTAGGAAGATGCGTCAGGGATTAGACAAGAGCGGTCAAGCACTTGCCGTTGCAGCTGGATCAGTCGCGGCCTCGCTGAGCGAGCTGAATAACTTCGCTCTCGATCCCCAACTGGTGAGTCGAATCACCTCAGCGGCATCAAACCATGGCATTGCCATTGCTGATCTCGTCGCAAAACTCCCCGGTGATCTTGAAAACTACGGCACAGCGGCTGTCGATGCCTTCCTGAAGGGAGGCGATGCCAGAGGCAAGGAGTGGTCCCACATCCAGAGCCAGTCCAATGCGCCCCATCTCGCCTCGAATCCAGCAAATGCGATCTGGGAAGACGGCACCATCAACAACAGCCGAAACTCGGTAGATATGTCGTGGCACGAGCGAGCTCATGCCAGCGTTGATAACCATATTGATGGTTTGCTTGCCGCTGCCCAGACGCCTGAGTTTTGGCAGCGAACACTGGGAAATGCGGTGGAAGCCAGCGTCTACTCAGCTGCCATCGCGGCAGTTGATCAACTTCTCACTCATCGCGACGAACTGATCAATGGCAGTCCACAGGTAAGAAAGGATCGACTGATTCAGATTTTGCAGACCAGTGGCTTAATGGCAGCTGGAGCCCTGCCGGTTTCCGTTTTCTTGGCAATTGCACTGATGCTGGTGCCTGGGCTCACCTTTGTAATGGGTCCTCTGGGAATCCTTGGCACGGCTGGCCTAGGAATCCGGTTGCTTTCCTCCGCGATCCGTAA
>NZ_JAGQBE010000105.1 GCF_024345475.1 Cyanobium sp. T1B-Tous
AGCGCACCGGCTGCCAGGACCTGGCAGAACGCCGGCTCAGCGAGCTATCTGGCGGTCAGCTCAAGCGGGTGTTGCTGGCCTTCTGTGTGGTGCGGCCCCGCCAGTTGCTGGTGCTCGATGAGGCTCAGGCGGGGCTGGATGCCCCCAGCAGTGAGCAGTTCCAGGAGCTGCTGCTGGATCTGCGCCGCCAGGAAGGCTGGACCGTGCTGCAGGTGTCGCACGATCTGGAGATGGTGCGCCGCAGCTGTGATCAGGTGTTGTGCTTAAACCGCCGCCTGCGTTGCAGCGGTGCCCCCGACCATGCCCTCAGTGCGGCGCGGCTGGCCGAGCTCTATGGCCCCAATGTGGTGCCTTACCGCCATAACCATGCCGGGATTGCTGGCCATGGCTGATGCCGCAGGCTTGCTGGAGATTGTTGGCCAGCCCTTCATGCAGCGGGCCCTGCTCGGCGGCTTGCTTACCGGCGCCCTAGGTGGGCTATTGGGCAGTTTCGCGGTGCTGCGTCAGCTCTCGTTCTTCAGCGATGCCCTCGGTCATTCCGCCCTGCTGGGCATCAGCCTGGGAATCCTGCTGGGGGTCAATCCCACCCTGGTGCTGATCCCTTTCGCGGTGGTGTTCGCCCTGCTGGTGAACCAGCTGGTGGCCCGCAGCGGCCTGCCGGCAGACGCCCTGCTGAACATCGTGTATTCCACCTCCCTGGCCTTTGCGGTGGTGGCCCTGAGCTTGGTGGAGACCTACCGCGGCGGCATCCAGCAGCTGCTGTTCGGCGACATCCTCGGCATCAGCTGGAGCGATCTGGTGGTGATCGGCCTGCTGCTGCTTGGTGCATTGGTCTATCTCGCCTTGAGCCTGCGGGCCCAGGTGCTGCTCACCCTCAACAGCGATCTCGCCGGAGCCTTCGGGGTGGGGGCCAACCGTCACCGCCTGATCTTCATCGTGCTGCTGGCGGTGGTGGTGGCGGTGTCAATCAAAGCGGTGGGGGTGCTGCTGATCAGCGCCTTTGTGGTGATCCCTGCCTGCGGGGGGCGGCTCGTGAGCCGCCACTTCCCGCTCTATGCCCTTGCCTCTGCCACCTTGGGCGGCGGCTGTGCATTGCTGGGCCTACTGGGCTCAGGCCTCACCAACCTGCCCTCCGGTCCGTGTGTGGTGATCGTGCAATTTGCAGGATTCCTGCTGGCGCTGCTGGTCAGCCAGCAGACACGCAACTCTCCAGCAGTTGCCGTGCCAGTAGGGCCCCAAATTCCTGGTGCAGCCCCAGTCGACCAGGAATCACGCTGAGCTGATCAGCCGCCTCCCAGGCCAGAACCTCCATCTCTTTCTTTGAGCGCGGCGGAGCCTCAGCCGCCAGCACCACCTGCAGCGGGCATTTGAGCAACCGCGCCTGCTGCAGCCACCAGGTGCGATCACCTACCGGATCAAGGCCACCGCTCACGAAGGCCACGCTGGCAAAGCGCGCTCCGGGGCGGCGGGCAAGAAGCTGCTGTTCGCGGATCCGAGCCGGTGTCAGCAGGGCGGGGGCGACCCAGACATGACGCCGCAGCATCAGGCGCAGCACCATTCGGCTGGTGTTGAGCCGGTAGAGCGCCGGGCCGATGCATGGTGCTGCCACAAGACTCCGCAGCCAGTTGAACTGCTGCTGCGGCAAGCCGGTCATCGTCGGCAGGGGCCCGCGCCAGGTGGGGGCCACCAGCACAAGCTCCTGCCACAGCCCAGACCATTCGGTGGCCAGCCCCAGGGCCACCGAGGCACTGTGGCCGGCGGCAACCACAATTGGCAGCTGACGGGTTGTGGTGCGGAGGTAGGAGAGCACGGCCTGCAGCGCCGAGCGCAGCAGGGCGGCGTCGTAGGCAATCGCTGGCCGGTCACTGTCGCCGAAACCGGGCCAGTCGAAGCTCACCAGCTGGCGCCGATCGCCCATCACATTCGCAAAGGCTTTCCATTCACCGCGGCTCGACACGGTGCTCAGCGCCGGCAGCAGCAACCAAAGGGGGGCCGCCGCAGGCCCCCGGCGCTCCAGCACCAAGCGCAGCTGTCGGCCGGCCAGGTCAACCTGCAGGGTCTCCAAAGTCCCCCCCAGCTGCGGGGTCATGCAAACCCCCGCGCCCGCTCCTGGGACCTGCTGCCGGCGGCAAGAAAGTCAAAGCGATCAGTGCCGGGGTCGTAGATGGTGTAGTGGACTCCAGCCCCGATGCCGATCACCTGGCGCTTTGGAACGCTCTGCTGCTGGTGCCGTTGGCCCTCCAGATCCCGCACCTGCGACTCAATGCCGCCGCCAGTGAGTTCGATGCTGAACTGCTGGCCGCTGCGCGCCGTGAACAGCCGGTTCACCTCCATGCGGGTGAGCCGATCAAGCAACAACAGCGGTGAGCTGTCCGGGCCCAGGCTGTCTTCCACGGTGGCCGAGCTGCCATGCAGCAGGGCGCAGTCGAGCTCGATGAAGCCGAACTGCAGCTCCGCCAGCCAGCCCATGTGGCCAGGATCCACGGCCTGGAGCAGGGCATCCACGGCCGTCTCCCCCTGGCTGAGGCGCAGGGCATCGGCTCGCCGCCCGCCCCGGTAGCCCCGTTCGGCCAACAGCTGGTCCTCCCACCAGCCATATAGGCACTGCGGCCGCAGTTCGCCACGACGCGGCTGCTGCAACCGGCTCAGCAGGGCATCGCAATTCCGTGCCGGACCGATCACATCCCCCAACACAAATAGGGTGTCCACCCGCCGGGTGTGGCGCAGATCTTCCTGGATGGCCTCATAGGCCTCCAGATCTCCGCGCAGACCACTTATTAAGGCCCAGCGTGCCATCAGCGCTCACACACGTGGCTGGCGTCATCGGCCCGCTCGGCGTACTCGAAGCCATGGCGCAGGCGCCACGCGAAGATCGCCGGCAGGCCGGATTCGACGATGGCCCGGCAGGTGCGCTCCACGTCGTAGGCCACCTCCCGGATCTCAACGGTTCCCGTCTGCTCGTCGTGAATCACGTAGGTGGCGTTGGTGTTGCCATGGCGCGGCTCACCCACCGAGCCGGCGTTGATGATGCGGCGCACCGGCAAATTGATTTCTCTTTCTTCAGATGGGCCGCCGCTGGCTACACCTTCCTGCACGCGCACCCGGATCGATCCATCCCGCAGCTCCCGCACATAGGGATGATGGGTATGACCACAGAACAGGGTGTCGGCTTCGGCGGTTTCGACCCGCTCCAGCGCCGCGAAGGCATCCATGTTGGGCAGCAGGTATTCGTGCTGACTGTTGGGACTGCCATGGACGAACAGCAGCCGATCGCGCCGCAGCGACATCGGCAGGTTGGCAAGAAAATCCTTGTTCTCCTCGCTCAGCTGATCGGCCGTCCACTGATGGGCCAGATGGCCTCGCCTTTCCGCCAGCTGGGAGGGGTAGCTGCAGTCGCAGGCGTTGAGGCCTTCGATGATGTCCTCATCCCAGCAGCCCTGGCAGGTGGGGATGGCGCGCTGACGGATTAACTCCACCACCTCATTGGGCTGGGGGCCGTAGCCCACCAGATCGCCCAGGCAGGTGATGGTGTCGATGCCCTGTTGGTCGATGTCGGCGAGCACGGCCTCCAGGGCGGCGTGGTTGGCGTGCAGGCAGGAGATCACGGCGTGGGCCATGGCGATCAGGCGGAAGGGAATGAATGGGGCAGGGCTTGGCTGAGCAGGCAGTCGGCGAGGGTCACCTCGATGGCGGCGGGATCGAGGCCCTTGCCCTGTACCACCAGGCGGGAAAGGCGCTCCGGGCGACCGTCAGGCGGGGCAAGCGCCTGGAGCGGCAGAAACTGGGAGCCCTCCTGGCTCACCATCCAGTTGCAGAAGAAGGCCCGGCCATCCGGCAGGTTCATTAGGGCCTTGGCGCGGTACACATCGCCATAGGCGCCGTTCACCAGTTCAAACCAGAAGCTGCTCAGGCTGGCCGGATCCCACACACTCCCAGCCAGGTTCCTTTCCCAGGCCTGCAAACTGCTGAAATCCAGGGTGTCCTGGCGGGGCAAGGCGGTATCTCGCCCGAAGTGCAAATGCTCGTCGGGCTTGAGATGCAATGCCTCCAGTTGGGGAATCACGCGCCGGTCCACCCCACCAAGACCCGATTCCGTCGGCGGCTGGAACTGGGGTAGTTCAATCAGCGCCAGAAGGTGCTCCGGCCTTGGTGCCAGGGCCTGATCGAGATCGGCCAGATCCAGCAGCCTCGGGCACTGGTCCTGCAGGTAGGCCAGATCGATACCGCCGTCAGGCGCCTGGGCGAGCCCTTCGTCGGGGTAGCCGGCCAGCCGCAGATACCCGCATGGGCCTCGATGAGCCTGGACCCGCTTCAGGATCCAGCTGGTTTTACCGCAGCCAGGCGGTCCAGAGATCAGCAGGGTCTGGCTCATGGCAGCGCTACGCAGGCCTCGAGCTGGGCCTTAAGCGTTGCCTGGTCAATGCCCTTGCCGATCACCACCACTTTGGTGTGGCGCTCTGAGCCATCGGGCCAGTCGGAGTCATCGATCGTGAAGCGCTTGCCGCAGAGGTGAAACAAATGGCGCCGCTCGCTTTCGCGGAACCAGAGCACCCCTTTGGCGCGAAACACCGATTCAGGCAGCTGGATGTCAAGGAAGTGCTGGAAGCGCCGCAGATCGAACGGCGCGTCCACCGCCAGGCTCACGGAACTGAAGCCCTCCAGCTCCGGGGTGTGGGGATGGTGGTGATGCTCGTGGTGGTGGTGATCCCCGTGGTTGTGATGTTGTTCATGGGCATCTTCCTGGGCCTGGAGCGATGCCAGGCGATCAGTTTCAAACAACCCCACGCTCAGCAGCAGGCCCAAGGGAACATCACCGCGGCTGGCCCGCAGAATTCGTGCGTCGGTTTTGATCGCCCGCAGCTCGGCCTCAACCTCCTTCAGCCGTTGCTCATCCACTAGGTCGGCTTTGTTGAGCAGAAGGATGTCGCCATACACCACCTGGGCGCGAGCGATCGGGCTTTCGAGAGCTGTGACGCTGAAGTGTTCGGCATCGATCACGGTGATGATCGAATCGAGCCGCAGCCGATCGCGCAGGTCCCCGGCCATGAACGTCATGGCCACGGGAAGCGGATCGGCTAGGCCGGTGGTTTCCACCACGATCAGATCCAGTGGCTCGGGGCGTTCGAGCACCCGATGCACCGCCTCCTGCAGCTCCCCATTGATCGAGCAGCAGATGCAGCCGTTGCTGAGCTCCACCATCTGATCACTGGTGGCCACCACGAGCTCGTTGTCGATCCCCACCTCACCGAATTCATTGACCAGCACGGCGCTGCGCAGCCCCTGCTGGTTGCTGAGGATGTGGTTAAGCAGGGTGGTCTTACCAGCGCCGAGGAAGCCGGTGAGCAGGGTGACGGGCACCTGAACGACCTGCTGACCCATCTACCCACCCATTGCTGAGAACGGTTCTCATTCTGACTGATCGATGGCCCCTTTGGCCAGGGATTTCGGCAGTCCAGCGGTTGCTGGTCCAGAGGGCCTGGCAGTGGCAGATTGTGCACATGCACACAAACATGCTCGATGTCCACGCCTGAGCGCCATTGCACCTCCAGCCGCGAGGGCAAGGTGATGCTGTCCTGCTGGATCCCTGAGAAGCTGCGCCAGGAGCTGGATCGTGTGTGGGCCGAGAAGGGCCTGCGTCCCCATGGGAGAACGCAGAACGGCATGGAGCAGATGATCCACAACTTCCTGCAAGGCCAGGCGGTGAGAGACCAGTAGTCGAATCACCGACCCCTGACCTGCACACCGATCACCCCCGCGCCGGGTGAGCTAGTCACGCTGAACTTTGGACCCCATGCCAGAAGAACCATTAATGCTCGTTATCAAATCACCTCGCCTCTGATGCAGGCAGTAGTGATAGTGGAATTGGAAGATGCAAATGGCATGACCCATCTCGACGACAAGTCAACTGTTCAAGTAGATCTCCACCGTGCGAGTTGTCCACGTGGCGATACCGCTGCCAAAGAAGTCTTGGTCCTCCGTCCAAATGGCGCACTCCAGTTGCAGGCCAAGCGCTAGTGCAGGCCAGTCATCAGCATCGCGGATTCTGGCCAGCGCCTCCGCTCGAGCTGACTCGAGTGCCGTGTCCTCCACCAGCTGAACAACACGCATCAAACTGAGCAGGGCTTCTGCGCAGAGCACTTCATCGAGGTTCTTTTCTCTGGCGAGATCAGCGATGTAGCCCGCCGCCTCGGCGACATTGGCTTCC
>NZ_JAGQBE010000106.1 GCF_024345475.1 Cyanobium sp. T1B-Tous
TGCTCGCAGGCAGCCGCAAGCAACTCGATCTGGCCCTGTTCGTGTTCTCGGATCAGGGACTGGTTAATGCGATGGAGAACCTGCAGCAGCAGGGCGTCAACATCCGCCTACTGGCCGATCCCGGCTTCGCCAACCGAGCCTTCAGTGAAGTGCTCGATCTTCTCGGCACCAAGCTGCCCGACCACCGCTGCGGCCTGGAGGCGGCGAACCGCCCCTGGCAGCGCCCCCTGGAGAGTGTGGGCACACCACGCCTGGCCAGCGGCGACAAACTCCACCACAAACTGGCTGTGATCGACCACCGCACCGTGGTCACCGGCTCTTTCAACTGGAGCCCCAGCGCAGCTCATCAAAACGACGAAACCCTGCTGGTGCTCGACTCCCCCCAGCTGGCCGAACACTTCACCACTGAAATGAACCGGCTCTGGAAGGGGGCCGAGCTCGGCATCACCCCCCGGCTGCAGCGCAAACAGGAACGGCAGCAGGTGCGTTGCGGCAGCGGGGTGCAGCGCAGCTGACCAGGACTGGCCGCCGTAATTCAGGCCACACCAATGGTGCCCGTACAAGCACCAAACACCACATCTGGTGATCAACCCCTACGCTCAGCGCACAGCAACCACTCTGGCGAGAGGAGTAAGACCATGCCAAAAAGCGGCGGCTTGGGCAAAACCGGAAGCCTGATCAAATCCCTAGCCGGCTCCTTAATCCTGCCCGCAGAAGACTCAACCCCAGCCGCGCCGGTGGTCTACACCACGGCCATTCGCAGCGAGGGCAGCCTCAGCGAGTCAATAGCGGGGATCAGCGTGCTGGCCAACCAGCTCGGTTTTACCCACGCCCCCGAAACCCTCTATGCCGTTGACGGCCAGAGCGCCGCTTTCCACGCCGACCATGGCGCCAGGGCAGTGAGCCTGGCGGTTGAATGCAATCCGCAGCAGCAGACAGTTTCCCGAGCGGTTAGCGGGCTGGACAACCAGGACACCTTTGAAACATTCCATCAGGTGTCCAGCACCTTGTTTGGTGACTGCTGATCTTCGGGAACGCCCCCTACGCTGAACGTCTTCCTTATCTCGCGGCCATGGATCACCAGCCGGCCTCCCGCAACACCTCAGCCACCCTGGATGCCATCCAGCTGATGCTGCGCGACCTCCACACCCGGCACGATGAAATCCGCCACCGGGCCGCATTCCGCGGCTGCACCAACGAACTGCTGGCCGTGCAGCAGGAGCTCGTGGAGTATTTGCTTAGCAAGAAAAGTCAGTTGATGGGCCATGTCGACCCGGTTAGCGGCGGCACTCGCAACTACAACTCCTTCGTTTGAGTAGCCCCTTGAACCACCGCCCCAAGGTGGTGGTAGTGGGTGCCGGACCGGCTGGCGCCAGCTTGGCCCTACTGCTAGCCCGTGGCGGTGTGGCCGTAACCCTGGTTGAGGCCGGCACCAGCCTGGAGCGTCAATTCCGCGGCGAAGCGCTGATGCCCTCAGGGCTAGAGGCCCTGGCGGCCATGGGGCTACTCGAGCTGATTCCAGGCCTGCCCCACCGGCCCCTGGTGGGATGGCGCTTCGTGGTGAATGGCCAGGAGCTATTCACCGCCAGCTAGCCTCTCGGCGGCGATCCCAGCCGACCCTGCACCCTGGTGAGCCAGCCGGCCCTGCTGGAGGCCCTGCTGAAACTTGCCGGCACCTACCCCTCCTTTGCGATTGAGCGCGGGCAACCGGTGGTCGACCTGCTCTGGCAGCAGGAGCGGGTGGCGGGGGTGCAACTGCGCGATGGCCGTCAGCTGCCTGCCGACCTTGTCGTCGGCTGCGATGGCCGGGGCTCCCTGGTGCGCCAGAAGGCAGGGCTAACGCTGCAGAGCAGCCCCAGCCCGATCGACTTGCTCTGGTTTCAACTGGCCAGTCCCGCGGCCTCGCCCTTGGCTGGCTCCTTCACCACCCTGGTGGGTCCCGAGGGGGTTTTCAGCGCTTTCGAAAGCGCCAGCGGCGGCTTGCAGCTGGGCTGGGTTATGGGCAAGTCTCAAGCCACACCCGAGCTCAGTAGAGAAGGCTGGATCGAGCGGATGGCAGCCTTGAGTCCGCCGCAGCTGGCGGCCTGGCTACGGGAGTGGAGCGGCGGATTGGGCCCGCCCAGCCGGCTGACGGTGCAGGTGGGACTAGCGGAGCGCTGGTGCCAACCGGGCCTGCTGCTGCTTGGCGATGCGGCCCACCCGATGGGACCCGTGCGCGCCCAGGGCATCAACATGGCCCTGCGTGATGCCTGGGTAGCCGCCAGGCGGTTGTTGCCGCTGCTCAGCAGTGGCTGCAGCGGCGCTGCCCTTGACGGGGTGGCCGTCCAAATTGAGGCGGAGCGGCGGCCCGAAATCACAGATATGCAAACCCTGCAGGCCGCCGAAGCCGCCCGGGGAGAGCAGTTGCGGCAGCAGGGTTGGTTGCGGGGGGCTCTGGCGATCGCCGCCCCCCTGGTGGGCCCGGCAATCGCTGCCCACTGGAGCCAGCAGCAACAATCGCTGCGCCAGGGACTAGCCCCGCTGCCAGGACCGCCATGATGGGGGCCACCCCGGTGGAACCATGGCCGCGCCTCGGATTGATCCAGCACTTGCCCTTGGCCTGATCGCCCTGTTGGCTGCCAAGGACCCGCCCTACCCCTCCATGGAACTGTTGCGCGAGCTCCAGCTCCACACCTTCGACTGCGGCAGAGACAACACGATTGAAGCCTGCGGCAAGGCACGCACCATGGCCGATCCGCTGCTGGATCACCCCCGCCTAGGCGCCAACTGCAAGGACGCCATCTGGACGATCCGCGAACGTGCCAAACCAGCTGCCACCAACACTTTTGAGCGGCGTGAGGCTCTCAACAGAGCCGGCCAGGACCTGATCCCCTTCTGCAAGCAGCAGACCCGCTCGGTCGCCCCGAGCAAAACCGACAGCAAACCCCAGGAGAAAAAGGGCGGGTTTGGCCTAATTCCGGGCTCCTGATCCTGACGCCGCCTGGCTCTCGATCAGGTCCAGCACCTGCTGGGCAGTGCTGTTCATAAACGCCAGCGACCAGCCGACCTGCACCACCGCCTGATCGGCCAGGGCACAGAGACCATCCTTCTGAGCGGCAACTTCACAGCTGGCAGAAAGGCCCAGCAAGGCATTGGTGAGCTTGCCGCGCAGGCAGGTTTCCTTGCCGCGGCGATGGATCACGGCTTCAGCTGCCAAACGACTGCGCTGAACTGCCTCCCCCAAAGGGAGAGCGCGGGCTCCCCCCATCACTGCCGCCCTGCCGGCTTCTGTGGCTGCCAAGGAGCTCGCCGTTAGTGCCAAGCCAGCCAAGCAAGCCACTCTCCAAATGTGCCCGCTGGCAAACCTGCTTTCGGCCAATGCCCCTCTCCCTATTCAACTGCCTTCCCTTGGAAGCTAGTCAGTTCTGTAAGGGTGACAAGCCAAGGCTAATTTGGTGCCCCAGTGCCTCCGTGGATTCGGCCGATGACCAGCAGTAATCCCGTGAGCATTCGGCAGATTTCCCTGGCCCAGCCTTTCACCGACCAGAAGCCCGGCACCTCAGGCCTACGCAAAAGCAGCCGCCAATTCCAGACTCCCCACTACCTGGAGAGCTTCATCGAAGCGAGCCTGCAGGTGCTGCCAGGCGTGGCCGGCGGCACCTTGGTGGTGGGAGGTGACGGTCGCTACGGCAACCGCGCAGCCATCAGCGTGATCGCCCGCATGGCCGCCGCCCATGGCGTGGCCCGGCTGATTACCACCACCGGCGGCATCCTCTCCACTCCGGCCGCTTCCCACCTGATCCGCCAACACGGCGCCGTGGGCGGGGTGATCCTCTCGGCCAGCCACAACCCCGGCGGCCCCGATGGCGATTTCGGCGTCAAAATCAACGGCGCCAACGGCGGCCCCACCCCGGAATCGATCACCGACGCGATTTACGCCGCCACCTTGGAACTAGGCGGCTATCGGATCTGCGCAGGCGGCAGCGATCCCGACCTCTCAACGCCAGGGCTCAGCCGCATTGGCGACCTGCAGGTTGAGGTTATTGATGGCGTCGACGACTACGTAGCGCTGATGCAGCGCCTGTTCGACTTCGACCAGATCGGCGATCTGCTGCGGGGCGACTTTCCGATGGCCTTCGATGCCATGCACGCGGTGACCGGCCCCTAC
Source organism: Cyanobium sp. T1B-Tous (assembly GCF_024345475.1). GTDB lineage: Bacteria > Cyanobacteriota > Cyanobacteriia > PCC-6307 > Cyanobiaceae > Cyanobium_A. The sequence goes on from NZ_JAGQBE010000106.1 coordinate 4,148, forward strand.
GCCAGCCGGATCTTCGAAGAATTGCTCGGCGCTCCCGCGGGCACGGTGCGCAACGGCATCCCCCTGGAAGATTTTGGCGGCGGCCACCCCGATCCCAACCTCACCTACGCCCACGACCTGGCCGAGCTGCTGATGGGCAGCGATGCCTACAAATTCGGTGCCGCCTGCGATGGCGACGGCGACCGCAACATGGTTCTGGGAGCGCGCTGCTTCGTGAACCCTAGCGACAGCCTGGCGGTACTCACCGCCAACGCCACCTTGGCCCCGGGCTACGCCGATGGCCTTGCCGGTGTGGCTCGCTCAATGCCCACCAGCGCCGCCACCGATGTGGTGGCAAAGGAGCTTGGTCTGGCCTGCTTCGAAACGCCAACGGGCTGGAAATTCTTCGGCAACCTGCTTGACGCGGGGCGGATCACCCTTTGCGGTGAGGAGAGTTTCGGCACGGGTTCAAACCACATCCGCGAGAAGGACGGCCTCTGGGCCGTGCTGTTCTGGCTGCAGATCCTGGCCAGGAAGCAGGCGTCGGTGAGCAGGATCATGGCCGAGCACTGGAGCCGTTTCGGCCGGCACTACTACTCTCGCCACGACTACGAAGCCATCGCCAGCGAGGCCGCCCACGGCCTCTACAACCGCATCAAGGAGATGCAGCCCGCACTGGTGGGCCAAAGCTTCGCCGGCCGCAGCATCGCCACCGCCGATGACTTCGCATACACCGATCCGGTGGACGGCTCCCTAACCAGCGGCCAAGGCCTGCGTCTGCTGCTCGACGATGGCAGCCGAGTGGTGCTGCGCCTCTCCGGCACCGGCACCCAGGGAGCCACCCTGCGGGTTTACCTGGAGAGCTATGTGCCCCCTAGCGGCAACCTCAGCCAGGATCCCCAAATGGCCCTCGGCGAGCTGATCACCGCAATCGATGGACTGGCCGAAATCAAGACCCGCACGGGGATGGATCGCCCCACCGTGATCACCTGAGGCGATCAGGTGCCGCCGGCAGCACCAACCAAACCCTGAGCACGCCGATCAGCAGCAGACCCGCGAACGCGATCAGCATGCCGTTCTGCTGACCCACGGTGCCAGATAGATAGGTCACCGCCATGGCGCTCACGGCCGCCAGAGCGGTGCCGCCCACCAGCAGCTGCCGGGCGCGGGTGTTGCCCGGCAGGGACACCCGCAGGCTGGAAATGGCCACCAGGCCATACACCAGCAGAAAGCCGAGCACGGTGAACCCACCAAACAGGCCGAAGATCTGGTTGATGGTGAGATTGCGCTGCACCACCAGCGCTCCTCCGGCCACCAAGGGCAGACCAGCCGTGAGCAGGGCGCAAGACGGGGTGCGGAAGCGGGGATGCACCCGGGCCAGAGGGGCCGGCACCAGCTGCTGCTCGGCCAGGCCGAACAGCAGTCTGGCCATGGCGGTAAGAACCCCGATGCAGGTACCGAATAGACACAGCAGCGCGCCGACCTTGATCCACAGCCCCGCCCCGGGAATTCCCAGTCGATCGGCCAGGGCACTGAGCGGATCGAGGCCCTGACGGGCCGCCGCCGGCAGCCAGGCCAGACCCTCCGGCAGGAATGCTCCCCAGACCACGAACAGCCCGCCGGCGATCAGCACGGCGGTGCGAATGCTGCGCGGGATGGCCCGCTCCGGCTGGAGCGCCTCACTGCCCAGGTTTGCGGCGCTCTCAAAGCCGATGAAGCTGAGCACAGCCACCATCAATCCGGAGCGCACTTGAGCAGCGGTGTCGTTCAGAGGATTTATGGCCGCCAGATCCGGGGCGCCCCAGCCCTGCCTTACCACGGCCGCAGTGAGGCTGAGGATGATCAGGGCGGAGAGGCTCTCGGTGACCATCATCGTGCGAGTGGAGAGCTGCACGTCGCGGCGGGCCAGCTCCAAACAGCCCAGAGCCCCGATCAAATAGGCCAGCAGCCGCGGCGCCTGCAGGCCCAGATGCAAGACCAGCTGCTCGAGGAAGAACCCAAAGAACACCAGACAGCCCAGCA
>NZ_JAGQBE010000107.1 GCF_024345475.1 Cyanobium sp. T1B-Tous
CCACCACCAGCCCCACGTCGCCATTGGCGAGCCCCAGTTCGCTGAGGTTGTGGCGGCACAGCACGGGCGTGCCCACTGGCCAAAACTGGGGCGAGCGGGCGGCAGCCTCCCCCAGCAGCGCTTGGTGGATAGCTTCCACCCCCCAGCGGCCCCGGCGCACTGGTGTCAGCACTAGGTAGTAATCCAGGCCCGCCAGCAGGCTGGCGGTGACGGCGGGATCGTCCAGATCGCCCGCCAGGCAGCATTGCTGCAGCTGGTGCTGGTGCTGCCGCAGTCGCTGCAGCAGCTCTGCTGGCAGCTGGCGTGGGTTGGCCGGCAGCCAGCGCAGGTTGTCGTCAGAGTTCAGCGGTGTGAGCAGGGCCTCGAGGGGCTGCTCAATCTCCCGTAGGGCCGCTGCTACTGCAGCGATGGCCCCGTTGTTGCGGTAAGTGGTGCGCAGCTCTATGGCGGCTCCGCCCAGGGCCTGGCGGCGTTCGGGTGCCTGCAGCTCCAGCAGCACTGGCCCGGGGCCTACCGGTGGCAGCTGGGCCGCGTCCCCCACCAGCACCAGCCGGCAGCTGGGGGGTAGGGCCTCCAGCAGGGCCTGCATCAGGGGAAGATCCACCATCGACACCTCATCCACCACCAGCAGGTCGAGGGCAAGGGGGTGCTGGCGGTTGCGGCCGAAGCGCTCGCCGCGGCTCTCCAGTAGTCGGTGCAGGGTGCTGCAGGGAAGTTGCAGGCTGCTGCTGGCTAGGGCTGCCCGTAGCCGACTCGCCGCCTTGCCCGTGGGGGCTGCTAGCTGAATGCGGCTGCCTGGTTGCTGGGCGAGCACCGCCGCCAACATGCGAGCCACGGTGCTGGTTTTGCCGGTGCCCGGACCGCCCTCAAGCAGCACCAGTCCGTATTGCAGCACCGCCGTGACGGCCCGCTGCTGGTCAGGATCCAGCCCGTCGCTGCAGCTTGCGCCGGGGCTCGCATCTGGCAGCTGCAACTGGGCCCGCTCGATCAGAGCCTGCAGCACCTGCTTGCGCTGGCGCTGCCAGCGGCGCCACAGCAGCCGGTCGCCCTCCAGCACCAGGGGACCATCCGGCTCGGCGCCCAGGGGTGAAGCCTCCAGGGCGCGGCGATGTTCGGCGCTGGGCAGGTTGATTTCCAGGCGACCCTCCGCCAGGGCGGCAGCCAGGTCAGTGATCAGTTCCGCCAGCAGGGGATCGGGGCTGCTGCCATGCAGCCGCGGCAGGGCTTCAGCCAGTGCCGCTGCCAGGGTCTGGAGCCAGCGAGGTTGCTCTAGGGGGGTGGGGCTGCTCATGGAGTGCCCCCCAGGGCCTGGTCCAGTTGGAGCAGGCGGGCCAAGGGCGGCTGCTCCACAAACATGCCGGGCACCGCGCTGGCCGTGGTGGGTCCTGGCACCCCGCGCAGGAACACGTAGACGTAGCCGCCCAGGTGCTGCTCGGGTCGGTAGCCGGGCAGGCGCCAGCGCAGGTAGCGGTGTAGGGCTACCAGGTACAGGTGGGCCTGCAGGGGGTAGTGGTTGGCGGCCATCAGCTCTGCCATTGCTGCTGCTCCGTAGTGGCGTGGACCGCAGTGCAGCGGCTGCCCCTGGTCGTCGCGCTCGCCCAGCCAGTTGCTCTTCCAGTCGGCCACCCACCAGCGCTCGCCCTGTCGAAATACCAGGTCGATCGAGCCGGTGAGAAAGCCCCGGCTTTCCACTTTCAGCTGGGCAAGCTGCTCGGCGTAAGCGCTGCCAAACCAGCCTTCGGGATGGTCGGCAAATGGACGCGCCAGGTCTGGGCTGCGCACCAGGCCGAGGGGCAGATCGAAGTTCATCTCATTGAGGCGGGCACCGCGCTCAAGCTGGGCCAAGCTGAAGTCGTTGCAGGGGCCGCCCAGGGGCGTGTGCCGCAGCTGCTCCAGCCCAATTAGCACCGTTTCGCCGTGCTGGGCAGCGATACCGGCCCGCTGCAGCTCGCGGCCCACCAGTTCGGCCTGGGCTGCCAAGGGTTGGCAGTAGTCGAGCTGCTCAAGGATGCGGTGCAGACAGTCGCCGGCCTGGGCGCCCCGGGGGAAGGGGGCCAGAGGGCTGTCCTGGGAATCGGCACCCAAGGCGTTGGCCGCCGTCGCTGCCTCGAGTTCGGTGACGATGGCATCGGTTTCGCGGCCCTCCTCCACGGCTGCGGGGGCGGCGCTGTGGCTGCCCTGGGTCCAGCTGGTGTAGCTGCTGCGGCCCCAGCTGCTGTCGAAGCCATGGCTGGGTACGGGGCCCCGCTGCAGGGGTAGGCCAGCAACTGCCGGGCCTGGTTTTAGCTGGCTGCGCTGGCCGCTGGCGGGGGGCTGCACCAGGGTGAGGGGCAACTGTCGGCGGGCGATTGCTTGCTCCAGCCGCTCGCGCCACTCCGCATCACTGCGGCCGCTGTAGGGGTCGTGGTCGCTTGCGGGGGGCTGCTCCTGGTCGAACAGCCAGGGGTGCAGCGGATTGCCCTGCTGGCCCAAGGCCGGGCCCCAGGCCAGCACCAGCAGCAGCTTGGCCCGGGTGGCGGCGACATAGGCAAGTCGCTCCCGCTCCTGGAGCTCGGCCCCAAGCTGCTGCTGCCTGGCGCTCTGGCCTGGCCCCCAGTTGTTGTTCAGGTGTAGGTCGAGCACGGCTTCGGGCTGCCCGCCTTCAGGTCCGCCCGGGTGCCAGCGCACGCCGATGGACTGGCCGCTGCGGCTCTCAGCGCCGGCTTGCCAAAGGTAGGGACAGATCACCACTGGAAATTCCAGACCCTTGCTGCGGTGCACCGTCAGCACCGATACGGCCTCATCCACCACGTCGCTGTGGGGCTGGTGGGCTTCGGGGATGTCCCGGTCGGGATCGAGCCGCAGACGCCGCAGCCAGTCGGCTGCCGCTGCGGGACCCAGTTGGTCGGCATGGAGCCGCACGGCTACCAATTCACCGCACTGCTGTAAGTCCGCCAGCAGCCGGCCGCCGAGGGATAGCTGGGCCAGCCCCTTTTGCTCCAGCAGGCTCGCCAGCACCCCAAGCAGGCCGCGGCGGGGAAGTTCAACGGCCAGCTGGGCTAGGCGCGCAGCCAGGTTGCTCCAGGCTTCGGGGCTGGTGGAGGCGATTTGCTCCGCGCTCCAGCCCAGCAGGGGAGAGGCGGCCAGCAGCCGCAGGCGCTGGGTCCGGCCGGGTTCGGCCAGGGCATCGAGCAGCCGTTGCAATGCAGAGGCGCCGGCGCTTTCAAACACATCCCCCTGGCTCACCAGCTTGCTGGCTATGCCGCAGCGATCGAGGGCGGCGCGCAGCGCTTCGGCCTGACGGTGGGTGCCCACCAGCACGCATAGGTCGTTGGGGCCCAGGGGTTGGCGCTGCTCGCCCCGCTGTTGCATCAGCCCCTGGTTGAGCAATTCGGCGCTGAAGCAGGCGATCTGGTCGGGAAGTTGCCGCTCCAGGGCGCTGCGGCTGGGTGGTTTCTCACCAGCCAGGCGGCTGCCGCCGAGCCAGAGCAGCTGCAGGGGGTGCTGGCCGGCCGGTAGGAGCAGTTTGGTGTCGGTCGCCTGGGGCTGCACCGCCGGTACGGGCAGGTCGCTGCGGCGCAGCCCCGGCCCCATCAGGCCGTTGAGGCCGGCGACCAGGGCCTCGCTGGAGCGGTAGTTGTCGCGGAGGCTGCTGATGCCGCCGAAGCTGGCGGCGGCCTGACGGGCCCGCAGGTAAGTGCGCAGGTCGCCGCCGCGGAAACGATAGATCGCCTGCTTGGGATCTCCCACCATCACCAGTCGGTGCCGCTCAGGCTGGAAGGCCCGCGCCAGGATGCGCCACTGGATCGGATCGGTGTCCTGAAATTCATCGATCAGGGCAACGGCATAGCGGGCTCCCACCGCCTCTAGCAGGGGGGTACTGGCCTGCTCGCCCGGGTCAAGACCCTCCAGCAATTGGGCGAAACCCAGCCTTCCGCTCTGGCGCCGCCGCCGGCCCAGCTCGGCTCGGCCCCAGTGGCAGGCATGCAGCAGCAGGGCTTCGGCCGGACCATCCAAAACCTGGGCGATCGCCTCCTGCAGGGGGCGTTCGGGCAGGGAGGGGCCGGGGCCTTCCCCATCACCAGGTTCGAGGCTGCGGGCAACCTTGAGAAAGGCGCCGGGGTGGAAGTAATCGCGCAGCAGGCCCTGGCCGCCGCCCTGGCTGCCTGCCGTGGCGCCGTAGTCGCCGCCGATGGGCTGGGCAGCGATCCAGCCCCGCACTAGAGCGCAGCGGTCCTTGGTGGGTTTGGGAACGTAGGGGCTGGTGGTTTTGAAGCCCTGGCCGCGCCATTGGCTGGCGGCGGCGCAAAAGCCGGCCTCCAGGGCTTGGCCGTGGCTGGCCCAGAGCTGCTGGAAGTTGTGCCACGCCTCGCTCCACAGGGCCTCGAGCTGGGGTGCCAAGGGGGCGTCGGCCCGCAGCGTTGCCGGCAGGGAATCCAGGCCTAGGGCTGGATCGCCATCGAGCTGGCGCAGCAGGCCCTCGAGGGTTTCGGGGCCGCGAACCTGTTGCTGCAGCCCGGCCAGCAGGTGGCTTGGCAGGGACAGCACCTGCTGTTGCCAGTAGTCGTGTGCCACCTGGCGCACCAGGGTGCCCTTGTCGGTTTCGAGCTGCAGCTCCGGTGGCAGGCCCGCTTCCAGGGCGTGGCGCTGCAGGGTGCGGCGGCAGAAACCGTGGATGGTGGTGATGTCGGCGGCATCCAGTTCCTCTAGGGCCAGCAGCAGCCGGGCCCGCAACTTTTCGGCCCGCGGTCTTTGCTGCTCCAGCCAGGTGGCCAGGGTGGGATCGGGCGGCTCCAGATCTGGATTTTCCAGCCCTGCCAGGGCCCGCTGCAGGCGCTGGCCGATGCGATCGCGCAGTTCGGCGGCGGCGGCCTCGGTGAAAGTCACCACCAGCAGCTGGCGCAGCCCTAGCTCGGCCTCGGCCACGTAGCGCAACACCAACTGGGCCAGGGCGAAGGTTTTGCCGGTGCCGGCGCTGGCCTCCAGCAGCCGCAGCCCGGGATCCAGGGGAAAGGCATTGGCATCAAATGGTTGTGGGAGTGGCAGGGGCTGTTCAGGCGACCAAGCCTGCTCGCTGCCGGCAGACAGGTTCATATCAACCGCTCCCGCAGGGGACCAAGCAGCTCCCCAGCCCGGGCGGCCAGCTCACCGCTGGCCAACAGGGCGGCACCGCTGAGTTCAGATCCGAAGCAGAGGGCCTGCTCCGGATCAAGCCGCTCGCCGCGCAGCTGAAAACCGCCTTCCCAGGTTTCGATGGCCCGTGCTTCACCCTTATCGAGCAGGGCCCAGCCGGTTTCCGGTGGCACAGGCCAGCAGCTCTGGCGCCATTGCTGGCGCAACTCCAGCAGCCGCAGTAGTTCGGCCCGGGCGCTATCCACCTGCGGCGCCTGCAGCCGCAACTGCACTCCGAAGTCCTTGGCACCCCTGGCTACCAGCACCCCATCCAGCGGCCCTTGGTCGGCGGCGGCGGCCAGCAGCAGCGCCAGCCACAGCTCCAGCCGGTGGCGGCTGCGCGGTTTGGCGGTGTGCAGCACCAGCACCGAGCTCCCCCGCCACTGCAGCTCCTGCTGGCAGTTTTGCCAGAGGGCTAGCTGGCGGCGCTCGGGGCCCAGGGCCTCGAGGCTGGCGTGCAGGCTGCGCCAGCGCTGGCTGAGCCCGCCGGCCTCCAGTTCGCCTGCCGCCACAGGAGGTAGCAAGCCCTGGCCGCGGTGGCGAGCCAGCCAGCCGGCGGGCCCATCGAGGGCTGGGTCGCTGGGGCTTTCGAGGGCCTGGCGCAACAGCAGCGCCCGCCCGCGCTCATCGAGGCTGAGGGGCTCGAGGTCGTCGAGGCCGTCGGCCCATTCCCGCGGCCTTAGCCCCAATTCAGCCAGCCAGCTGGCCTGGGGGGCAAGCAGCCAGTCGCGCAGATCCCCGTAGGCATCGCTGGGCTGGGCAGGGGGCGCGCTAGGGGGTTCGCTGGCCGCCAGGGGCCGGGGCGGTTGCGGTGAGCCACTCTGCTGGCGGGGTTGATCGAGCAGCAGGC
>NZ_JAGQBE010000108.1 GCF_024345475.1 Cyanobium sp. T1B-Tous
GTCACGTAGCAGAGCATGGCCGTGCCATACCAACCGGCCATGGCCGCACCGATGGCGCTGGTGATGTGGTCGTAGCCGGGGGCAATGTCGGTGACCAGCGGACCGAGCACATAGAAGGGGGCCTCGCTGCACTCCTCCATCTGCTTTTTGACGTTGAACTCGATCTGATCCATCGGCACATGGCCCGGACCCTCCACCATCACCTGGATGTCGTGCTCCCAGGCGCGGCGGGTGAGCTGGCCGAGGGTTTTGAGCTCAGCCAGCTGGGCGGCGTCGGAGGCGTCGTGCTGGCAACCCGGCCGCAGGGAGTCCCCAAGGGAGAAGCTGCAGTCGTAGCGCTTGAAGATTTCGATGATGTCATCGAAATGGGTGAACAGGGGGTTCTGCTTGTGGTGATAAAGCATCCACTGGGCCAAGATCCCGCCACCGCGGCTCACGATGCCGGTGAGGCGACCCTTCACTAGCGGCAGGTGCTCAATCAGCAGGCCGGCATGAATCGTTTGGTAGTCAACGCCCTGCTGGCAGTGCTTCTCGATGATGTGCAGAAAGTCGTCGGCGTCGAGCTTCTCGATGGAGCCGTGCACACTCTCGAGCGCCTGATAGACGGGCACCGTGCCGATCGGCACAGGCGAGGCATTAATGATCGCCGTGCGCACCTCATCGAGATTGACGCCGCCGGTGGAGAGATCCATCACCGTGTCGGCGCCGTATTTCACCGCTAGGCGCAGCTTGGCCACCTCCTCATCGAGATCGGAAGCATTGGGGGAGGCGCCGATATTGGCGTTCACCTTGCAACGGCTGGCGATACCGATCGCCATCGGCTCCAAATTGAGGTGGTTGATGTTGGCCGGGATGATCATGCGTCCCCGAGCCACCTCCTCCATCACCAGCGACTCGGGCAGGTTTTCCCGCTTGGCCACATAGGCCATCTCTTCAGTCACTACGCCCTGGCGGGCGTAATACATCTGGGAATAGTTCGCGGTGCCGCGACGCTTCTCAATCCAGGCGCTACGCATTTGAGGCTGCAAATAGGGCGGGGCGCAGCCTGAGAGTGGTTTCACAATCCAATTCCACTTCCCTGCGCCGGCATGACCCGGATCAGGTTCGGAGGGTGTGATCTCAGCCCAAAGCTGCACAACTGATTAAGGCCGGCAGCGGGGCACCCCTAGTGACCCATCCAACCTAGCTCTGCAGACCATTGAGCGCCGCGGCCACCACCCGGTGGTCGGGGTCGGCCTGAAGCTGCTGCAACAGAACCCGGGCCTCGGCAGTGCCCTGCTCCCGCACCAAGCGGGCCAGGATCTCGGCGCCGCCCACCCGCACCGTGCCATCAGCGTCTGTGATCGCCATCGACGCCAGCTCCAGCAACCAGGCCGGATCAATGGCTGGCTGCTCAGCAAGAGCCGAAAGGATGCTGCAGCGCACCAGCCACTGCTGATCGGCTGCAAACCCATCACGCAGCAGGGGCCAGGCCCGCTCAAGGCTGTGGCTCACCAGGGAGTTAGCAGCTTCGGCCCGCACATTGGCGTCCTCATCGCCCTGCATCGCGGCCACCAGCGCCTGCCAGCCGGCCTCGTTTTGCTTCACCCCAAGGCCGGCGCAGCTGAGCGAGCGCACCATGAACATGCTCTGCTCCAGCCCGAGCAGGAGTAAGGGCACGGCCTGCTCCACCGGCACCTCCCGCAAACCCACCAGGGCGGGCATGGCCCGGCTGGGGTCTCCGCAAAGAATGGCCTCACGCAGGGCCGCAAGATCGGGAGAGGGATTGGTCATACATCCCCATCGTGGCGCAGGGCCGCCAGCAGCTCACGCCGTCGTCGCCGCCGGCCCACCGCACTGGTAACAAGCAGGCCCGTGCCGATCAGCAGAGCTGGCAGGGCTGGAATCCGATCGACGCCGCGGCGCTGCAGCAGCACCAGCAATGCCACCAGGATCAACAGGGGCGAGGAGAGGGCCAGCAACCCCCGCAGCCAGGGCCTTTGCCTCACGGGCGCCGCTCCATCCAGCGCAGCAGGCTCAAGGTGAGCACGCCAATGCCCACCGGCAGGGACGCTTCGTCGGGAGCGAAGCTGTTGCTATGCAACGGCGTGCAGCCCTGAGGCCCCGCCACCCCCAGCCGAAACATGGTGCCGCGGATGCCATCGAGCAGTTCGGCGAAATCCTCTGCTCCCAAAGACGGCTGCTCGAGCCACTGCACCTGCTGGCGGCCGAGCAGCTCCACCCCAGCATCCGCCACCAGCTCGGTGAGGGCAGGGTCGTTGTGCACGGGCGGTGAAATCACCCGATAACGCACCCGGGCCTCGCCGCCATGGCCGCGGCAGAGGGCCTGCACCGTGTCTTCGATCCAGCCTGGCAGCTGGGCGTGCACGTCGGTGTCGAGGCAGCGCACCGTGCCGAGCAGGCGCACATGGTCGGCGATCACGTTGAAGGCCTTACCGCCCTCGATCCGCCCGAAACTCACCACCACCGGATGCAGGGCATCAAGGCGGCGGCTGATCGCCTCCTGCAGACCACTCACCACCCGCGCCGCAATCCAAATGGCGTCAGTGCTCTGGTGGGGCCGGGCGCCGTGGCCGCCCTCGCCCAGCACCTCCACCTCCAGCTCACCGGCCGCCGCCGTAAGGCTGCCGCTGCGCACGCCGATCGTGCCCGCCGCCAGGCTGGGAAACACGTGCACACCAAACAGGGCTGCCACGCCGTCCATGGCGCCATCGGCCTTCATCCAGGCCGCCCCCTGGGCCGTTTCCTCAGCGGGCTGAAACAACAGCCGCACCCTGGCCGTGAGCAGCTCGGGGTGGCGCTCGGCAAGCTCCGCCAGCAGGTAGGCCACCCCCAGCCCCACGGCGGTGTGCAGATCGTGGCCGCAGGCATGCATCAGGCCCTGCTGGATGGAGGCGTAGTCGAGGCCGGTGCGCTCCTCCACAGGCAGGGCATCCATATCCACCCGCAGGGCCACCAGGGGGGCGGGCAAGCCATCAAGCCCCTGCTCTGGCCCCAGCTCCGCCAGCACGCCGGTGCGGCCCACACCCTCGCGCACCTGCCAACCCCAGCGCCGCAGCTCACCTGCCACCAGGGCAGCGGTCTGCTGCTCATGGCCACTGAGCTCGGGATGGCGATGGATATGACGCCGCAACTGGATCAGCTCCGGCAGCACCTCGGCCAGGGCCTGCTCAAGCCCCAGGGCCTGCCAATTCCAGCTGCAGGGTGTTGCCGTCATTCGAGGGCCATCGTTCAAGGGGCCAAAGCGAGGAATTGCGCCAGAGCTGCCACCGGCTCGGGGGGCCAACGCCGCGTCGCAAGCAACCATTCTTGCTGCCGGTAGCGGGGATCGAGGCCGGAGGCCGCGGCCCAGTTGCTTTCGGCCTCACCGCGAGCCCCCTTCTGCCAGAGCAGGGCGGTGAGGCCAGCTCGGGCATCAGCAAACAGGGGATAGCGGCGGATCAGGTTGCGCAGCTGCCGCTCGGCCTCGGCGCGATCGCCCAGCTGGAAGGCCGCCAGGGCGGCGCTGGAGCGGGCCATGGCAAAGCCTGGCCTAGCTAGGGAAGCGGCTTCAAAGCAACGGCGCGCTTCCTGCCAGTCACCCAGGGAGCCCTGCACGTTGCCGAGGTTGTAAAGGGCTGAGGCGCGCGGTTCACCCTCATCGCTCGGAGCGCGCTCCAAGATCCAGAGGTAGTCGGCTTCGGCGGCAGCCCACTGGCCCAAGGCCTCCTCGGCTGTGCCGCGATTGAGGTGGGGATCGGGGCTCTTGCCGTCGAGCTGCATCGCCTTGGTCTGGTCAGCGATGGCGGCGCGGGGATCGCCCAGGGCGAGCTGCACATTGCCGCGATTACTCCAGGCCGCCGCATCGTCCGGGGCCACCTCCAGCACCTGGTTCCAGAGGGGTAGAGCCTCATCAAAGCGCCCCTGCCGGCTGGCGCTGAGGGCCTGATCAAATAGCTGGGGCAGCAGCAGTTGCAGGCCCAGCAGCAAGGAAAACAACGTAGGAATCATTGTTGGCTGCTGGTCATGCGGCCGCATTAGCCGGCCAGCCCAGGTGGTTGCGGCCCGCCGGGGTAACCAGCCGGCCCCGGGGGGTGCGCTGCAGAAAACCCAGCTGCAATAGGTAGGGCTCCACCACCGCTTCGAGGGTGGAGGAATCTTCGCCGAGACCGGCAGCCAGGGTGTCGAGGCCCACGGGGCCGCCGCCGTAGCCCTCGAGCATCAAGGTGAGCAAACGCCGGTCACTGGCATCGAGGCCGCGGTCGTCAACGCGATGCAGGCTTAGGGCCTCCGCAACTAGGGGCGCGCCGATGCGGCCATGGCCCCGCACCGATGCCACATCGCGCACCCGACGCAGCAGGCGATTGGCAATGCGGGGGGTGCCGCGACAGCGGCGGGCAACTTCCAAGGCGGCCCCACCCTCCAGCTTGATCTGGAGCAGGCCAGCAGCCCGCTCCACAATTTGCTGAAGCTCATCGAGTCCGTAGAACTCAAGCCGCTGAATCAGGCCGAAGCGATCCCGCAGCGGTGAACTCAGCGATCCGGCCCGAGTGGTGGCGCCAACAAGCGTGAAAGGGGGCAGATCCAGGCTGCGGGTGCGGGCCGTCGTGCCCTTACCCACGGTGAGATCGAGGCGGTAGTCCTCCATCGCTGGATAAAGAATTTCCTCAGCCACCCGGTTGAGCCGATGAATCTCGTCGATGAACAGCAGCTCATGGGGCTGCAGGTTGACCAGCAGGCCAACGATGTCGCGGGGGCGCTCTAGAGCCGGGGCGCTGGTGATGCGGCAGCGCACGCCCAACTCCTCAGCCAGCACCAAAGCCATGGTGGTTTTGCCCAGGCCCGGTGGGCCGTAGAGCAGCACGTGGTCGAGGGCCTCTTGGCGGGCGCGGGTGGCCTCCACCGCGATGGCCAGCACCTGCTTGAGCTCGCTCTGGCCGATGTAATCGGCAAGGCGCTTAGGACGGAGACTGTCCTCCCGGGGCAGGCCACTGGCTGCGGCGGGGAGCTCCTCGAGCACGGGAGCGGGATCCACAAGACGCGCTGGTGGCTCGTCGCGGCTGGGGCGGCCGCGGGGCGCCGAAGATCCCGAGGAAACGATGGCCATGCAGCGAGGGTACCGGGGGCTCCCTAGGGTCGGAAGATCAAGGGGACGGTTGCGGAGCAGCGATGGCCAAGGGCGGGGGCAAGAAGAGCGCTAAGGCCCAGCGCGATGCCGCCAACAAGCTGCTGGCCGACAACCGCTTTGCCCGGCATCAATACGAAATTCTGGAAACCCTGGAGTGTGGCCTGGAGCTATTTGGCACCGAGGTGAAGTCGATCCGAGCCGGGCAATCAAACCTGCGCGATGGCTTCTGCCTGATTCGCAAAGGCGAACTGCAACTGCACAACGTGCACATTTCGCCCCACAGCCATGCCAGCGCATTTTTTAATCACGAGCCGTTGCGGGTACGCAAATTGCTGGCCCACCGCCGCGAAATTGACAAATTGCGGATTGGCCTAGATCAAAAAGGCCTCACCCTGATCCCCCTGAACCTGCACCTCAAGGGCTCCTGGATCAAGCTGACAATCGGTCTGGCCAAGGGCCGCAAGCTGCACGACAAGCGTCACGAGGAGCGGCGCAAGCAGGACATCAAGGACGCCAAGGCCGCAATCGCCCGGCTCTGAATTGGGGGGCCGGAGCGCCCGACCTACCCGCCCATACGCCTTCCGGCTGGAGTCAGTTCACTGGCGGTGGTACGGGCGGCAGGGGATCGGCGGCGGGCGCGGGCACGGCCGGAGCCTGGGGAGGCTCTAGCTGGGGCGCCGGCGCCTGCGGTGATGGTTCGGGGACGGTCACCGGCGGCGTCTCGACAGGGGGCGGATCGGCCCGCAACGACAGGGTGATCAGGGCCGGCGCCACGCCCTCGTTGGTCACCAGCAACTGCACTGGGGAGTTCTTCTGCACCCCCAAACTGACCACCCGCAGGGGCCCCTTGGCTTCCAGCAGCTCGCCATCG
>NZ_JAGQBE010000109.1 GCF_024345475.1 Cyanobium sp. T1B-Tous
ATCGTATTACAGACTTTGTAATCGGTGTTGATATTCTCGATGGTCCAAGTGCTGTAACAGCTGCCAATCTCAGAGAGCTAGATAGTGTCTCTAGCCTTACTCAGGCTTCCCTTTCCAGCATTCTAACCACACGAAACTTTGCAAGGAACAGTGCTGCGACTTTTTCACTTGGAGCAGGTCCCTCTGCTCGTACATTTCTTGCGCTTAATGACAAAACTGCTGGATTCTCGCCTGCAGCAGATTCGATTATAGAAATAACCGGGTATGCAGGAACTCTTGCTGACCTGGCGATCATTTAACCTTATAGAGACAATCTAGAGATGTAGTGGCGTCTGTTAGTTCTGACCTTCCCCTGTGGTGCCTGAATTCCACCGATCTCTTCTGTAGTGCTCTGCCAGATCATCGTCTAAGGCACTCAGGAACTTCTCAAAGGTCTTTCCACCACCAGAGCACTCTGCACTGCCTTTACGAGCACAGAAGAAGACCCACGAGTTCTGGAGGTCATTCCATTGCAGTGGTCCTTTGCGTTCATTTCTCTTGGATTCAGTTCAACCCAAAGATGAACAGAAGGGACAGCAGAAGACCCATTTGCTACCCCCATTAGCAACTGGAACTTCTTTTACGCTCTTCAGATATCCGTTTAGCAGCAATAACCGATAGCGTTGATCTATGGGACTTTCCTTCACCTGATCCCTTGAATCTGTTGATGTCTTCATAAGATATTTGATTGTCTATGTTCTTCAATCATTATACACTATGGGTTTATATCTGTCAATCAGAAGATTGCTTGACACTATATCCAAATAGCAGTAGAATCACTCTGTTGCAGTTAAAGATCACATTGTACCTTAAGAATCCAAAATCATAAATAACTACGCAGTAGTTTGATCAGGGTATGGTTATAGGTTCTCAAAGACCCTCAAGGAAGCTCTTGGGACCCATCAAGCAACCCATCAAGACCAAAGCATTACGACCAGAAGGAAGAAAGGATAAGAACAACACAGAGGTGCCGTAGGCAATCCCCGTAGGGGATTCTGTAAAGACTGCTTCTGGTTCTTTTGTTCCTCAAGGACACCAGGACCAAAGGACCCTTCAAGACGCACCAAACAGTCCTCAAGGACCCTCCGCAATCCTCAGGACTACAAGGACAATTAGACAGCACCAGAGGGTTCCAGACCCCAGGTCGCAACTCCTTGATCAGTGGTTTCTTCAGTCAATGTCGTGATAAGAACCATCAGCACCGTAATACCCGCGAAAGTACCCCCTTTTTGATGGGTTGTACCTGCTGCTGCGATCAAACCTTGCTCCAGTGCTCCTGGACCTGCTATTACCTCCTCCAGAGGCACTCTTAGTCCCAGTGGGGTTCGGTTCCTTCTTGAACCCAACTTGATCCCACTTCAGTCCCAATGAGTGCCGGAGTTGGTTTGCTGCTGTTTTGGCTGCTTCGTATCCATCAAGACCACGAGCCCCCGGTTTCAGGAAAGTTGTCACCCCTGTGATCAGTACACCCGGGGGCTTGAGGACATGAGCAATGCGTCGTTACAGCGAGGCTGTTAAAGCTGATGTGAGGAGGCGGATGAGTCCGCCTCACAGGCAGAGCGTGGCTCAGATCTCAGCAGAGCTGGGCATTCACATCGTCACCCTCTACAACTGGAGGAAGGCCTGGCGGTTGCAGGGAGAGGTGGTGCCGGCTTCCGAGAAGGAACCAGAGGGCTGGAGTGCTGCCGACAAGTTCACGGTGGTGCTGGAGGCCGCTGGCCTGAATGCCACTGAGCTCAGCGCTTACTGCAGGGAGAGGGGCCTGTTCCCCGAGCAGGTGGAACGTTGGCGGCAGGCAGCGCAGGATGCCAATGAGAAGCCAGTGCTCACTTTGAAAGAGCAGAGAGAGCTGGAAAAGCTCCGTGCCCAGGACCAGCGGGAGATCAAGGCCCTCAAGAAAGAGCTGCAGCGCAAGGAGAAAGCCATGGCGGAGATGGCAGCCTTGCTGGTGCTGAGAAAAAAGTGGGAAGCCTTCTGCTCGGAGGACGCGGAAGGCTGACCAGCGCCGCTCACCGGCTCAAGGCGATTGAGCTGATTAACGAGGCTCATGCCGCTGGTGCGGGCCTGGTCAGCGCCTGCAGCGAGATCGGCATCTGTCTGCGCACCCTCAAGCGCTGGCGGAAGGCTGTGATCGGTGATGGCGATGGTCACGATCGCCGCAAAGGCAGCCCACGTCTGGTCTCGCACAAGCTGAGCGAGGAGGAGCGCCAACGCATCCTGCTCACCTGCAACCAGGCTGAGTACGCCTCACTGCCGCCAGGGCAGATCGTGCCAGCCCTGGCCGATCAGGGGCTGTACATCGGCTCGGAGAGCAGCTTTTACCGGGTACTCCATGCCCATGGCCAGGTTCACCGCCGCGGTCGTGCACGGCCACCACAGGAACCGCGCCCCGTTCCACGGCTCAGGACCTCAGAAGCAAACCAGGTGTGGAGTTGGGACATCACCTATCTGCCCACCACCGTGCGCGGGATCTGGCTGTACCTCTACCTGGTGATCGACGTCTGGAGCCGCAAGGTCGTGGCCTGGGATGTGGATGAGCGTGAGGATCCAGCCGTTGCAGCGGATCTGGTCAGTAGGGCTTGCCTGAGAGAACGGATCAGCAAAGGCAGGAAGCAACCCCTGGTTCTCCATTCCGACAACGGCAACGCCATGCGTGCAGCAACGCTGGAGAGCCGCTTGGAAGAACTGGGCGTGCTCAGGTCGTTCTC
The DNA here is from genome assembly GCF_024345475.1 of Cyanobium sp. T1B-Tous. Lineage (GTDB taxonomy): Bacteria > Cyanobacteriota > Cyanobacteriia > PCC-6307 > Cyanobiaceae > Cyanobium_A. The sequence continues at coordinate 2,748 of NZ_JAGQBE010000109.1, forward strand.
ACGACCACGGGTATCCAACGACAACCCGTACTCGGAATCGCTGTTCAGGACGGTGAAGTATCGGCCTGATTACCCCCGCAAGCCATTTGCCTCCAAAGAACAGGCTTGTCAGTGGGTGGCCGCGTTCGTCGATTGGTACAACCACCAACACCGCCACAGCGGCATCAAATTCGTGACGCCCCAGCAACGTCACCATGGTCAGGCTACGGAGATCTGCAGGCACCGTTCTGTCGTGTATGGACAGGCCCGCCAGCGCCATCCAAGGCGTTGGTCGCGATCAACCAGGTGTTGGCTTCAACCGGAGGTGGTCTGGATCAATCAGCCGCCGGATGAACTCAATGAACCAGGGCAGCTACCGTTGATGCAGGCGGCCTGAAAGGCAGCCCAGGAGTGACACCTTTCCTGAAAGTCACCGGGGGAGCAACCAACAACCGCTAAAGTTCATCGGCTAGTTGTGGTTTGAAGCTTCTCCATTCGGGGGATTTGATCACATCCCTGCTGATCGCTAGGGCCAGCCTCTGACTGGCCTCCGCATCACTGGGGTAGTGCACACCGCCAGCATGTCGTAGGGACTCACCTCCTCGAGTCTTGTCTTACCCTCCCTCAGCTGGCCTCAGCGGTATTGATCGCGGCCAGGCGAGGATCACGAGCGTGGTGCCATCCAGCCTGTAGACGAGTGTGCCCTTGCTGCTGGGCTCTGCGGCCAGCGGGGATTACACAGGCGATTCAGGCGAGACTCGCTAAAATGCAAGCGCTGTGGTCCTGGCCCTGGGAAAATGCAGCGGAGCTTGACAGCGGCATAGCAGAGGCAAAGGATTAGGCCCGCAAGCGTTCACGATGAACAAAAACCAAGACAGCCACAAGTGTCTTGCGGTCACTTCCGCTAGTTCCGCAGCGGGATACTGCTCTGATGGGAGGGTGCTCTGTGTTGGCGTCTTGATGACTGGGATTCCAGATGCGATAGCAGTATTCATCGTTGATCACCCGCAATGGGATCAGTACAGGCTGATCCAGCCCGCAGTGGTCAAGCACTACCTAGATGGATTGTTTCGCGGACCAAAGCAGGGGCCCGGTGAACCGGAAGCGCTATCAAGATGAGACCATGAAACAGCTATCCGGCAAAAGCAAACCGAAGTGGCTGGTGCTGGCCAGTCAAATGCTGGCCGGGACCGTTTTTGTTGCCATGACCATCAGCTTTCTTCCGGCGCTGCTGCTTATGTCGCTTGTGACGGCCTTGCTGCTGATACCTGTCTTGAGGCAGGTTCGCAAGGAGGCAGAAAAGTCTGGAATTGACCTGAATTCACCTCCAAAAAACATGGTCAATGTCACACCTTTGCATCGCCGCTTGCAGCAAGACCTCTGGAAATATCTTGGCCTTATACGTTGACTTTAGGGGGTGCTGCCGGGGCCAGTCCTGACTGCTTTATGGAGAGATCACGAGCATGGGCTCATATTTTGAGAGATATTTCTTCCTGGCTGCAGCGCCGAAACATGTAGCCTTTGCCTCGCGTTGTAAGAATAAGCTCGGGAACCTCTACGTCCTCCTCCACTTTTGCTCGCAGTCGTGATATGTGAACGTCTACTACTCGACTGTCATTAGATTTTGTGGGCCTATACCCCCAAACCTGCTCGAGGATGTCCAGCCGGCTGACTGGCTCACCCGCTCGGTTAATCAATAGCTCTAGCAAGCTGAATTCCATTCCCGTTAGACGGATGCGCTCATCACCGCGATAGGCTTTGCGGCGCGTTAGATCAACCCTGAAATTCCCTACGATCAGCCAATGACTGCTTGCAGGCTTTCGGTCAGCGCCATTATTTATTTGCTTGCCGCTGAGAAGCAATGGAGAGCTTCTTCTCAGCACACAGCGAATACGTAGCTCAAGCTCTTTTGGGCTAAATGGCTTGAGTATGTAATCATCGGCGCCAAGTTTTAGTCCAGTGAGGCGGTCGCCTACATCACTCAAAGAAGTGAGCAAAATAATCGGCACTTCTGATTGAGCTCGGATCCGCTCGGTCACAGCGAAACCATCAAGCTCTGGCATCATCACATCAAGAACAAGTGCATCCGGCTCAAAGCTGCGGAAGAGTTCAAGAGCATTCATGCCATTGACTGCCGCTGCCACCTCAAAGCCAGCTAGACGCAGGCGCGTTTCCAATATGCGCCGGATATTCGCCTCGTCATCGGCGATCAGTATTCGGATGGGATGGGTGCGACGTTCTGGGGTCAAGACACACCAAGCGCCGCAAGACGGGGGAATTAATAGGAGGAATTTCCGTTGATCGTGGATTACGAACAAGAATCGTCACAGAGGGAGCTGCCCTATCCGCCGCTCCTTGCTCTTACTCCTAGCTACTCAAACTAGCGGCTCAAAGCCTCAGTTTTTAGTTGCTGCATCACCCTCGGCGTGAGCAGACCTAATCAACCCACCAGCTGGAGGTGCCGGCTGCTGAACAGCTCGCCAGTGCAGTTCACCGGCAATAACGACGAGCGACCAGCTCGGTACCAGCCATCTACCAAGGCAGCGCTGGAGCGGGGGTAGAGCTCTCCAGCCAAGATCCAGAGTTCGTCATGCAGCACCTGCGTCTGATCTGGTGTGCCTACGTACCAAGGCGACTCAGGATCCTGTGACAGCTCCTCATGGAGCAGCAGGAGTCCCTCAAGTACGCAGTTTGCGAGCTCAGGTGTCATCGGCTTTGCTGGCCCCACCTTGCGGTGCGGCTACCCAAGAATGTCCATCCACGCACACCAAGGTGCGCCAGATCAAGCACTGGCCTCCAGCGGGTTGCCCCGCACGACGAAAGGGGGCATCGCAGGGAGGGCTGCCAGTGGAATGGCCGAGCAGCGCTGCGGCAGCCGATGCCACCTGTTGGGTGAATGAGCACCTCCGCGGCACCTGGGTCCCGGTGGCGGATCTTGTTGAGCTCTTTCCTGGGGTGACGCAGGAGCGACCCCGGTTAGGGGGTGATCAGCCGGGCTTGTCGGTGCCATCAGCCCTGGTGCGGCCCAATTCATCCTCCAAGTTGGCCGCAAGATGTGAATTGGTGTTAAGCTCAGATGAGCGAGCGGTTTGCCGCCCCGCATCTACTTACTGCTTTCCTGCAAAGCCA
>NZ_JAGQBE010000011.1 GCF_024345475.1 Cyanobium sp. T1B-Tous
AGCCGTCGTTGTTGGACCAGAGGCCCGCCATCTCCTCGCCCAGGGCGATCACACAGGCCCCGGTGAGGGTGGCCAGATCCACCACCGCATCGGGCTCGAGCTTGCAGGCATACACCAGGGCATCGGCCAGGGTGAGCCGCCCCTCGGCATCGGTGTTGTTGATTTCAATCGTTTTGCCGTTGGAGGCGGTCACGATCGCGCCGGGGTGGATGGCCCCGCCGCTGATCATGTTTTCGCAGGCGGCCACGATCATGTGCACCTCCACGCCGGCGGGCTTCAGCTCGGCGATGGCCCGCATGGCCCCCAGCACCGCCGCGCTGCCCCCCATGTCGTACTTCATCATCTCGATCTGGGAGCCGGCGGTTTTGAGGTTGTAGCCGCCGGAATCGAAGGTGAGGCCCTTGCCCACCAGCACCAGCCGGCGGCTGGCCTCACCGGCGGGGCGGTAGGTGAGGTGGATGAATTTCGGCGCCAGATCGGAGCCCTGGGCCACCGCCAGGTAGGAGCCCATGCCCAGGGCCTCGCAGTCGTTGCGCTCCAGCACCCTCAGCTCCAGGCCGAAGTCGTGGGAGATCGCAGCAGCGGTGTCCGCCAGGTGCTGGGGGGTGGCCACGTTGGGTGGGGCCGCCACCAGCTCCCGGGCCAGCTCCACGCCTGCGCAAGTGGCCGACACCGCCGCCAGGGTGGGCTGGGCAACCTCGGCCAGACCGATCAGGCTGACCGTCTCCGGCAGGTTCCGGGGCTCGGGTTCTCCCTTGAAGCGCTGGTCGCTGAACAGGGCCAGGCGGGCGGCCTCGGCCATGGTCCGGGCTGCGGCGCCGGACTCCAGCCCTGCCAGCGGCATGGCCAGGCCGAGATGGCGGGCCCCGGCGGTGGCGGCGGCCTGGCTGGCGGCGGCGCAGGCCTGGCGCAGGCCTGTGAGGTCAAAGTCGGCCGGGGCCCCCAGGCCCACCAGGATCAGGGTCTGGGGGGCGCCGTCGAGGCGCTCCAGGCTCAGGCAGGTGCCGGGCTTGGCCTTGAAGCGCCGTTGCTCCAGCCGGCCAGGAAGAGATGGGTCGAGGCGGGCCGCCAGCTGGGCCAGCAGCACCGGCTCGGGTTGCCCGGCTTCTGGGGTGTCGCTGCCGGCGAACAGGCCGACGGCCAGGCAATCCCCGTCCCACTGGTCCAGAACCGTGGGCAGGGTGTCGGGGATGCAGCGAAACTCCATGGGCCGGCCGGGGGTGGCGCGATCGTAGCCAGGGCGATCCGGTTCACTCCGCCTGGAAGGGCGTGGCCCAGCGGCTGCGGGTTTCCTTGTTGAAGGGGGGCAGCCAGCGCTGGATCAGCGCCTGCTCGAGGGCCCGCCGTGGCCGGGTGGCCTCGGGTGCATCCAGCCAGAAGCGGATGCTCAGCTGGCAGGTCAGGCCAGCGGCCAGCAGCGCCTCGCTGTAGGCCGCCAGGTAGGCCTTGCAGTCATGTTCGCCCTTCCAGCGCTGGTCGGCCCGGCCCGTCTCCCCGACGTAGAGGAGCAGGGGCTGGCCCAGGTTGGCGGGGCGATCAGCCACAAAATAGAGGGCCGCACCCCGCTGGGGAGCCGTGGGCCAGCGCCAGAAGGACAGGGGTTGGGGCCGCAGCATCAGGGGGTTGGGCGGCTCGGCCTGCCCAGCGGTGGCTGGACCCGGTTCGCCGAACAGGGAGCCCTGCTGAGGGGCGTCGCCCTGCTCGCTCAGCAGGGGGTGCTGGTGGGCGGCCAGGCGGGCCTGCCACTCCAGCAGCTGGTGGGCCAGCAGCGGAAGCTCCTGGGCTCCGCCCTCCTTCGCGCCTGTGAGGGCCGATGGGCCGAACAGTTCCCCCTGGCGTGCCATGGCCCTAGCGGTCCCTGGCGGAGGGCGGCAACACCGGTCCAGCCGGACCGGGCCGGAACTGAACCCGGCCGATCCAGCTTTCCACCAGCGCGGCCGGCAACTGCAGCCGCTGCTGCAGGTCGGCCAGATCCAGGAAGGGGCCGCGCCCCCGCTCCCGCAACAGCCGGTTGAGCCGTTCCGCTCCCAGGCCCAGGGGCTCCAGCTCCCGGGCTGGGGCCCGGTTGAGATCGATCCGGCTGGGGGGGCCTGCCGCCAGGGCGGGTTCGCCGTACCAGCGAAACTCCAGCAGGGGCAGCCAGGCCTGCACCATGGCGTCGGGCAGCTCCAGCACCCGTTGCAGGTCGTCGCTGCCGCTCAGCTGGACGCCGCCGGCTTGGAGACGCAGCAGCAGGTCCACCTGGGCTGGCTCCAGGCCGGGCAGTCGCAGCCAGTCGGCGGCGGTGGCGCGGTTCACGTCGAGACGCCAACCCAGGGCGGCGGCGCGCTCCACGGCTGCGGCGTCCTCCAGGCGGAGGTTGGGGTCCTGCTGGAGTTTCAGGGCCAGCAGATCCCGCTCCACGTGCTCCCGGTGGCGCTCTTCGGCGGGAGCCTCGCCGCAGGAGGGCTGGGGGGGCTGGCGGCTGGGCGCCGGAATCTGGCCAGTGGCCCGCAGCACCTGACGGGCCAGGGGATCCAACCAGTGCCGCTGGGCCATGGCGGAGCGCCACCGCATCAAATCCGCCTGAACCTAGCGGGGGTCTTCGTGGTCAGGCCAGTCGATCAGACCCCAGCGCAGGCCGAGCACGGCGGCGTGGGTGCGGTCGCGGGCCTGGAGCTTGCGGCTGAGATGGCGCAGGTGGGTTTTCACGGTGTCGGGCGTGACAAACAACTGCTGGCCGATTTCGCCGTTGCTGTCGCCCCGCGCCACCAGGGTCAGCACCTCGCGCTCGCGCTCGCTCAGGGCTTCGAGGGGGCCCGGGCCAGCCGGACCCTGGCGAAACAGTTCGGTGAGGCTGCGGTCCACGTAAACGCCGCCGCCGCTGATGGCATGCAGGGCGGCCATGGCGCTGCCCAGGCCGAGGCGGGACTCCACCAGCAGGCCATCACAGCCGGCCGCGATGGCGCGCTGGATCGCCGCCTGGCGGTGCTCCTGGGTGACCAGCAGCAGGGTGTGGATTGTTGGCCAGCGTTGTTTGATCTCCTGCACCAGGGCCACCCCCGACCCCTGCTCCAGGGTGTCGCTCAAAAACACCATGGAGGGTTGGTGCCGCTCCACCAGGGCCAGCCCTGCTGCTTCGCAGGTGGCGGCCCCGACCAGCTGCTCCCGGTCCACCAGGGCGCCCACAAACAGACTCAGCAGGGCCCGGTTGCCGAGGCAGGTCACCAGCCGGGCCTCGCGCAGCAGGTTGTGGATCTGGCCGGTGTTGCGACGGAGCTGCTCGAGCTTGGGAGTGAAGTCCATGGCTGGGGCTCACGGGCGCCGAGCACTGGTTCCATGCTGGCGGGATTACGTCTATCCGCACTCCCCAGAGGGGCCCTTGGTCACCAGAATCGGACCACCGCAACGCTGCCAGGGTCATGGCGTTCTTTGAATCCGAGATCGTTCAGGACGAAGCCAAGCGTCTGTTCGGCGACTACCAGCAGCTGATGCAGCTCGGCGGTGAGTACGGCAAGTTCGATCGCGAGGGCAAGAAGCTCTACATCGAAAAGATGGAAGACATGATGGAGCGCTATCGGGTGTTCATGAAGCGCTTCGAACTCTCCGAGGATTTCCAGGCCAAGCTCACCGTGGAGCAGCTGCGGACCCAGCTCAGCCAGTTCGGCCTGACGCCCGAAACCATGTTCCAGCAGATGCACCAGACCCTCGAGCGCATGAAGGGTCAGCTCGATACCCCCGCTTAGCGGCTGCGTACGATCCGGCCACACCGCCACCCAGGGGGCCTGCGCTGATGACCGGATCGCAACCGTCCGCAGTGCAACCGTCTGCAGTGCAACCGTCCGCCCTGAAGGCCTCCCTGCCGGCCTGGCTGGCCCGGGGTATGGCCGACCTGTTCCCAGCTGGTGCGGCAGCCGAGGATCCGGATCAACAGCTCCGTGCCCGGCTCGACCAGGCAGAGCGCCGCGGTGTGCCGTTGCGGGTGAAGCTCGGCATCGACCCCACGGGCTCCGACATCCACCTGGGTCACTCGATCCTGTTCCGCAAGCTGCGGGCTTTCCAGGATGCGGGCCACACCGCGGTGCTGATCATCGGCGACTTCACCGCCCGCATTGGGGATCCCACGGGCAAGAGTGCCACCCGGGTGCAGCTCAGCGCCGCCGAGGTGGAGGCCAATGCGGACACCTATCTCGTGCAGCTGGGCCTGGGGCAGGACCCGGAGCGGGCCCTGCTTGATTTCCACACCCCCGGTCGGCTGGAGGTGCGCCGCAACAGTGAATGGCTGGCGGGCCTGGATCTGCCCAAGGTGATCGAACTGCTGGGCACCAGCACCGTGGGTCAGATGCTGGCCAAGGAAGACTTCGCCAATCGCTACGGCTCCGGCACGCCCATTTCCCTGCACGAGTTCCTCTACCCGCTGCTGCAGGGCTACGACTCGGTGGCCATTGAGGCCGACCTGGAACTCGGCGGCACCGACCAGAAGTTCAATGTGGCCATGGGCCGCGATCTGCAGCGCCATTTCGGCCAGCGCCCCCAGTTCGGGATGCTCCTGCCGATCCTGCCGGGCCTCGATGGCGTGCAGAAGATGAGCAAGAGCCTGGGCAACACGGTGGGTCTCAGCGACGACCCTCTCTCGATGTATTCCAAGCTCGAGAAGGTGCCCGATGCGGTGGTGGAGGACTACCTCACCCTGCTCACCAACCTGGACCTGGAGGCGCTGCCGGCCAACCCCCGCGAGCGCCAGAAGGCGATGGCCCTGGAGATCACCCGCCAGCGCCATGGGGCGGCGGCCGCCAGTGCCGCCCAGGCCGATGCGGCCAGCTTGGTGGGCGGTGCCCAAGGCGCCGGGGCAGCCGATGCCGAGGTGCCTGAGGCCTCCCTGGCGGCCGTGAATTTCCCGGCCAAGGCCTTCTATCTGCTCAGCGCCGTGGGCCTCTGTGCCAGCAGCAGCGAGGCCCGCCGCCAGATCCAGGGGGGCGGGGTGAAGCTCGATGGCTTGAAGCTGGCCGATCCCAACCAGGAGTTCGCCGGCGCCGAGGCCCTCGCCGGCAAGGTGCTGCAGCTGGGCAAGAAGACCTTCCGGCGGCTGGTGCTGGACTGAGGGCTCCGGACGAGACCCCAACCAGCAGCGCTTAGCGGGTGCCGAGCAGGTCGTCCCAGCTCGGGCTCTGGGCCGTTGCCCCATCCGCCACCGCCCCATCACCGCAGCGGCAGGGGATGGTGATGACGGCATCGCCCCAGGGGTGCCAGGCAGGCAGGGGGCAGCACGGGGCTAGCTCCAGGCTGAGGGACACCGGCAGGGGGGTGGGCTCGGAGAAGGCCATGGCCACGGCTCGCACGGGTCCAGCCTGGGTGGTGGGATCGGCACCTCGATGCAGTGCTGATGCCATCGCCATGTCGCCTGGGCGACGCCCTCCCTAACCTGCAATTCAGCTGTCAGCGGCCCTTGCTCGATCCTGCCGATCGGATCATCGTCGCCCTCGACGGCATGGCGCCCGCCCAGGCCCTGGCCCTGGCGCGGGCCTTGCCGGGCCTGCGCTGGGTGAAGGTGGGCCTGGAGCTGTTCGTGGCCGGCGGGCCGGCCGTGGTGCAGCAGCTGCGCGATCAGGGCCAGCGGGTGTTCCTCGATCTCAAGTTCCACGACATCCCGGCCACCATGGCCGGTTCCTGCCGCAGCGCGGCGCGGCTGGGGGCTGAGCTGATCACGGTGCATGCCTGTGCTGGCAGTGAGGCCCTGGCGGCGGCCCAGGCGGCGGCGGTGGAGTCGGCCGCGGCGGCTGGCCTGCCGGCTCCCACCCTGCTGGCGGTGACGGTGCTCACCAGCTGGGATCCGGCCCGCTTCGCCGGCGAGCTGGCCATCGGCGAGCCCGTGGCCGACTACGTGCCCCGGCTGGCCCAGCTGGCGGCCGGCGCCGGCATCGGTGGTTGCGTGTGCTCCCCCCTGGAAGTGACGGCCCTGCGGGCGGCCCACCCCGAGCCCTTCGCCCTCGTTACCCCGGGCATTCGCCCGGCTGGGGCGGCCCTGGGGGATCAGCAGCGGGTGCTCACGCCGGCCCAGGCCCTGGCCGCAGGAGCCAGCCAGTTGGTGATCGGCCGGCCGATCACGGCGGCAGCCGATCCGGCGGCAGCCTTTGCCGCCTGCTGCCGGGAGCTGGATCCGGGATGAGCGGGTTGCGTGCCACCAGCCGCTTCCGCCAGCTGCTGGCGGCGCCGCAGATCCTGCAAATGCCCTGCTGCCACGACGGGCTCTCGGCCCGGATCCTGGAGCAAGCCGGTTTCGAGGCAATTGCGGCGGCTGGCTACGGGCTGTCGGGAAGCCTGCTGGGGGCCCCTGATATCGGCTTGCTGAGTGCCAGCGAGATGCTGCAGGCCTACGGCCGGATTTGCCAGGCCGTGGCGATCCCGGTGTTCGTGGATCTGGATACGGGCTTCGGCGATGTCAATAACGTGATTCGTGCCGTGCGGGAGGCGGAGCGCGCCGGGGCTGCGGCCCTGTTCATTGAGGACCAGACCTATCCCAAGCGTTGCGGCCATATGGCCGGCAAGCAGGTGGTGCCGGTGGAGGAGTTCCTGCCCAAGCTGCAGGCGGCCCTCTGGGCCCGGCAGGACCCCGATCTGGTGATCACGGCCCGCACCGATGCCGCTGGCGTGCTCGGCCTCGACGAGGCGCTGCGCCGCGCCCGCCTCTACGCAGCGGCCGGTGCCGATCTGGTGTTCGTGGAAGCCCTGGAGAGCGAGGCGGCCATGCGCGCTGCCAACCAGCTGCTCGCCGAGCTGGGGACTCCCAGCATGGCCAACCTGATTGAAGGCGGCCGCACCCCGCTGCTCACGGCCGAGGCCCTGCAGGAGATGGGGTATGCGGTGGTGGCCCATCCCTGCGGCTCGGTGTTCACGGCGGCCCAGGCCCTGCAGGACTGGGCCCAGCACCTGCGTCAGCACGGCACCAGTGCCGGCTTCGAAGGCCGCATGTTGGATTTCGAGCGCTACGCCCTGCTGGTGGGTCTCGACACCATTCGTGCCCGCCAGGCCGGGTTCAGCGGACCCGCATCACACCACCAGTGAGCCCTGGGGCACCAGCTCGGCGTAGAGCGCTTCGAGGGCGTTGATGTTGCCCTCCAGGGTGTAGCGCTCCAGGGCCCGCTGGCGGGCGCGGCGGCCCAGCTCGGCGGTGAGGACGGGTTGGTCGCGCAGCACCGGCAACAGGGTGCGCAGCTGGGTGGTGACCCCCTGGGTGCTGATCACAATGCCGGCGCCCCCTTCGAGCACTTCCCCATCGGCGCCGGCATCGGTGGCGATGCAGGCGGTGCCGCCGGCCATCGCTTCGAGCAGGGCCAGGCTCAGTCCCTCCACCAGGGAGGGCAGCAGGAACACTTCCGCCAGCTGCTGGAAGGCCACCCGTCGCTCCAGGCTGGGCTCGTAGCCCCACCACACCAGGTCGGGTTCATCGCCCGTGGCCTGCAGGGCGCTGCGCAGGGGGCCATCGCCCACGATCACCAGCACGCAGCCGGCTGGGCGCACGAGCCGCCAGGCCTTGATCAGGGCCTCCACGTTTTTCTCGGTGGCCACCCGCCCCATGTAAAGGAAGACGCGCCGGCCGGCAAAGCGCTGGCGCAGCTCCTGCAGCTCGGGGCTGGGCTGGCCCCCGCCGGGGAGGCTGTCGGGGGCGGGACGCCAGGTGTCGGTGTCGACGCCGTTGGGGATCACCGCCAGCCGCTCGGCCCGCACGCCCAGGCGCAGCAGCACGTCGGCCTGCAGCTCGGAGAACACGATCACCTTGTCGAATTTGGCCAGGGTCGGGGCGTAGAGCTGGTACGTGAGCTGCTGGGTGCCGGCGGTGAGGTTGCGCAGGCTGGCGTCAAAGGCGGGATGGAACGTCGCCACCACCGGCAGCCCCAGCTGCTGGCAGAGGTCGGGCAGGCGGAAGTCCAGGGGGGAGAGGGTGAGGCTGGCGTGCACCAGGTCGGGCTTGAGCCGCTCGAGGGACTCGCGCAGCTCCCGTTGGGCCCCCAGGGAGGGAATCGTGTACACCTGGGATTTCACCAGGTAAGGCAGGGCCACTTCCGGGCCCCCGCCATTGCTGTCGCCGAGGTTCTCAACCTCTGGCAACACGTCGCCGGAACGGCCCAGGCTGCCGGCCGGCGTATCGAAGTGGATAAAGCTGATCCCGTGGCCGCGGCTGCGCAGCGCATGGGTGGTGGTCAGTCCGTAGGTGACGTTGCCGCAGAACGGGGTTTTCTTGCCCAGCCAGGCAATGTGGGCCACCAGGGCTCGCGCGTCCGGGAGACCACGCTAACAGCGTTGCCAGGGGCGCTCGAGCAGAGCGGCAATCAGGGCCACAGCGGCTAGGCCCCAGAGCACCGGCAACAGCCCGTAGCGGCTCACCACCGTGCCCGCCAGCACCAGCGGCAGGCTCAAGGCGATGTTGATCAGGTTGTTCTGCAGGCCGAACACCTTGCCCCGCAGCTCCTCCGGCGTCTCCTCCTGGATCGTGGTCTGGGCGGGGATCGCCAGCAGGGCCGAGCCCACCCCGAGCACGGCGCAGAGCAGCAGGGTGAACACAAGGTTGCCGCGCAGCTGTCCCAGCAGCACCAGACTCCAGGCAATCGTGCCCAGTCCGGTGGCGGCCAGGTGGCGGCGGTTGAGGCCCTGGCCCAGCTGGGCCACGGCCAGGGCGCCGATGGCCAGGCCCAGGCCGCTCATCGCCAGCAGGGTGCCGAACTGGGTGGGACCCAGCCTGGGGATGGCCGACGCCAGGCTGATGGCCAGCACGTAGAGGGCCGCCAGCAGGCTGTAGAGCAGCACCAGCTGCACCATGGCGCTGCGCACCCGGGGGCGCTCCCGCAGCACCTGGACCCCCTCGCCGATTTCCTGCCACACCGAGGTTCGGCTGGGTGGCCGGGGCTCCTCCTGCCAGCGAATCCGGCTGATGGCCACCGCCGCCATCCCGTAACAGAAGGGCAGCAGCAGGAATTCGCCGCCGTCGATGCCGATCCGCTGCAGGGCCAGATGCAGCAGCCGCAGGATGGGATCGCCCAGGGCAAATCCCACGATGGTGGCCGCCATGCTGGTGGCCTGGTAGAGGGAATTGGCGGCCAGGAGTTGGTCGCTGGGCACCAGTTGGGGAATGGCCGCCTGTTCGGCGGGGGCGAAAAACTGGGTGAGCACCGACTCCAGGAAGGTCATCAGCACCAGGCCCCAGTAGCCCCAGCTCAGGCCGAGCCACTCCGGCCCCTGCACCAGGCAGAAGGGCGCCAGCAGCACCAGGCCCGCCCGCAGGGCGTTCGAAGCCACCATCACGGCCCGCTTGGGCCAGCGGTCGGCCCACACCCCAGCCACCGTCCCGAGCACCATGGCCGGGATCGTGTTGGCCACATAGATCCCCGTGGCCAGCAGGGTGATCATCTGGGCCCGGGTTTCGGGCAGGTCGAGGCGAATCGCCGACGCGGCCTCGGCCAGGGCGGGATTGGCCTCCGGCGTTCCCCGCACCCAGGTCTGGGCGATCAGGAACACCATCAACACGATGTAGAACTTGTCGGCCAGTTGGGACAGGATCTGCCCCAGCCACAGGCGCCGGAAATCGGGCAGGGCTAAAACGCCTTGCAGGCCGGTGGCGTGGGAACTGCCGCTCAAGTTCGCCCGGGCCGCTTCTGGATCGTCATGATGCCGCAACCCCGGGGGAGAAGCCGGAGCGCAGCAGCCGAAAGGCCCGGGGACGGCGCTCGAGGTGTTCCTGGCACCAGTGCTCCACCAGGTCGAGCAGGTGCAGCCACACCGGCAGCGGACCCATCAGCTCGCCATCGCGCCGGCGGGGCAGGTTGGGCCGCAGCAGCCGTTGCAGCAGGGCCAGCTCCGAGGCATTGAGCACCACCCGGGCTCCCGCCAGGCCGCCGATCACCAGGCCTTCGCTGGGAACGAGGCTGCAGCGCCAGTCCCAGTTGCCCACGGGGGGCTCCAGCGGCTCGCCGCTGCGGGCGCAACGGCCCAGGGGCAGGGCGTAGCCGCCGAGGGCGAGCAGATGCACGCTGCCCTGCACCGCAATGGCCAGGGCCTCCAGGTCGCAGCCCCGCTCCCGCACCAGGACGTCGAGGCGGCCCAGCTGCATCAGCAGGTCGGCCAGCATCCCCGGGGCGGGGGATTCGCTGGGCACCAGGGCGAGGCACAGTTCGTTCAGGGCCTGGGCGGCGGCCAGGGCCTCCAGCTGCTGGGCCAGGCCGCTGTAGCTGCGCAGCACCTTCAACTGGCGCACGCGCCGCAGGCCGCTGCGACCGCCCACCTGCAACTGCAGGTGGCTGAGGGGCACGGCGGCGGCCAGGCTGCTGCGGGGACGGCGCGCCCCCGGCACCGCCAGCCGGATCACCCCTTGGTCTTCGCTCAGCAGGGTGAGCAGGCGGTCGTTTTCGCCGAGGGGCTTGCAGCTCAGGGCCAAGCCCTCCAGGCTCTGTTCGGGCACCGCTGCGCTCAGCTCCGCAGGGCCAGGGCCAGGGCCACACCGCGGCTGGTGCCGAGGCGGGTGGCGCCCGCTTCCACCAGGGCCAGGGCGTGCTCCAGGTCGGCGATGCCGCCGGAAGCCTTGATGGCCGCCCGGCCCCGGGCCAGCTCCCGCAGCTGCTGCACCTGCTGAACGGTCACCGGCGGGCCGAAGCCACTGCCGGTCTTGAGGAAGCGGGCACCGGCATCGATGCTGATCTCCACCAGCAGGGCCAGGGCCTCGGGATCGAGCCGGCCCACCTCGAGGATCACTTTCACCGGCAGGCCCAGTTCACAGATGGCGGCCAGCTCGTCGTGGATCGGCGTGCTGCGGCGATCCGCCAAGGACCCGAAATCGGGCACCACATCGAGTTCATCGGCCCCCGCGGCGGCGGCGGCCTCGGCCTCGGCCTGTTTCACCGCGGCCGGCACCGCGCCGAAGGGAAAGCCCACCACGGCGATCAGGCTGGGGCTGGGGCCCTTCCCCTCCCGGGGCAGCTGCTCCCGGGCGGTATCCACCCAGCGGGAGGCCACGCACACCCCGGCAAAGCCGAAGTGGCGGGCCTCCTCGCAGCACTGGCGGATGGCCGTGCTGCCCTGGTGGGGATCCAGCAGGGCGTGGTCGATCAGGGGGCTGAGGTCGGGCCGGTCGGCGCTCACGCGTCCTTGGCCTGGATCACCCCGAAGCCGCCATGGTTGCGGTGATACACCACCTGAATCTGGCCGCTCTCGGCGTCGCGGAACACGTAGAAGTCGTGGTCGATCAGCTCCAGCTGGTGCAGGGCGTCGTCGAGGCTCATCAGCGGCATGGCGTAGTACTTGCGCCGCACACCCGGGCTGGGCAGCTCGGGTTCCTTGCCATCCACCAGGCTGCTGCCGGGGGGCGGCAGGGCGGCGGCACCGGCCTCCTCGTCGCGGGCGGAGCGGTGCACGGGCCCCTGGCTCTGCTCTTGGATGCGGTCCTTGTAGCGGTGCAGCTGGCGGCTCAGCTTGCTGGCCACCAGGTCGATGCTGGCGTAGAGGTTGTCGCTGCGCTCCTGGGCCCGGATCACGGTGCCGTTGGCAAACATCGTGACCTCCACCGTCTGCTGGGGAACCCGGGGGTTGCGGGCAACCGAGAGGTGCACGTCGGCCTCCTTGACGAGGCCTTCGAAGTGGTGGATGGCGCGGGTCAGCTTGGTTTCGGTGTACTCCCGGATGGCCGGGGTGACGTCAAGATTGCGGCCATGGATCAGCAGTTTCATCAGATGGCAACCGCCTCCGGTGTTCTGGTGCTCCAACGCTAAGAACGGTTGGTGATGGGCCCCAAGCTCGACGCAATCCTTTTTGAAGCGGCGCAACCGGTGCCGTTTGAGCGGGCCTGGGCAGCCCAGCGCAGCCTCCAGCAGCGGCTCCTGGCCCACCCCGAGGGGCCGGAGGCGGTGCTGCTGCTCGAGCACGAGCCCTGCTACACCCTGGGCCGCGGCGCTTCGGAGGCCTTCCTGCGCTTTGATCCCCGTCGCCCGCCCCTGCCGCTGCACCGGATCGACCGCGGCGGGGAGGTGACCCACCACGCCCCGGGCCAGCTGGTGCTCTACCCGGTGCTCAACCTGCAGCGCCACGGTGCGGATCTGCACCACTACCTGCGGGAGTTGGAGCAGGTGGTGATCGACCTGCTGGCTGGGCTGGATCTCCAGGGCGAGCGCATCGCCGGACTCACCGGCGTGTGGCTGGAGGGCCGCAAGGTGGCGGCGATCGGCGTCGGGGCGCGCCGTTGGATCAGCCAGCACGGCCTGGCCCTGAACGTGGATGGCGACCTGGCCGGCTTTGCCGCGGTGGTGCCCTGTGGCCTCAGCGACCGGCCGGTGGGGCGGCTGGTGGACTGGCGGCCGGAGCTCACCAGTCAGGGCCTGCGTCAGCCGCTGCTGGGGGCCTTCGCCCGGCGGTTCGGGTTGGATCTGCGGCCACCGAACCCCCAGGAGGGCCTCCAGGGGTGGTAACCCTGGGGCCACGCCATTCCCCTGCCGTCGCCGTGGCCCGCGCCGCCTCTCCCGCTGAGATCCACTGGAGCGGCAGCCGCCGCGACCACCAGGCCCTGGCCCGCCGTGCCGACTGGAGCGGTCTTACCGGCCTGGAGCAGCTCTGGCCCGTGCTGGCCGAACGCCATGGCGACGCCATCGCCCTAGAGGCCCCCCACGCCGCCACTCCTGAGCAGGTCAGCTACCGCCAGCTGCACCAGCGCATCGAGCAGGCCGCGGCAGCCTTTGCCGGCCTGGGGGTGGCTGCCGGGGATGTGGTGGCCCTGTTCGCCGAAAACAGCCCCCGCTGGCTCCAAGCCGACCAGGGACTGATGCGGGCCGGTGGCGCCGATGCGGTGCGGGGCAGTGCCGCTCCGGTGGAGGAGCTGCGCTACATCCTGGAAGACTCCGGCGCCGTGGGCCTGGTGGTGGAGTCGGCCAGGTTGCTGGCAGCCCTCGCCCTCGACGGAGAGCGATGGGCACGGCTGCGTTTTGTGGTGGTGCTCGAGGGGGAACAGGGCGAGGGAGTGCCACCGGTGCCCTGCCTGGGCTGGGGAGACCTGCTCGAGCGCGGCGCGGCGGCGTTGGCTTCTGGCTCGCCGGTTCCGCCCCCGCCCGGGGATGGGGCCCGCCTCGCCACGATCCTCTACACCTCTGGCACCACCGGGCAGCCCAAGGGCGTCCCCCTCAGCCACGCCAACCTGCTGCACCAGCTGCGTCATCTGGGCGTGGCTGTGGCCCCCCGGCCTGGCGATCGGGTGGTGAGTGTGCTGCCGATCTGGCACTCCTACGAGCGCAGCGCCGAATACTTCCTGCTGGCCTGTGGCTGCCGCCAGACCTACACCACCCTCAAGCAGCTGCGCGCCGACCTGCAGCGGGTGCGGCCCCACTACCTGATCAGTGTGCCGCGGCTGTGGGAGGCGCTGCTTTCGGGCTTTGACGATGCCCTGGCGGCGATGCCGGCGTCGCGCCAGCGGTTGCTGCGGGCCGCCCTGGCCAACAGCCGCGCCTACGGCCAGCGGCGACGTCAGGCCCTGGATCTCACCCTCACCCCGGAAGCCTTACCGGGCCGCCTCGGGGCGGCTGCGCAGGCGCTGCTGCGCTGGCCCCTGCACCGGCTGGCTGCAGCCCTGTTGTGGCCCAAGGTGCGCCAGCAGCTGGTGGGCGGGCGGCTGCGCACGGCGATCAGCGGCGGCGGCGCCCTGGCCTTGCACGTGGATGGCTTCTTTGAGGCAATCGGCATCGCGCTGCTGGTGGGCTACGGCCTCACCGAAACCAGCCCGGTGCTCACCTGCCGCCGCAGCTGGAGCAATCGCCGCGGCAGTGCCGGCCAGCCCCTGCCGGCCACCAGCCTGCGGATCGTCGATCCGGACACGGGTGCGCTTCTGGCCATCGGCGAGCGGGGACGGGTGCTGGCCTGCGGTCCCCAGGTGATGGCGGGCTACTGGCGCAAGCCGGAGGCCACCGCGGCGGTGCTGGATGGCGAGGGCTGGTTTGACACGGGTGATCTGGGCCAGTTGCTGCCCGATGGCTCCCTGGTGCTCACCGGCCGGGCCAAGGACACGATCGTGCTCAGCAGTGGCGAAAACATCGAGCCCGGCCCGCTGGAGGAGGCCCTGGTGGCCAGCCCCCTGATCGAGCAGGTGATGCTGGTGGGCCAGGACCGCAAACAGCTCGGTGCCCTGCTGGTGCCTCGGGCCGAGGCCCTGGCCGCCTTCGCCGTGGCGGCGGGTCTGGCCCCGGCGTCGGCTCCGGCCGAGGCAGCCCTGCTGCGCGTCCTCACCCGCGAATGCAATCGGCTGCTGGCCGCCCGCCCGGGCTCCCGGCCCGATGAGCGCCTGGCCGGAGTGGCCCTGGTGGAGCCCTTCACTCTCGACAACGGCCTGCTCACCCAGACCCTCAAGCAGCGCCGCGATCGCATCGTGGCCCGGGATGGCGAGGCGATTGCGGCCATTTATGCGCCCCGTTGAAGGCCCGGCTTTGAGGTGCGGCCAACCGGCCGTTGACCCGGGCCCGCCGCACTGACAGCCTGGGCGCTGCTTTGCATGACCCATGGCCGACGGCTCCCTGACGATCAAGCGCACGATCACCGTGCGTGCCGTGGTCACGCCCCGCTGGAAGGAAGACGCCGAGCGCGAACTCAGCAACGCCATTGCCAACGTCGACGGCCAGCTGTCCCAGCTGGAGCAGGAGGGGCAACAGCTGATCGACGAGATCCGCCGCCAGAGTGCCAACCCGCTCGACCCCCGGGTGCAGGACCAGGTGGCATCGGTGCAGCAGCAGGTGGCCGCCAAGCGGGCCGAGCTCGAGGAGCAGAAGCGGCAGATGCTTGAGCAGCAGCGCCAGGTGCGGGAGCTGGAGATGGAGCAGATCGTGGAGCAGGGGCAGATCGAGAGCCTCTGCGAGGTGCGGGTGGGCGACAACCTGGTGGAGAAGCTCCAGGCGGCGGTCCTGGTGCGCGATGGCGTGATCGAGGCCATCGAAACCGGCGCGTGAGGCCGGCGCCTGAGCCCTGGCCAGGAGCCACGTAAAATCCGCCCAACTCGCGGCAGACCCCCGTTGGCCACCCACGAAATCTTCATGCCGGCCCTCTCGTCCACCATGACGGAGGGCAAGATCGTGGAGTGGCTGAAGAAGCCCGGCGACAAGGTGGAGCGCGGTGAGTCGGTGCTCGTCGTCGAGTCCGACAAGGCCGACATGGACGTGGAGTCGTTCAACGAGGGTTTCCTGGCGGCCGTGTTGATGCCCGCCGGCGGCACCGCCCCCGTGGGCGAAACCATCGGCCTGATTGTGGAAACCGAGGCCGAGATTGCCGAGGCGGCCGCCAAGACGCCGGCGGCTCCGGCCGCAGCCGCCACTCCCGCAGCTGTGGCGGCCGCTGCACCCCCCGTCAGCGCCCCCCCCACTCCTGCGCCGGTGGCGGTTCCCGCACCCGTCGCTGTTGCGGCGCCGGCTCCCGTGGCCTCCGGCCGGGTGGTGGCCTCTCCCCGCGCCAAGAAGCTGGCGAGCCAGCACGGCGTGGCCCTCGACAGCCTGCGGGGCAGTGGTCCCCACGGCCGGATCCAGGCGGAGGACGTGGAGCGGGCCCTGGGCCTCACCGTGGCCGTACCCCGGGTGGCGGAAGGCTCTGGTGCTGCCGTGGTGGTCGCTGCCGGTGCCAACGGGGCCGCGGCGGCCCCCGCTCCTGCCGGTGAGGCCTTCGGGCGACCCGGGGAAAGCGTGGCCTTCAACACCCTTCAGGGGGCGGTGAATCGCAACATGGTGGCCAGCCTGGCGGTGCCCTGCTTCCGGGTGGGCTACACGATCACCACCACCAAGCTGGATGCCCTCTACAAGCAGGTGAAGCCCAAGGGCGTCACGATGACGGCCCTGCTGGCCAAGGCCGTGGGCGTGGCGCTGGCCCGCCATCCCCAGGTGAACGCGGCCACCAGCGCCGATGGCAGTGCCATGAGCTTCCCCGCCGCCGTGAACGTGGCGGTGGCCGTGGCCATGGAAGACGGGGGGCTGATCACCCCCGTGCTGGCCAACGCCGACAAGACCGACATCTATTCGATGGCCCGCACCTGGGCCGATCTGGTGGCCCGGGCCCGCAGCAAACAGCTGCAGCCTGAGGAGTACAGCACCGGCACCTTCACCCTCTCCAACCTGGGCATGTTCGGCGTCGATCGCTTCGACGCGATCCTGCCTCCGGGCACGGGCGCGATCCTGGCGGTGGCGGCCTCCCGCCCCACCGTGGTGGCCGGCAAGGACGGCTCCATGCGCGTGGCCAACCAGATGCAGGTGAACCTCACCTGCGACCACCGCACCATCTACGGCGCCCACGCCGCTGCCTTCCTCAAGGACCTGGCCCAGCTGATCGAGACCAACCCGGAGAGCCTGGCGCTCTGATCTCCTGACCACCGTGAACCAGCCTGCAGCCACGGCCCTGTTCCGCAGGCTGCTTGGCAAGCCTCTCCCCAAAACGGCCGCGGCCTCCGAGCGGCTGCCCAGCCTGCAGGCCCTGCCGATCCTTGCTTCCGATGCCCTGTCGTCGGTGGCCTATGCCACGGAGGCGGCCCTGGGGGTGTTGGTGTTGGCTGGCAGCCAGGCGCTGCGCTTGTCGCTTCCCATCACCCTGGCGATCGTTGCCCTGATCGCGATCGTGGTGGCGTCCTATCGCCAGACGATCGAGGCCTACCCCCAGGGCGGTGGCTCCTACGTGGTGGCCCGGGAGAACCTCGGTACCGGCCCCTCCCTGGTGGCGGCGGCGGCCCTGCTGGTGGATTACACCCTCACGGCGGCGGTGAGTTTGATGGCCGGCACCCAGGCCCTCTCCTCCCTCTGGCCGGCACTGCTGCCCTATGAGGTGCCCCTGGCCCTGCTGCTGCTCTTGGCGGTGGGCTGGGCCAATCTGCGCGGCCTGCGGGAAGCCGGTCAGGCCTTCAGCCTCCCCACCTACGCCTTTGTGGCGATGGTGGTGTTGCTGGCGGTGTTCGGTCTCCAAAACCTGGTGGGGGCCCATGGCTTCAGCCCCGATCCCCCCCCGGTCATCCGGGCTGTGGAGCCCCTCGGAGCCTTTCTGGTGTTGCGGGCCTTCAGCTCCGGTTGTTCGGCCATGACCGGCATCGAGGCGATTGCCAATGGCGTTTCGGTGTTTCGCGAGCCAGCAGCCCGCCGTGCCCGCGCCACCATGTTGGTGATGGGCCTGATGTTGGGGGCCATGTTCCTGGCCGTGAGTGGCCTGGCCTATCTGTACGGAGTGGCCCCCGATCCCGATCGCACCGTGCTGGCCCAGGTGGGCCTGCGTGTGTTCGGTGCGGGGAGTGGGCTGTTCTGGGCCCTGCAGATCACCACCCTGCTGATCCTCACCCTGGCGGCCAACACCGCCTTTGCGGGCTTCCCACGCCTGGCGGCAATGTTGGCCCAGGATCGGTTTCTGCCCCGCCAGATGGGCTGGATCGGCGATCGGCTGGTGTTCCAGAACGGCATCGCCGTGCTGCTGGCGGCGACGGCGCTGATCATCCTGGTGTGCCGGGGCGACACCACCGTGGCGGTGAACCTCTATGCCCTCGGCGTGTTCATGGCCTTCACCCTCTCCCAGGTTGGGATGGTGGTGCGCTGGTGGCGCCGGCGCGGTGCTGGTTGGTTCGGGCGGCTCGCCATCAATGCGCTGGGTGCCCTCACCACCTTCGTGGTGTTGCTGGTGATTGTGGTGAGCAAGTTTGGGGAGGGCGCCTGGACGGTGGTGATTGCCATCCCCCTGCTGGTGTGGCTGCTGGCCAGCATTCGCAATCGCTATCGCCGCGTCTATGACGCCATCGCCCTGCCGGCTGACTCCAGTGGCAGCCTGGTCCTGCCGGCCCGGCGCGATCCGGTGGGCAACCGCAGCATCGTCTGGATGGCCTCCCTCTCCCGTCCTTCCCTGGATGCCCTGCGCTACGCGGCCACGGTGTCGGATCAAGTCACCGCGGTGTGGGTGCGCTCCGAGGGCGACGACATCGACGGGATTCAGCGCGACTGGGGGCGGCTGGTGGGCGAGTCGCCTGGCATCAGCCTGCGGATTCTGGACAGCCCTTACGCCTCGTTGATCGATCCGTTTGTGGCGTTTGTGGCCGCCGAAGAGCAGGCCCACCCCGAGGTGAGCCACACCATCGTGATGCCGATGGCGATCCCTCGCTACCGCTTTGATTCCCTGCTGCTCAACCAGCGCGGCATCAACATGCACCGGGCCCTCGATGCCAGTGGCAACCGGGTGTTTACCCTCGTGCGCTATTACCTGCCGGCATGACCGCCGGACTTCAGCCATGAGCACCCCCGCCGATCGGCGGCTGTCGAGCTACGGCTTCGATCTTCCAGACGCGCGCATCGCCCAGCGCCCGGTGGAGCCCCGCCATGCCGCCCGCCTGTTGGCGGTGGATCCCCCCGGAGAGGGCCCTGCCCCCCATGCCCGCCATCTGAGCGTGTGGGACCTACAGCAGGAGCTGCAATCGGGGGATTTGCTGGTGGTGAATGACACCCGGGTGCTGCGGGCCCGCCTGGAGGCGCGCCGGTCCAGTGGCGGCGCCGTGGAACTGCTCGTGCTCGAGCCCTGGCAGGGAGACCAGGCCTTGCCCCAGGGCAGCGGTCAATGGCTCTGCCTGGCCAAGCCGGCCAAGAAACTCCAGCCGGGCGATTGGATTGAGCTGGTGGCCGGCGATCAGCCCCCGCTGCCCGTGCAGGTGCTGGGCAGCGACCCCGCCACCGGCGGTCGCATCGTGCAGTTTCCGGCCGAGTGCGGGGATGCGGCCGCCCTCGAGCCGCTGCTGGTGCGCTACGGCGCCATTCCCCTGCCGCCCTACATCCACGAGCACGACGCCAGCGACAACGAGCGCTACCAGACCCGCTATGCCGCCCGCCCTGGAGCCGTGGCGGCACCCACGGCGGGCCTGCACCTCAGCGACGACTTGCTGGCGGCGATTCGCGGGCGCGGGGTGGAGCTGGCCACCACCACCCTGCACGTGGGCCTGGGCACCTTCCGGCCGGTGGAAACGGAAGATCTCAGCCAGCTGCAGCTGCACAGCGAGTGGGTGGAGGTGAGCCCGGAGCTGGTGGCCGCGGTGGCGGCCTGCCGGGCGCGCGGCGGCCGGGTGATCGCCATCGGCACCACCTCGGTGCGCAGCCTGGAGGCGGTGGCCCAGCTGCATGGCGGTGAGCTCAAGCCCCACACCGGCCCGGTGAACCTGGTGATCCAGCCCGGTTACCGCTTTGCCGTGGTGCAGGGCCTGCTCACCAACTTCCACCTGCCCAAGAGCTCCCTGCTGCTGCTGGTGAGTGCCCTGATCGGCCGCGAGCGCCTGTTGGCCCTCTACACCGAGGCGATCGAGCGCCAGTACCGCTTTTTTTCCTACGGCGATGCCATGTGGATTTCGCCAGAGGCGGTGCTCAGCAGTGCCCAGCCAATGGGATCAGCTTGAGGTCACGCGGGCATGGTGTTCGTCGCCCTTCGCTGCTGCTGAGGGGTGCCGACGGCTCTCCAGGAGTCGCCAGCCCGCCACCGCCAGCCCACCGCCGAGGGCCAACACCAGCAGGTCGCGCAGCCAACCTGGCAGCCTGCCGGCCAGGCTTTCGGGAAGGGGAGTGCCTTTGGGGTCGGGCCCATAGGCCACCTGGCAGGCAGCATTGAGCAACTGGGCCTGGGCGGCCGTGCTGGGCACCTGACCGTCAAGCAGACCCGCTTGGCAGTTCGCCGCCCCCTTGATCGGCGGGCTGCCAGCCACGGCGTAGCTGAAGTCGGCGCCCGCTGTGCCCACCGAGTCAACGGTGGCGTAATTCAATTGATAGTCGCTATTGGGGACCTCAATGACGGGTGACTGTTGTTCGGAGGCGGCGTTGACCAGGGCGCTGATCACGTCGGCTCCGGCTAGGGCCGCCAGGCCCCAGCCCGGTGATGCATTGCCCCACCACCCCCAGGTGTCGGGGCCCCAGTTGTACCAGCCATATCCCCAGGGACGGTTTCCCCAGTAACCCCCATTGGCCCAGTTGTTGTTCCAGCCGCCGTAGTTGCGGTTGTAGAAGTTGGTCTCGCGGTTGACCTGGCTGTTGAGGCGATTGGAATCGACATTGCCCCAGCTGCGGTCGCTGCCACCTTGGTTGAAACGGCGGAACTGGTCCGCGGAGATGTTGTGGCCGGTCCAGGAGGTGCGGCTGCCGGTTCCGAAGGAGGGATGACTGCCGCTGTAGCCCTGATTCAGGTCCCGCTCCATGGGTCGGTCTGTCGGTGCGGCACGCTCGATCGGTGCTGCCGGCTGAAGCGGTGCTGACTCAACGCGTGGCGCGCTGAAGCGGTACGAGCCACCGCCCCCTCCGCTGAAGCTGCCCCCGCTGAAGCCACCTGAGCTGAAGCCACCGCCACGAAAAGCTTCACCGCCACCAAAACCGCCGCCGCCGCCACCACCGCCCCGGGCCTCCGCCGTCAGAGGGGCCACACCAGCACCGACCAGCAAGACAGCACTGAGAGCAAGGGTGGTGGACTTCAACATCCCGAAGATGGCAGACCAGGCCTCTGGATGTTCTGCAGCAGTGAAGACCCTGTCAGCGCCTCTGGCACGATTGTTGATGTCCCGCGTCCGGCGCGTCCTGGTAGGCCAACAAAAAGCCCCCGGGATCACCGGGGGCCTTGGCATGGAGGAGCGAACTCCTCCGTTGCTGCGGACGTTCAGGCGGCGGCCAGGTTGGCGGCCACGAAGTCCCAGTTCACCAGCTTCTCGAGGAAGGTGGTCATGTAATCGGGACGGCGGTTCTGATAGTCGAGGTAGTAGGCGTGCTCCCACACATCCATGGTGAGCAGGGCCTTCTGACCGTGGGCCAGGGGCAGATCGGCGTTGGGGGTCTTGGTGACCTTCAGGGTGCCGTTGTCGAGCACCAGCCAGGCCCAGCCGCTGCCGAACTGGGTGGCGCCGGCGGCCTTGAACGCCTCGACGAAGGCCTCGAAGCTGCCGAAGTCAGCGTTGATCTTGTCGGCCAGGGCGCCGGTGGGCTGGCCGCCGCCACCGGGCTTCATGCACTGCCAGTAGAAGCTGTGGTTCCACACCTGGGCGGCGTTGTTGAACACGCCGGCCTTGCCAGCGTCCCCGGCCACGGCGGTGATGGTGTCCTCGAGGCTCTTGCCGTCCAGGTCGGTTCCTGCCACCAGGTTGTTCAGGTTGGTGACGTAGGCGGCGTGGTGCTTGCCGTGGTGGAACTCAAGGGTCGAGCGGGAGATGTTGGGCTCGAGCGCATCGAGGCCGTAGGGCAGCGCGGGCAGCGTATGAGCCATGAAGGGGGGTAGAGCGAGGGTGCATCTTAACGATCACGCCCCGACCCTCAGCCGCCGATGCGCAGCAGTTCCACTTCGAAGGTGAGGGTGGCATTGGGAGGAATCACGCCGCCGGCTCCCCGCTCGCCATAGGCGAGGTCGGGGGGGATCACCAGCTTGCGCTTGCCGCCCACCTTCATGCCGGCCACGCCCTCATCCCAGCCCTGGATCACCCGGCCGCCGCCGAGGGGGAAGGAGAAGGGGCCGCGCCCGTAGCTGCTGTCGAATTCGGTGCCGTTGGCCAGGGTGCCGCGGTAGTTCACCACCACGGTCTGGCCAGCGATGGCCTCGGCGCCGTCACCCACCACCAGGTCGGTGATGCGCAGTCCGCTGGGGGTGGTGCGCTCCTTGGGGGCATTGAGCTCGCCGCCGAGGCCAGCGGCCTGGGCCAGATCGCCGTTGGAGGCCATGCCGTCGTCGGTTGCCATAACAAAAAGGGTGGGGTTGGGGTCGTCGGGGTCCAGTTCGAAGCTGCTGGTCACCGCCGGTTGGCTGCGGGGGCTGGCCGGTGCTGGGGTGGCCAGCGCCGCCTCGGCCGTGGCGCCACCGGCACTGGCCGCCGCCACGGTGGTGGGGCTCACCAGCTGACTGACCAGGGCCAGCAACAGGCAGGCCACAAACACGGCGGAGCTGATCAGGATGTCGCGCATGGGAACCCGCGGGTTGGCCTGATTCTGCCGCTTGATCAATCGGGAATGTCCAGGTCTTCGGAGACCTCAGCGCCCGGGCGCTGGCGCAGGGCCCTCTCCAGCCGGTCGATCCGGCCCCGCAGTTCATCCAGTTCCCGCTGACGGGCCAGGCCCAGGTCCTGCAGCAACTGGTCTTTGTTGCGCTCCAGCTGGCGCTCCGCCTGTTGTTCCAGTTCCGGTGTCTCGCCGCGCAGGGCCTTGAGCACGTCATCCACCAGGGCCGGGGCCTGGCTGGGATCGAGCTTGCCGCTGCGCACCCAGGCTTGGGTCACGGTGCGCAGCCGTTCCGACACCAGGGAGGTGGTGCCGAGGCCGCGCAGCAGCAGCTGTTGGAGCGGGTTGTTGGGGTCCATGGGCGCAACTGTCCTGCTTCACCCTGGCGCTTCCTACGCTCACCTGCCATGGGCAATGACCGGCTAGGGGGATGGTGGCTAGCGGGGGGTGGTGGCCTGCTGGCCGGCCTGGCGCTGCCTCCCCTCGGGTGGCCGCCGCTGCTGTGGCTGGCGTTGGCGGGGCTGTGGGCCCTGCCGGGCTCGGCCATCGGGGCCCGCGGCGGGGTTCTCTGGGGTGGCGCCGCCGTGCTGGTGAGTCACCGCTGGTTGCTGGGCCTCCATCCCCTCGACTGGATCGGCGTGCCCGGTCCCCTGAGCCTGCCCCTGGCGGGCTCGTTGTTGGCGATCTGCGCCCTGGCCGGCGCGTTGCTGGTGGGCCTGTGGGTGGGGCTGGCTCGCCGCCTGGACCCCCGCCGGCCCAGCAGTGCCCTGCTGCTGAGCGGGGGCTGGGGCCTGGTGGAGGTGGGGTTGGCCAAGGGCCCCCTGTTCTGGCTGGGGTTGGGGGCGGCGGCCCTGCCCGGCGATCGCCCCCTGGCCGGCCTGGCCGCCCTGGGGGGGAGTGGTCTGCTGGCGGCGGTGCAGCTGCTGCTGGGCTGGTGCCTGTGGCGCTGCTGCACGGTGCCCCAGCGGCGGCGCTGGATTGCCGCCACGGTGGCGGCGGTGCTGCTCAGCCATGGCCTGGGTGCTGCCCTGTTGCTGGCGGCGCCCGCCGAGGGCCGCGAGTCCGAGCGGGTGCTGGTGCTGCAGCCGGCCATCCCCACCCGCCAGAAGTTTGCGTGGGCCCAGCAGCAACGGCTCCAGCAACGGCTGGCGGCAGCTTTGGTGGAGGCCCGGCAGCGTGGGGCCACGGTGGTGCTGTTGCCCGAGGGTGCCCTGGGGCTGGAGCCCCAGCTTGCGGATGGTGCCGCCGTGGAGCTGATCAGCGGCGGCTTCCACTCCCTTGAGCCGGCTGGCGAGCCTGAGCAGCGCAGTGCCTTGTTGCGGTTTGCCCCGGGGGAGCGGCAGGCGAGCAGCTGGCTCGACAAGCACCGTCTGGTGCCGCTGGGCGAATGGGTGCCCCTGGCCGGGTTGATCCGCTGGAGCGGCCTGTCGGCGGTGGGGGGGCTCCAGCCGGGGGGCCCCTCCCGGCTGTTGCTGAGGCCAGCCGGGGCCATTGCCGGGGCGATCTGTTACGAGCTCTCCGACGGCGCCGCTCTGGCCACTGCGACCCGGGAGGGCGCGGGCTGGCTGTTGGCCAGTGCCAACCTCGATCCCTACCCACTGATGCTGCAGCAGCAATTTCAGGCCCTGGCCCAGTTGCGGGCGATCGAGACGGGGCGGTGGCTGGTGAGCGCGGCCAATACGGGGCCCAGCCTGCTGGTGAATGCCCGGGGCGAGGTGGTGGCCTCGCTCCCTTCGGAGCGGGCCGCCACCGGGGTGTTTGACCTGCCCCGCCTGCAGGGCCTCACGCCCTACGACCGCTGGGGTGAGGCCCCGCTGCTGTTGCTGCTGGCAGGGGCAGGTGTGCGGCGCTGGCGTTACTCCTAGCTTGACCTCAGCACAAGCACCTGGGCTTGCAATGGGTTTGCCGCCGGATCAGTCAGAGCGCCCGCTCAATCTCGAGCTTGAGATTGCGACGGCTGAGGGGGATGGCACCACCTTGCGCCGCCGGATCACGGTGAAGCGCTTTCGCCTCAGCCCGTGCGGCACCGCCGTGACCCTGGGGGCCCACTGCCACCACCGGGGTGACTTTCAGGACTTTGACTCCGCGGCGATCCTCCAGTGCCTGGATCCGGAATCGGCCGCGGTGGTGGATGACCTGCCGGCCTTTCTCTGGTCTTGCTACAGCGGCTCCCGCCAGGGGCGGCTTGAAGGGCTGATCGCTCAGTTCGCCGACGAGCTGGCGGTGCTGCTCCATCTGGGCCGGGCCGATGGGGTGTTGCAGACCCAGGAGAAGCAGCGCATCGCCGCCTACCTGGTGGAACGGGCCGGTGCGGCCAGCCCTCCGGCGGCGGAGATCGCGCCCCAGCTCAGCTGGCTGGAGAGCCCCTCGGAGGAGCGGTTCCACGCGGCGTTGGAGCAGCTCGCCAGCCTGGATCCGGCTCTGCGGCGTCGCTTGGTGGAGATCGGCCGGGAGGTGGTGGACGTCAAAACCTCTCGCGATGGCCTGGAACAGCCCCGCTTGGATGCCCTGGTTTCGGCCCTGCTGCCGGGTTGCGGCTGAAATCTGCGCTCAGCATCGATTGGGCCAGGCGCCAGCCGCCGAGCCGCAGCACGCCCCAGAGGTGGCTCGCGACGGCTGCGCCGATCAACAGCCAGGCCAGCAGGTGCACGCCGTAAGCGAGGTGATGGAGCTGGCCCGTGCGCGGCCAGTCCTCCCGCATCAACTTGCCGCTGCCGATGGCCAGAGCCAGGGCGAGCAGGGGGATGGCATTGGTGGGTCGCTGCAGCCGCCGGCGTCCTTTGGTGAGGGCATAGGCCGTCAGCAGGACGGCCAGGGGCAAGAGCACCACGCCGAAGCTGCCGTGGAGGTCAACCCAGTTGCCCGGCACGGTGAGAGGCAACCGTCCCCAGCGGCCGTCGTAGGTGCTGTAAACCACGAATCCACTCAGCCAGCAGCCCAGCACGGCCAAGGCCGTGGTGCCATGCAGAACGCGCAGCAGGGCGGGTGGGGTTGGACGAGCCATGGGCTCCTGGTTGGGGTCAGCGGGCTGGTGGGGAGTCTGGCCGCCACCGCCCGAGGGCGTGTCCCAGGGCCACCAGCACCAGGCCGCCCAGCAGGCTGGCCACCAGCACCACCAGGCTGTCCCAGACCTCACCGCCCCGCAGGGCGCGGGCCAGTTGCAGCATCCAGGAGGAGAAGGTGGTGAGGGATCCGCAGAAGCCGATGCCCGCCCACAGCATCAGCCGCCTGCGCCGGGCCGACTGGGCCAGCACCAGGCCCAGCAGCAGGCA
This sequence comes from Cyanobium sp. T1B-Tous, assembly GCF_024345475.1. Lineage (GTDB taxonomy): Bacteria > Cyanobacteriota > Cyanobacteriia > PCC-6307 > Cyanobiaceae > Cyanobium_A. The sequence goes on from NZ_JAGQBE010000011.1 coordinate 25,211, forward strand.
GCCCACCATGTTGGCGACGAAGTCGGCCTCCACCAAGCCGCGCAGGCCGCCCACTCCCGCCGTGCCGAGCCCCTCGAGGCGCCAGCGCAGCAGGGCCCCCGGGATGGCACCGGCGGCCACCAGGGCCAGGTCACGCAGGTCACCGTGCAGGCTTCGGGAGGGCGTGGCGCTCATGTCACGGCCCCCAGGGACAGGCCCGTCAGCATCGCCAGCAGGCCCCCGCCCACGGAGCCGCCTGCCAGCACGGCGGCCTCTCGCCAGTGGCCTGCCACCAGTTCGGCCCGCAGTTCGGCGCTGAACGTGGAGAAGGTGCTGAAGCTGCCCAGAAAGCCCGTGCCAATCAACAGCAGCACCCGGCGGGACGCCTCACCACAGCTCTGTTCCAGGCCCACCATCAGGCCGAGGGCGAAACAGGCGATCAGGTTCACGCCGAAGGTGCCCCAGTGGCGGCGGGGCAGAACCGGCTCCAGGTGATCCACCACCCGGAAGCGGAGCCAGGCTCCGGGCACGGCGCCGATGGCCACCAGCAGGGCCTCGCTGCCGGGTGCTCCTGCGGCCATGGTTCAGCGCTGAGGCGAGGTCAGTGTGCCGCTCGGATCCTGGCGGCGGAAGAGGCCGTCGAGGTAGTGACGGGCCACGGCGCGGTCCTGGCAGCCGTGCTGAAACAGAAAACCGGCCAGGGCGGCCTGCATCAGACGGTATTGATCCCATTGGGGATGCAGGCGGACAAACTCCCGCATCGCGTCGTACAGGTCTTCCGGAAACTGGTTTTCGACCGAGACGGAGTTGGGGGCGTGGTCCGGGATCTGCAGCATGGAGGCAACGGCCTGGGGGCCCCCCATCAGGCCATGGTCCGGCCCCTGGCGTCAAAGGGGGCTCCAGCGCTTGAGTCCGGCAAGACCCACGGGCTCGCGGACCGGCCCAACGGCACTTTCAGGCTTTTCTGCCGCCGGGCCCGGCCTCGGAAGTCGGCCGGGTCGAAGCGTCAAGGGGCGGGTCCGTTTTCCCCATCTCCGGCTGAAAGGAGGGGAGGGCGCGGCCCTTTCCCGATGGGGCTCCTGTGGAAAAGGCATCCCGAAACTGGGGAGAAGGCAACCGGATTGGGGAAAAGATCACTGCTCAGCAGTGGTGATCAATCCCAGGCGGGCCTGCAGCAGCGCTCATCACCGGGCCACCTCCCTTCACGATCTGTTACGATCATTTCAAGTTTCGTAACTCACGAACATCCATGGCTGAATCCACCACCCGCTTCGGCTTTGTGGCCTTCGCTGAAACCTGGAATGGTCGTCTGGCCATGCTGGGCTTCGTCATCGGTCTGGGCACCGAGCTGCTCACCGGTCAGGGCATCCTCGGCCAGATCGGCCTGGGCTGATCCGGCTCGGCACTGAAACCTGAGCCAAGCTCCTCAAGAGCACGAAAGACCCGGACGGTTCACCCCGCCCGGGTCTTTTTGTGCGGACCGTCCGCGGGCAGGGTCAGGGTTTCGTGGCGATCACCGCAAAGAAGGGGTCGCCCTTGCCGCCAATCCAGCCCAGCACTCCAGGGGCCGGGGTCTCTTCGGCCACCAGCTGGGGCGTGGGCCAGCCCTGGGCGGTGAGCACCTCCGCCACGTAGGCCAGGTGGTCCCGGTCGCTGCCGTCGGTCCAGATCTGGGGCGCCTTCTGAAAAAACATGCGGTTGCTGAAGGCCACGATCACCTCCCCCCTGGGGCGCACCACCCGCAACAGCTCGGCCGCCACCGCTTCCGGTTGTTGCAGGTACTGCCAGCCGGCCACGATCAGCACGGCATCGACGCTGTGATCGGCCAGGGGGAGCTGCTGGGTGGTGTTGAGGTTCTGCAGCCAGTGCCGATCCAGGCGCGGGTTGGCTGAGAGCTCCTCGGCGTTGAGGCCATGGCCGATCACCTCCTGGTAGGTGATGTCTTCGGGCAGATGGCTGACCCAGCTGCTCATCAGGTCCAGCACCACGGCGCAGGCTGGGATCCGTTCGCGGTAGAGCTGGGTCAGCCGGGCCCGGAAGCTGGCGTCCAGGTGGTGCACGAAGCGCGGCTCGGCGTAGAACAGGCTGTCGTCGGAGCGATCCAGCTTGTCCCGCTCGGCTGGACTCAACACGGTCACGGCCATGGCACAGCAGCGGTAGTTGCGGATCGCATTATCAGACGACGTGGCTAGGGGCTAGAGTTTGCAAATCTCCTTAACAATTGGGGCCATCCGCGCATGTTCACGCTTGAGAAAGCCACCCAGATCTTTCCCGACACCCTTTCGGCCGATGTGGTGCCGGCGATCACGGCCCGCTTCCAGCTGCTCAATGCCGAGGATCAGCTGGCCCTGATCTGGTACGCCTACCTCGAGATGGGCAACACGATCACGGTGGCCGCCCCCGGCGCGGCGCGCATGCAGTTCGCCGAGCCCGTGCTCAACCAGATCAAGGCGATGAACTTCGCCGAGCAAAGCCAGGTGATGTGCGATCTCGCCAACCGCACCGACACCCAGATCGCCCGCACCTACTCCTGCTGGTCGGTGAACATCAAGCTGGGCTTCTGGTATCAGCTGGGCGAATGGATGGCCGCCGGTCTGGTGGCGCCGATCCCCGAGGGCTACCAGCTGTCGGCCAACGCCTCGGCCGTGCTGAGCTCCGTGAAAGGTGTGGACCAGGGCCAGCAGATCACGCTGCTGCGTAACTTCGTGGTGGACATGGGCTACGACCCCGCCAAGGGCGAAGGCCAGCGGGTGATGGAGCCGATCGCCGCTCCCACGCCGGAGGAGCAACGCAAGCGCGTGTTCATCGAGGGGGTGATCAACCCCACGGTGAACAGCTACATGGACCTGCTCAACGCCAACGACTTCGACAACCTGATCGAACTGTTCCTGGCCGACGGCGCCCTGCAGCCTCCCTTCCAGAAGCCGATCGTGGGCCGGGACGCCATCCTGCGCTTCTTCCGCGAAGACTGCCAGAACCTGCAGCTGCTGCCTGAGCGCGGTTTTGCCGAACCCACCGAGGGCGATTTCACCCAGATCAAGGTCACGGGCAAGGTGCAGACCCCCTGGTTCGGCGCCGGCATCGGCATGAACGTGGCCTGGCGCTTCCTGCTCAACCCCGAGGGCAAGATCTACTTCGTGGCCATCGACCTGCTGGCCTCCCCCGCCGAGCTGCTGAAGTTCGGCCGTTGAGCGGAAGTCCCAATCGGACTGGCCTCTCTGGCTTGAGCAGCACCACCCGCCGGGGACTGCTGCTCACCGCCCTCATCCTGCTGGGCTGGCTGATCTCCCTGATCGGCCTGCTCCAGCTGGACCTCGGCCAGCTTCCAGGGCCCTTGGTGGTGCCTGTGGTGCTCGGGGCCGTGTTGATCCGCACCCTGCTGCAGACGGGCCTGTTCATCGTCGGCCACGACGCCATGCACCGGGTGTTGTTGTCTGAATCCCTGGGCTGGAATGATCGCCTCGGAACCCTTTCTCTGGCCTTGTATGCCGCCTTGCCCTACGGCCGGTGTCGGGCCAACCACCAGCGCCATCACCGCTTCACGGCCAGCGGCAAGGATCCCGATTTCCATGGCGATGTTGCTGCCGGCGTGTTGGGTTGGTACAGCCGGTTCATGGCCGGCTATCTGACCGTTGGCCAGATGGCCCTCCTGCTGGCCGCCTGGGGGTTGCTGGCCCTGATCGCCCGCGGGTTCACTCCCCTGGGCGGGTGGAACGTGCTGCTGTTCTGCACCCTGCCGTTGCTGCTCAGTTCGCTACAGCTCTTCCTGGTGGGCACCTATTTGCCCCACCGCGGTCAGCGCTCTCCCCAGCCCCAGGCGAGGCCCCACAGCCTCGATCTGCCCGCCTGGCTCTCGCTGCTGGCTTGCTACCACTTCGGCTATCACCGGGAGCACCACGACCGCCCCGATCTGGCCTGGTTCCAGCTGCCCCGCCAGCGCCGCCGCTCTGTTCCCCTCGCGCCGGCCTGACACCCCGACTAGCGTCACTGCCAAGGAAATCGCCATGGAAGGTTCAACCGAGATGGCTACAGCGATGATGGACACCATGCTCGAAGGCTGGACCGAACCAGAACAGGCCGTGGCTCGGGAGGCGTTTGATCGGGCCTACAGCCGCGCCGTTGACCAGCTGGTGGCCACGGTGCGGGCCCGGGCCGTGGAGCTGAGCTCCGCCGACTCGGTGTGGCAGCTGCATGACTTCCTCAGCATCGAGCGCCACACCATCGAAGGGCGTTTCGATTTCCGGCTCGACGGCATCCTGTTTGTGTTCGCCAGTCTGGTGAAGGAGAGCCTGCTTCAGATCGACGAACTGGCCGGCCTCGATGCCGAGAAGCTGGCCAAGATTGCCGCGATGTCGCGCTTCTAGGGCCTCAGCTCACCGAAGGATCGCCCGTTCGATCCCGTTGTTCAGGCTGGGGAGACGGAGAACTGGGGCTGGGAAGCGGAGCAGGACCCTGCAGCACCGGCAACAGGCTGTTGAGGCCCAGCATCACGAAAGACAGGGCTCCCACCAGGGCGAGCAGCCGCAGGAGCCAGGGGCGCCCCCGATCGACGGGCCAGTCGTCCTCGTCGTGGCGGTTGATCCCGGGGCGTGGTGACTTGTTCAGATGTAGAACATGGGAATGGGTTGTCGCAGCGCTTCCCGCTCACGCAGCAGCTGGGCCAGGGTTGTGGCGGAGAGAACGCTTGCCTTGGCCTGTTCGACCTTCTGGTCGAGTGCTGTCAGCACCATGAACGCACTGTTGTTGCGGTCTCCTTGGTGCTCGCTGCCGCTGGCACCATCGAGGTAGGCCATCACTTCCGCCACCGTGATGTGGGCTGGGTCTTTGGTGAGCTGGAAGCCGCCGCGGGGCCCCCGAATGCTGTTCAGCAGCCCGGCTTTGCGCAGGCTGGTGAGCATCTGCTCCAGATAGCGTTCCGGGATTCCATGGCGGCGGCTGATTTCTCCTGTCTGCACCAGGGTTCCTGACGCGTAGGCTTCGGCCAGATCAATCAGGGCCACCAGTCCGTAGGCGGTTTTGGCGCTGAAGCCCATGGATCAGGACAGGGTCAATACAAGTGTGACAGGGGGGCGCTCAGGGTTGGTGTCCTGCTGCCCCTGGTCAACTGATCGGCCGAACGCGCTTGACCGCCAGGCCCGCTTCGGTGGCCGTCACCCCAGCCAGGAGCAGTAGGCCGACCAACCCCACCAGTTGGTTCTGGGCTTCCGCGGCAGCCTCGGCGTTCTGCGCCAAGAGGGCACCGGCAACGAACCAGCTGGTTGCCAGGGCTGAGGTGATCCAGTAGGCCTTCCAGCGCCGCTGGTAGAGGTAGCCGGCCCCCAGGCCCGGCACCACATTGAGGACAACCGCCACCCAACCGGCCGAGGCGGCAAGGATCTGTTCTCGGGTTGGGGTCATGGATTGAACCAGTCAAACCCATTCTAGCAACAGGAGTTTGTGCGTTCCCACCTGCACTCACCCGCTACCAACGCGGCAGAGGAGGAATCACAGAAAAGCGATGACGCCTGTGCTGCCCATTGCGGCCTCGGTCTTTGAATTATTGCGCGCTCAACTTTTTCTTGAGGGCATCGCAAATTCTTTCGCGGTACTCGTGCAAGTCGGAGACCGAAGCAAGATCCACGAGCGCTGGATCCACGTCGTCGTGAAACTCAACTTTTTTGTTGCCGCCAAAAAAGTGAAATCTCACAATGGACTTTAGGGTGTCCTGGTCCAATACAATGTCGAAATGGGTTTTCGAGTCCCTTTCGGTGAGCCTGGTTGGGTCAATGACGGTTGAGCATATGTCCCTGACAATGCGCAGCCCCTCAATTTCTTCGGAGGTGGTCTCTATCCTTAGGTCCATCGTGGTTCCAGTTATGAAGCGCACGCTAGCGCTAAATTCAGCGTCTTTCTAATCTTTTTAAGGACTGTCACCGGGCTATCTTGGTGGTATGCACTGCAGGATGGTCGTGAAGAGCAACCCGTGGGCATTCGGGCAGTACCCACCCACCAAGCGATGTCAGAGGGCGCAGCAAGCAGCGTGATGAGCAACCCCCTCTGGATGCTGGTGCCTTGGTTGGTCTTTGCCCTTGCAGCAGGAATCAAGTTTTGGCGTCTGACCTCCCTGTTCCGCAAACACCTGCTGGGCATCCCCTCGAGAACCGAACGCTTGAGGCAGATGCTGGAGCGGATCTGGGAGAAGGATCAGCAGGTGGTGTGATGGAGCACATCAACTGGGGGTACCTCCAACTGGGCCTGGTGGCCCTGGCGTTTGGCGGTCTTCAGGTGTGGTGGATCAGCAGCGTGTTCAGGCGACGCGACCTGGCACGACCCTTGAGCGATGGGGAGTTCCGCAAGTCCCTGGAGCGGATCTGGACGAAGCGTTCTCAGCAGGAATGACGCGGTTTGCCCTGTGCCTTGGGTTGCTGTTGCTGGGGGGATGCGTCATCCAGGCAGGCGAGTCGGGATCCAGTGCCTGCAGGGATGGCGGCAGCGCTTGCGCTGCCGCCGAAACGCCACCGGGAATGCGCCAAGTGCTCAAAGGTCACAGGATCCTTAGGGTCCGCTGGATCGAGAAGAGCAACAAGGAATCAGGGGCACCAGACATCGGCCTGAGGGCGGAGTGGGAACCCGTCACCGAGAGGCGTTAACAGCGGCTCCACGGTGGTGGATCGAAGTCCCGTTCGGCATGCAAGGGGCATCAGTCCTCAACGCGCTCCCACAGGCTTTCTGGGTGCCCCAACTCTTGCGCCCAATCGTGCGCCAAAACCGTCCTACGGGGCTTCTCCGTGAGCCTCTGCCCCCCCTGCCTCATCTGCGCTAAACATCAAAAAACCCAGGCCAGGCCTGGGTTTTAAGGATGGAGCCAAGCGGATTCGAACCGCTGACCCCCTGCATGCCATGCAGGTGCTCTACCAGCTGAGCTATGGCCCCGATAGGACGCGTTGGCAACGAACCGCTGGTCGATTCGCTTGGCCCTGGGGCCTTGCCTGGCGCTGAGTGAGCTTACAACGCCGTGGGGTCAGACCTGGCGCCAGACGGCCACCAGCTTGCCCTGCACGGTCACCTGGTCGGCGGGAAGCACGATCGGGTCGTAGGCGGGGTTCGCGGCCTCGAGGGTCACCGTGGCCCCGTTGCGATGAAAGTGTTTGAGGGTGGTGCCACTGCCGGGCACCAGGGCGCTCACGATCGTGCCGGCCTTGAGGCGACTGGGGTCGGGCACGGGCTCCAGCAGCACCACGTCGCCATCGGCGATGTGGGCATCCACCATCGAGTCGCCATTCACGGTGAGGGCGAACAGGCCGCGGGTGTCGAGCACGGGTGCCAGGTCGAGGTGTTCCTGCACGTCGTCGAAGGTTTCCACCAGGCCCCCGGCGGCCACGGCGCCCAGCACCGGGATGCCCCCGGCCATGCCCCCCAGCAGCTGCAGGGTGCGGGCCTGGCCTTCCTGCCAGGTGATCCAGCCCTTTTGCTGGAGGTGGCGCAACCGGCTCTGGATCGGGGCCGGGGAGCGCAGGCCCATCGCCTCCATCATCTGGCGGATGGAGGGGCTGTGGCGGTGGGCGCCGATGTAGTCAGCCAGCCAGTCGTACAGCTCCTGTTGGGCCGTGGTGAGCAGTTGCTGTTCGGGCACCGGCAATACAGATGAACCACTGCCCCAGTTTTGCCAGGTCGCCCGCGCTTTGTCCAGCCCAGGCCGGCATGGCCCTAGCCGCTCAGCAGCGCGGCCAGCAGGGCCTGCTGGGCATGGAGGCGGTTTTCGGCCTGGTCGAAGATGCGGCTGGCGCTGCCTTCCATTGCGCCGGCACTGATTTCCAGCCCCCGGTAGGCCGGCAGGCAGTGCAGCACGATCGCCCGCGGATCGGCCTCGGCCAGCAGCTCCTCATTCAGGCACCAGCCGGCGAAGGCCCGTTCCCGCTCGGCCTTTTCTTCTTCCTGCCCCATCGAGGCCCACACATCGGTGTAGAGGGCGTGGGCGCCGCGCACGGCCGCCACCGGCTCATGCACCACCTCCACGCTGCTGCCGTGGGCGGCCGCCAGGGTGCGGGACTGCTCGAGCACGGTCCCATCGGGCTCGAAGCCCACCGGACAGCCGATGCGCACGTTCACCCCCAGCAGGGCGCCGCACAGCATCAGCGAGTGGGCCACGTTGTTGCCGTCTCCCACGTAGGCCAGGGTGAGCCCGCTGATCTCGCCGAAGGCCTCCTGCAGGGTGAGAAAGTCCGCCAGGGCCTGGCAGGGGTGCTCCAGATCGGTGAGGGCATTGATCACGGGGATCGAAGCCCAGTGGGCATAGTCCGCCAACTCCTCCTGGGCGAAGGTGCGGATGGCCAGGGCATCCACGTAGCGGCTCAGCACCCGGGCGGTGTCGGCCACCGGCTCGCCTCGGCCCACCTGGGTCACCTGGGGGTTGAGGTCGAGGGTTTGGCCGCCCAGGCGGGCCATGGCCACCGTGAAGCTCACCCGGGTGCGGGTGGAGGCTTTGCTGAAGATCAGGCCGAGGGTCTTGCCGCCCAGATCCACCCTCTGGCGCCCGGCCTTGAGGTCGGCGGCCAGCTGCAGCAGGGCCAGGGTCTGCTCGGAATTCAGGTCGGCGGAGGAGAGGAGATCCCGGCCGTGGAGCTCTGCCAGGGCCGGGTATCCGTTGATGGCAGCCATCGCTGCAGCTCTAAAGAACCCTTATCCGCGATCAGGGGCCCCGGCGTCAAGGGTTCAGGCCGCCACCTGCACCTGCTCGGGCAGCACGCTGCTGGCCAGCAGCTCTTTGAGGTTGTCTCCCTCGATCACCTCTTTTTCCAGGATCTGCTGGGAGATGCTCTCCAGCAGCTCACGGTTGTGGCGCAGGATGGCCAGCGCTTTGTCGTGGGCGTTATCCACCAGGGTGCGCACCTCCTTGTCGATCGCCTGCGCCGTGGCATCGCTGACGGAGCGGCGGGGGTTGTTGCCGCCGCCGAGGAAACGGCTGCCGCCCTGCTTGTCGTAGGCCAGGGGGCCGAGGGTTTCACTCATGCCGAAGGTGCCCACCATCTGCTCGGCGATATCGGTGGCGCGTTGCAGGTCGTTGGCGGCACCGGTGGTGACTGCGCCGAACACGATCTCCTCGGCGCTGCGGCCGCCCAGCAGAGTGGCGATCTGGCCTTCGAGGTCTTCCTTGGAGTTGAGGAAGCGCTCTTCGGTGGGTAGCTGCAGGGTGTAGCCCAGGGCGCTCATGCCGCGGGGCACGATCGAGATCTTGGCCACCTTGCTGCCGCCAGGCATCAGGTGCCCCACGATCGCGTGGCCCACCTCGTGGTACGCCACCACCCTCTTCTCATCGGGCTGGAGCACCCGGCTCTTCTTCTCCAGGCCAGCCACAACGCGCTCGATGGCCTCGTTGAGGTCGGCCTGTTCCACCTCGGTGCGGTAGGCGCGCGCGGCCAGCAGGGCCGCTTCATTCACCAGGTTGGCCAGATCGGCTCCGGCGAAGCCACTGGTGGCCTGGGCGATCTTGTCGACGTCGACACTGGGGGAGAGCTTCACCTTCTTGGCGTAGATCTCCAGGATCAACTTGCGGCCCGAGAGGTCGGGGCGGTCCACCAACACCTGGCGGTCGAAGCGGCCGGGACGCAGCAGCGCCGCATCGAGGGTTTCGGGCTGGTTGGTGGCGGCCAGCACGATCACCGGCTTGTCCTGACCGGTGAAGCCATCCATTTCCGTGAGCAGCTGGTTGAGCGTCTGCTCCCGCTCGTCGTTGCCCCCCACCACGCCCATCGAGCCGGAGCGGCTCTTGCCGATGGCGTCGAGTTCGTCGATGAAAATGATGCAGGGAGCCTTCTTCTTGGCCTCTTCAAACAGGTCGCGCACCCGGGCGGCGCCGGCGCCGACGAACAGCTCCACGAACTCCGAGCCGGAAATGATGAAGAAGGGCACCTCCGCCTCGCCCGCCACGGCCTTGGAGAGCAGGGTTTTGCCGGTGCCGGGAGGGCCCACCAGCAGCACGCCCTTGGGAATGCGGGCGCCGATGGCCGCATAGCGCTCGGGTTTTTTGAGGAAGTCGACGATCTCGGCGAGTTCGGCCTTGGCCTCATCCACACCGGCCACGTCGGCGAAGGTGACCCGGGATTCCTCATCGGGCACATACACCTTGGCCTTGCTCTTGGTGAAGCTCAGGGCGCCCTGGGCACCGCCGCCCATCTGGCGGCGGGCGAAGAACTGCAGCACCAGGATGAAGATCAGCGGCGGCACCACCCAGCTCAGGGCCGTGGTGATGAAGCTGGGCTTCTGGGGCGGTGCGGCGGCGAATTCCACCCCGTGCTGCTCCAGCCGCTGGGGCAGATCCATGTCGAAGATCGGCGTGGTGGAGAGCACGGTGGGGGCACCCTCCGCCTCGGGCTCCTTGAGCTCGTAGCGGATCTGGTCGGAGGTGATGTAGGCGCGCTTGACGTTGCTGCTGTTCACCTGGTCGATGAACAGCGAATAGGGCACCCGCGGCACTTGGGCGGCCGGGTTGGGCAGGAAGTTGCTGAACAGCAGCAGCACGCCGAAGCCGATCAACACCAGGTTGATGATCCCGAAGCGGCGGTTGGGGCGGTTGTCGTCCTGGCGGATCGCCATGGTGCGGCAGCCAAAGGTGAGACCAAACTAGGGCTGCCGTTCCCGGCTTCGATCCGACGGGGGGTTGGGAGAACCGAACGCAGCCCCACGATTGCTGCCATGTGTGGTCGCTTTTCTCTTACCGCCGAGCTTGCGGGTTTGCTGCCGCGCCTGCAGGGGCCCTTGCCGCCGGGGCTGCGCACCCACTACGCGCCCCGCTCTGAGGTGTGCCCGGGCGAGCCCCTGCTGATCCAGTGCCAGGAGAACGGCCAGCTGCAGGTGGCCCTGGCCCTGTGGGGCCTGCTGCCCGAGTGGGTCAAGGACCCAGCCACGGCCCACCGCCCCCTGCATGCCCGCGCCGAAACCGTGGCGCTCAAGCCGAGTTTCCGCGGCGCCTGGCGCCACCGTCGCTGCCTGATCCCGGCCGATGCCTTTTGGGAGAAGGGGCGCTGGCTCCGCCGCCGCGATGGCGACCTCTTCTGGCTGGCCGGTCTGTGGGAGCGCTGGATCGGCCCCGATGGCAGCGAGCTGGACACGTGCTGCGTGCTCACCACAGCCCCCAATGCCCTGCTGGCCCCGATCCACCGGCGCATGCCGGTGGTGATTCCCGCGGGCCTGGAGGAAGCCTGGCTCGAGCCTGCCGACGGCCCGGGCCTGCGGGCCCTCGAGCCCCTGCTGCTGCCCTGGGACCCGGGCGACTGGCAAGCCGATGGCGCGCCGTTGTGGCTAGACCAGCCCCAGTTGGAGCTGGACATTTGAGCCTCGAGCAACTGGATGCCTTCCTGCTGCATGCCCGGCAGACCCCGGCGCTGGCGGCCCAATTGGCGGAGCCCCTGGAGTTGCCGGCCTTCCTCGACCTGGCCCGCGGCGCTGGCTACAGCCTCGATGAGGCGGATGTGATCGCCGCGCAGCAGCGGCAGGAGGCCAGCCTCAGCGATGCGGAGCTGCAGGAGCGGGCCGGAGTGGAAGGTCGGCGGTTGCGCAATTTCATCCTCGCCTGAGTCCCCCATGGCGGCAGCCGCCGAGCGGGTCTGCGACTATCCACGTCCGCCGGCGTTGGTGGAGAGCGCTGCCCACGTGCGGGTGGAGGCCCTCGGCCAGCTGCTTGCCGACACCCACCGCAGCCTGCGGGTGCTGGAAACCTTCCATCCGCCCACCGTCTACCTGCCACCCGAGGCGGTGCGGCAGGAGTTGTTGCAGCCCAGCGCCGGTGCCAGCTTCTGTGAGTGGAAGGGGGTGGCCCGCTACTTCGATGTGGTGGTGGATCCGGGCGCACCGGCCGAGCGGCGGCTGCGGCGGGCGGTGTGGACCTACCCCGAGCCCTCGGCGGCCTTTGGGGCGCTGGCCGGCTGGCTGGCGGTGTATCCAGCCCTGATGGACGGCTGCTGGCTCGATGGCGAGCGGGTGACCCCCCAGCCGGGCGGGTTTTACGGCGGCTGGATCACCTCGGCGGTGGCAGGGCCCTTCAAGGGCGATCCGCTGCATCCGGAGCTGGTCTGAGCCGCCACAGCCAGTCGTCGCCGAGGGCCTCGGGCGCCAGGGTCTGCCAGCTGGGCACCTGGGCCATGGTGGTGAACCCCAGCTCGCCCAGGGGCGTGCGGGCGGCCAGGCCACCCATCAGTTTGGGCGCGATCACCGCAGCCACCTCCTGCACGCAGCCCTCGCGCAGGGCCGCTGCGGCCAGTTCAGGGCCGCACTCCCACAGCACCTGGTTGCAGCCGCGCTCGGCCAGGGCCTCCAGCAGCAGCCTGGGGCTGCACTGGGGTAGCTCCAGGCTCTGCAGGCCGGGATGGGCCGCGCCCAGGGCCGCGAGCTGCTGGCGGGCCTCCTGAGGCGCTTCGGGGCCATGGACCACCAGGGTGGCGGCGCTGGCCTGATCCCAGAGCTGGGCGCTGGCCGGCAGGTCCAGGCTGCGGCTGAGCACCACCCGCAGGGGCTCGGGTTGGCGCTGGCCGCGGCTGGTGAGTAGGGGATCGTCGCTGCGCACGGTGCCGCCGCCCACGATCACCGCATCGCAGGTGGCCCGCAGTCGGTGCACCCAGGTGCGGGCCTCAGCGCCGCTGATCCATTGGCTGGCACCGTTGCTCAGGGCGGTGCGGCCGTCGATGCCCATGGCCCACTTGAGGAGGCCCAGGGGCCGGCCGGTGGCGATGCGGTGGCAGAAGGGGCGATTGAGGGCGCGGGCTTCGGCTTCCGCCACGCCGCAGATCACCGTGATGCCGGCGGCCCGGAGCTGCGCCAGCCCGCCTCCGGCCACCTGGGGGTTGGGATCGGCCATGGCCACCACCACCCGGGTGATGCCCGCGGCGATCACCGCCTCGCTGCAGGGGGGCGTGCGGCCGTGGTGGCAGCAGGGCTCCAGGGTCACCAGCAGGGTGCCGCCCCGGGCCCGTTCTCCGGCCTGGGCCAGGGCGCCCACCTCGGCGTGGGGTTCACCGGCCCGGGCGTGGTAGCCCTCCCCCACCAGCACTCCGCAGGCATCGAGCACCACGGCTCCCACCAGGGGGTTGGGGCTCGTGCGGCCGGCGCCGAGGGCGGCGAGCTGCAGGGCCCGCAGCATCCAGGGACGCCAGGGCCTTGGGACAGGGGGTGACACTGAAGAGCGTGGAAGAGCAACCAATAGAGCGGGAAAATCTAAGGGAGATACCAGTCGTCCCCGTGGGATGTTGGATCCATCCGTTGTCTGCCTGAATTCATCATTTCCGTGTAAGACAGTGCCCTGGGGCGTTCCTGATCCAAAGAGATTGATCTCAGATCTTCGGCTTGAGGCTGAGCCCTCCCGGTCAGGAGTTTCCTCACCATCCAGCCGATGGTCAACGACAAACCAAGCCCGACCAGCATGCTCATGGCTGCATGATGGCGGAGAGACGCGTCAGTGCAATCTCGAGGATGGGCCAGTGTCGAGACGTCACGGCGCAGATGCCGGAGGTTTGGTCTCGTCTGCCACTGGAACAGGCGGCAGCGGGGGCGGATCTTGCAGAGGCGCCGAAGGCGGGGCTGGCAGAGAGGGCGTTGTGGGGGGCTGAGATTGGGGACTCTGGACGCCATTCCCCCGTCCCTTGAGTTCTTTTTGCAACGTCTCAATTAAAAGCCGCTGATCTTTGATTTGCCCATCCATTCCATCGAAGTATCTCACGGCAGCAACGGCTGCAACCGCAATGGTTGTCAGGCTTGCAACAACCGCGATGCTCTTGGAAAAGCTAACCATGCTGCCATCCTCCTGCCCAATGTTGTCGTGATTTTATCTTGATCAATTCAGTCATGCCTGTTGGGGTTGTGCGCTGGCCTGATTGATCCGCGTTGCGTTTGAGAGGGGTTGTTGTTGGCAATCCTGGCTGGCTAAGCCATCGGCAGGCTGCGCCATTCGGCCACCACGAACGGCGGCACCGGCAGTTCCACGAACACCCCGGGCAGAACCAGGCGCAGGGGCCGATCCTGGTGCAGGTCGGCCAGCAGGGGGGCCAGGTCGAATTCGGCCGCGGCGGCGCGGCCGTCTGCGGCCAGCTGGGGGTTGGCCAGGGTGACATCGGCCAGCGCCCAGTGGAAGCGACCGCTCTGCACCTGCAGGGCGGTGGGGTGGTCAAGCCGCACCTTGCCGGGGTAGCCCACAATCCGCAGCTTCAGCGGCCCACCCGGGGGACCCTCGCGGTAGGCCACCACCTGCCAGCTCTGGTAGTCGAGGTCGCGCAGGCTCTCGAGGCTGCGCACCACCGGGGTGCCGTTTTCGTCGTTGTGGGCATGCACCAGGGCCTGGGCGGCGGTGGGGTGGCCCAGCCACAGGGCCAGGGCCAGCACCGGGGCGAGCAGCAGGGAGAGCAGCGGCTTCATGGCTGGCGCTCCGCCCCGGGAATCGCTTGCCAGTTGGTGTGGGTGGCCCACACCGCCCAGATCGCCATCGCCCGCAGGTAGTGGCAGGCGCGGAAGGTGTTCACCGCCGTGATCGCTTCCGGGGTGCGGAACTGCAGGCCGCCGGCGTACACCTGCTCCACCACCGCTCCAGTGATGGCGAAGGCGGTGCCGGTCTCGCCCATCAGGCGGTAGTAGGCCGCCAGGCCGAAGTTGATGCCGGTCCACACCTCCAGGGGGTGGGTGCCGTTGGGATCGAGCGGGGTGCCGTCGCGGCGCAGGCCGTTGGCCACGCCGAGCTGGCCCCCTCGGAAGCCCTCGAAGCAGGCCTCCTTCACGGCCTGGAGGGAGCTGCGGGCCCGCTCGTCAGCCACCACGGCGGGCAGGCCCAGCAGGCGGGCGTAGAAGTCGCCGCAGAGCTGGTCGGCCATCACCACCGGCGTGCCGCTCTCGGCATCGATGTTGTAGTACTCGCCGTTCCACAGCAGGGCATCGAAGTTGGCGCGCGATTGCTCCAGCCAGCTGCCGAACTCCCGCTGCTCCCCGCTCGTGTCGAGCCCCAGATCCAGCTGGAGCCGTTGGGCCATGGCCAGGGCCGCCTCCAGGGCTGCGATCCAGAGGGCGCCGCAGTAGGCACTCACCCCCTTGAGGGGCCAATCGTCGAAGGTCTGGTCGGGGGCACCGCCGTTATCGGGCAGGCCGTCGTCGTTGGCGTCGAAGGTTTTCAGGTAGCGCAGGGCCTGCACCGCCGCCGGCCAGCAGTCCGCCAGGAAACGCAGGTCTTCGCCGCTGGGGGCCAGCTTGAAGGTGCGCCACACCTGCAGCACGAAATCGCTGGCCAGGTCCTTCCAGAGGTTGCAGTCCTGGTAGGCGGTGTAGTTGGTGGCATCCCAGGGCCGCTCATTCGGCGCGCCCAGGTCGTGGGGGGTGGCGCCGGCCAGCTTGCGGGCGGCCTCCACCCGGCCCTTGCCCTGGGTGAAGTACCAGCCGATGGGCCGGGGTGTGGCATCGGCGGCGGGGATGGCGCGGGCGAAGCTGCGCAGCACGCTCTTGTCGAGCTCGGGCCAGAGCTGCAGCAGGGCAAAGGAGCCGTAGAGCCGCACGTCGAGGCTCTCGTACCAGGCGTAGTCGAGGCACTCGAGCACCCCGAAACGGCCCACGGGATCCTCGGGGCTGGCGGCGCTCCAGAGGCTGCCCCCGCTGGCCAGGTCGTAGAGCTCGTTGAACAGGGCCATGCGCAGCGGCTCCGGCAGGTCGGCGCGTTCCAGCACCGGCCGCTGCCAGGCCTCGATCTGGGCGCGCCAGTCGCGCCAGTCGCGCAGGGCCTCGGCGGCGATGGCGGCGGCGTTGTCGCCACTGCTGCCGAACACATCGGTGTAGCGGCGCAGGGCCCGGGTGCCGGTGGCAAAGGCCGTCACCGGCAGATCCCAGCTGATCACCAGGGGGATTTCAAGGCTCTGTCCGGGCTCCAGCTGGCATCGCACCGCCAGGGCCGCGCTGGCCGGACCCTGGTCCGCGCTGCGGCGGTCGTTGTTGCTGTCGGGAATGGAGCCATCGCGGGCGAAGGGCTCCCACAGCTCGGCGCCACTGCCGCTGGGATCCCAGCGGCTGCAGCGCTGGATGCTCAGGCCCGGGTGGCGCTCGATTAGGCCGGCATCAGTGGCGAGGCACCACTGGCCCTGGCCCTCGGCCACCGGCGTGGAGCGCTCCCCTTCCAGCAGCACCCCCTGGAGGCCCGGTTGGTCCACCCAGCGGTTGCGCTGGCCCTGGCTGCGGCCGATGGCCGGCACGTAGTTGTGCTCCGGGCTGCCGTCGTCGCGGAACTCCACCGCTGCGGTGGGGTCGGTGTTGGTGAACCAGCCCGTGGTGTTGCGCCAGCTCAGTAGCAGCGAGAGGTCGAGCGGGCGGTTGGTGGGGTTGGTGAGCGTCCATACGAACACCGCCACCGGGTAGCTGGTGCGTTGGTAGTCGCCCGGCAGGATCGGGCTGAACGCCTCGTAGCGCACCTCGGCGTTGAACACGCCCGTGTACTGGGTGCTGCTCAGGGGATAGCGGGCGGCATAGGTGCCGGTGGTCTGGTCGGGGGTGCTGGCGGGGTACCAGCTCCAGGCGCTGAGGGGCTCGCCCGCCTCGGGCCGGGAGGCGTCCACCGGGGGCTTCACCGCCAGGGCGTGGGCCCGGCTCTGCTCGCCGTCGCTCTCGAACAGGGCGAATTGGCAGTCGGGCAGGGTGCCGAACCAGTGCTCCCCACCATCGAGGTGCCACAGGTTGAAGGAGCCGTCGGTGCCGCGGCCGATGCAGCCGGCGCCGAAGCCCCCCAGGGGCATGCCGTGGTTGGGCCCGTCGTCGAGGTTGCTGGCGTAGCGCACCGTGTAGGGCTGCTCCCAGCCCAGGCCGAAGGGCCGGCTCCAGCTGGCGGCGGGGGCCTGGCCGCCAGCGGCGCCTGCCCGTGGGGACCCTTTGCCCTTCAGCAGCGTGGTCAGGGCAGAGAGGCCGAAGCGCGCCATGGGGCCAGAAAAGATGCGCCCAGCTTGTCAGAGGTCGCTGGCTTGGGACTGGAAGCCGCCGTTCACCTCCTGGTCCACCAGGGCATCGAGGGTGACGGCCGAGCGCACCAGGGCCTGGTAGCGCTGCACCACCCGGCGGTTGCGCTCGATCCAAGTGCCGGGATCGCCGCTGGGCAGGCCCGTGCCGTCACCGGCCAGCAGCTCCAGGTCGCTCTGTTGGGCCAGCAGGGCCAGCACCAGGTCGTGAATCCGCTGGCGGCGGTCGCTCATGGCCAGGCCGGGGGGCACGTGGCTAAGCATCATGGCTCCAGTGACCGTGGGGCGCCCTGGCGGAGCTGGCCGTGTTGGAGGTGATCGGCACCGATGCCGGGGGCTTGGCGGGCCTGGCTCCCCGCAGCCTGGAGCTCCTGCGCCGGGCCGGGCTGGTGCTGGCGCCGGCGCGCCTGCTGGGGACGTTGGAGCCCTGGTGGCGGGCCGAGCAGGCGGTGGGTCGGATCCCGGCGGAGTGCCCCTGTCCCCAGCTCCTGGCCAGCGACCGGCCGGAGCAGATCGTTGGGCCCGTGGAGGACGCGCTCGCCGCTGGCCGGCCGGCGGTGCTGCTGGCCAGCGGAGATCCCCTCTGGTTTGGCATTGGCCGGCTGCTGCTGCAGCACTTCGGCGCGGCGCGGCTGCGTTTCCAGCCGGCCCCCAGCTCGCTGCAGCTGGCCTTCGCCCGCCTCGGCCGCCCTTGGCAGGACGCCAGCTGGATCAGCCTGCATGGCCGCGACCCCGAGCCGCTGGCGGCGGCCCTGCAGAAACGGCCTGCCGCCCTGGCCGTGCTCACCGACCCAGGCCGCGGTGGTGCTGAGGAGGTGCGGCGGATCCTGGCGGCCTCTGGCCTGGAGGCGGCCTACGCCTTCTGGCTGGGCGAGCGGCTCGGCCACCCCGAGGAGCGGGTGCAGCGGTTGGCCCCCGGCGAACCCTTGCCCGTCGATTGCGACCCCCTGCATTTGGTGCTGCTGATCGCCGAGCCACCGCCGCCGCCTGCGGACCCGGCCGCCCTGCCCCTGTTTGGCCTCGACGACGGCCTGTTCCTGCAGCACGACGACCGCCCGGGCCTGATGACCAAGCGGGAGGTGCGCATCCAGCTGCTGGCCGATCTGGAGTTGCCTGCGGCCGGCGTGCTCTGGGACGTGGGCGCGGGCGTGGGGTCGGTGGGCCTGGAGGCCCTGCGGCTGCGGCCTGGCCTGGCCCTCTGGGCGCTGGAGGCCCGGGGCGGCTCGGCGGCGCTGATCACCGCCAATGCCGAGCGGCTCGGGGTGCGGCCGGCGGGGATCCAGGAGGGCCGGGCGCCCGAGGCCCTGGCCCAACTTCCCGATCCCGACCGGGTGCTGATCGGCGGCGGCGGCCGCGAGCGGGCGGCCGTGCTGGCGGCGGTGCTGCAGCGCCTGCGGCCCGGTGGCGTGGTGGTGATCCCGCTGGCCACGCTGGAGGCCCTGGCGGAGTTGCGGCCCCTGCTGGAGCAGGCCGGCTGCCGGGTGGCGGTGGCCCAACACCAGGCCTGGCGCGGCGCCCCCCTGGCCGACGGCACCCGCCTGGCGCCGCTCAATCCGGTGCTGGTGCTGAAGGGGGTCTTGCCGGCGGCCGCCCTGGGGTGATGGTCACTGGCTCAATCCCCACCGGGCTGCCCACCGCGATCCCGAGGGCTTCGGCCTGGCCGGCGGCCAGTTCCAGCACCCCATCCACCTCCTGGTCTGGTCCGTAGCTGCGGCAGGGCAGCCGCAGGCAGGGGGTGGTGTGGGCCTCGATGGCCACCACCCGACCGCCCCGCACGAACAGCATGTCGAGGGGCTCGGGGGTGCGGTGCATCCAGAAGCGCGCCAGTGAGGGCGGGCTGTAGGGGAACCACATGCCCCGCAGGGGCGGCAGGGCGGGCCGCAGTTGCAGGCCCTTGCTCTGCCGTTCGGGGGTGTCGGCCACCTCCAGGGCGATGCAGCGGTTGGGGGTCAGGCACCACTGGGCCGTGACCGGCAGCCACTGGGGCGGTGGCGTGAAGCCGCACAGCAGCAGGGCCATCCCGGGAAGGGCCAGGCCCGCCCCCAGGGCACGGGGGGCCATCAGCTGCGGCCCTCCAGCTGGGGCAGGCGCTCGCTGAGGCAGTAGCCCTGGCCGCGAATCGTGTGGATCAGCCGCCGTTCGCCGCCCTCCTCCAGCTTCTGGCGCAGATAGCGCACGTACACCTCGATCACATTGCTGGTGGTGGCCTGATCGTCGTTCCACACCTGGCGCAGGATCAGATCCCGGCTCACCACGGTGCCCTTGCGCTCCAGCAGCAGCAGGAGCAGCTGGTATTCCCGCGAGGTCAGCCCCACGGGCCGGGGCCCCCGTTTCACCTGGCGGGTGCTCGGGTTCACCACCAGGTCGCCCACCTGCAGCAACTGGGCGGGCACATTGGCGCGGCGGGTGAGATCGAGGTGCAGCCGCAGCCGCATCAACAGATCGCTGGGGCCGAGGCTGGAGAGCCAGAAGTCGTCGGCGCCGGAGCTGAGGCAGTGCACCCGGGCCTCCACGGTGTCATCGCCCACGTCCAGCAGCAGGGGCACGTTGCCCCACCGGGCCCGCAATGCGGCGATGCGGCCGGCCTCCCCCGCCGACAGCAGCACCGCATCCGGCCCCCCCTCCGGGCCCTGGCCCTCGCTGCTGCAGGCGTAGCCGGAGGCCTCCAGCCGGGCGGCCAGGGCCTCGGCCTCCGGGCCCAGCAGCAGGATCTGGGGGTCGCTCATGGCGCCGTGCCGTTGCCGGGCTTGGCCACGTGGGGCAGGCCCCAGCCCAACTTGTTGCGCAGCACCTGGAAGAACTCGTGGTCGGCCAGGCGCACAAACCGCACCGGCTGCTCACTGCGGCGCACCAGCACCCGATCCTCCGGCCAGATGTAACAGCCGGCGCTGCCATCCACCACCATCATCAGCCGCTCCGGCGTCGCGGGAAACACGGTTACCGGCTCCCGGTCGCTGAACACCAGAGCCCGCGACGCCAGGGAGTGGGGCGCGATCGGGGTGAGCTGCAGCACCGGGCAGTCGGGGGTGATCACCGGGCCGCCGGCGCTGAGGGCATAGGCGGTGGAGCCCGTGGGCGTGGCGAGGATCACGCCGTCGGCGGCGATGTCCACCGGGGCGTGGCGGCCGATGGCGATCTCGAAATGGCACATCGAGGTGAGCGGCTCGCGGTGCAGGGCCATCTCGTTGAGGCACAGCACCTCCCAGCGCCGCTGGTCGCCGCGCATCACGCTGACGATCAGCATCGTGCGTTCCTCCACCGTCCACTCGCCGGTGAGCACCTGGTCGAGCGCGGCCTCCAGCTGGTGCAGGTAGGCCTCGGCCAGAAAGCCCAGATGGCCGGTGTTGACCGTGAGAATCGGCACGCCGATCGGGGCGGTCTGGCGGGCGGCGGAGAGCACGGTGCCGTCGCCGCCGAGCACCACCGCCAGGCTGAGGTCGCGATCGAAATCCGCCGGCACGCAGGCGGCGTAGCCGCGGGTGCGCAGGTGCTGGTCGGGGTTGGCGAAACCCACCATGCCGCCCGAACTGCTCACCCGCACCACGCCATAGCCGGCCGCACTGAAGCGGGCCTCAATGGCATCGGCGGTGGCCAGGGCCAGGTCCTTGCCGTCATTCACGATCAGTCCGACGCGGGGCACCGACCGGAAGGCGGGGATCTGCGTGAGTTTATGGGGCCCTTCTCAAACCGCTTCCTTAAAACTGCTCAAGGAAACGCAGATCGCTGGTGTACAGGCGGCGGATGTCGTCGATGCCGTGGCGCACCATGCAGAAACGCTCGACGCCCAGGCCGGCGGCGAAGCCACTCCAGCGCTCGGGATCGAGTCCCATGCCCGTCAGCACGGCGGGGTCGACCATGCCGCAGCCCATCACCTCCAGCCAGCGGCCGCGCCACTGCACATCCACCTCGGCGCTGGGTTCGGTGAAGGGGAAGTAGCTGGCCCGGAAGCGCACCGGCAGGTCGCCGAAGAACTGCTGCAGGAAGGCGGTGACGGTGCCGCGCAGGTGGCTGAAATCCAGACCCTCATCAATGGCCAGCACCTCCACCTGGTGGAACACCGGCGAGTGGGTGGCATCCACCGCATCCCGGCGATACACGCGGCCCGGGGCAATCACCCGCACCGGGGGTGGGTTGTTCTCCAGGTAGCGGATCTGCACCGGTGAGGTGTGGGTGCGCAGCAGGCGACCGTCCTCCAGGTAGAAGGTGTCCTGCATGTCCCGGGCCGGATGGTGCTCCGGGATGTTGAGGGCGGTGAAGTTGTAGTAGTCGGTTTCGATCTCGGGGCCTTCCGACACCCGGTAACCCAGGCCGGAAAAGATATCGACGATCTCCTCGATCGTGCTGATCAACGGGTGGCGGTGCCCCGGCGGCGTGTAGCTGCAGGGGGCGGTGACATCCAGGCTCTCGCGGGCGATCCGCTCGGCCATCGCCGCGCTGTTGACCGCCGTGAGCCGTTCGCCCAGCAGCGCCTGCACCTGCTCCTTGAGCACGTTGGCCCGCTGGCCGATCAACGGCCGCTCGTCGCCGGGCAGTTTGCCCATGGCCCCGAGCACGCCCGAGAGGCGCCCTTTCTTGCCGAGGAGCCCCACCCGCAGCTGTTCGAGCTCGGCGGCGGAGGTGGCGGCAGAGATCTCAGCCGCGGCCTGGGTTTCCAGCTCCTGAAGCTGGTCGGTGAGCTGCTGCAGGGACACGGTGGCGCTCACGGCAGGGGCTGAGGGAATGGCGACTGTAAGGAGCCGCCCCAGTTACCTTGCGGCGAGATGGCGCTGGGCCCGATGGCACCGCTCAGGATCCTGATCAGCAACGACGATGGGGTGTTCGCCGAAGGCATCCGCACCCTGGCCAACGCCGCCCTGGCCCGCGGCCACCAGGTGAGTGTGGTCTGTCCGGATCAGGAGCGCTCCGCCACCGGCCATGGACTCACCCTGCACACCCCCATCCGGGCGGAGCGGGCCGATGAGCTGTTCGACGATGGGGTGCAGGCTTGGGCCTGCAGCGGCACCCCCTCGGACTGCGTCAAGCTCGCCCTCTTTTCCTTGCTGGACGAGTGGCCGGATCTGGTGCTCTCCGGCATCAACCACGGCCCCAACCTGGGCACGGACGTGATCTACTCCGGCACCGTGAGCGCCGCGATGGAAGGCACGATCGAGGGCTTGCCAGCGCTGGCTGTCAGCAGTGCCGACTTCCAGTGGCGCCAGTTCGCCCCGGCGGCCCGGTTAGCCCTCGATGTGGCCGAGCAGATGCTGGCCGAGGGCTGGCCCGAGAACATGTTGCTCAACCTCAACGTGCCGCCCAGGCCCGCCGAAGCGATCGGGCCCCTGCGCTGGTGCCGCTCGGCGGTGCGCCGCTACACCGACCAGTTCGAGCAGCGGGTGGACCCCCGCGGCCACACCTACTACTGGCTGGCTGGCGAGGTGGTCAACGACCTGGAGGCCCAGGTGTCGGGGCCGGCGGCCTGGCCCACCGATGTGGCCCAGATCAATGGCGGCGGGGCGGCGCTCACCCCGCTCCAACCCGATATTTTCTGGCGTGGTGTCACCCGCGACCTGCCGGAATTGGCGTCGATGCAGCCCGACCACTAACGCGTGATCAGGCCGAGCGGTAGATCCGCTGCAGCAACCAGAGGCTGATCCACAGGCCGATCAGGTGGGCGAACAGCACCTGGGTGTTGCCCAGCACCGAGAGCATTTCGATCGAGGTGATCGGCAACCCCACCACCCGCCCGGCTGCTCCGGGGGTGGCCTGGATCTGGGCGCCGAAGAACCCCGGCACCTGCTGGGAGGCCTGCACAAACAGGCTGCCCGCCAGCGACTGGTAGCCCACCACGGCCAGGGTGATGCCAACCAGGTCGGCCAGCACCCCGCGCTTGATCAGCCGGGCCGTTTCCCCCTTGCTGGGGTGCACGGGACTGGCCAGGGCGCGGCCGCAGCGCACCACCAGCCAGCTCTGCCAGATGCACCAGAGCAGCAGCAGGAAGGCCAGGCTGGTGAGCGAAATGCCGGGCCCCAGGCCCAGGGCCCGGGATGAATTGGCTGCCAGCCGGCCGCCGATGTTGTTGAACAGCTGCACCCCAACCACCACCACCCCCAGCACCACCTGGGCCCAGAAGCGCACCCAGCCCATGCGCCGCAGGGCCGCGGCGATCAGCTGCAGGTCGAGGCGGTCAGCCATCCAGCCATTTTGGTGAGGTGCCCCAAAGGTGCCATGGGAGGATCGATTTGGCTCCCGTTGCCTTTGGGTTCCGTAGCGTTGATACCCCTGCGATCACCCCAGGAGGCGCGGCGGCCCACGGCCATTGCCCTCGGCAGTTTTGACGGCCTGCACCAGGGCCACCGCCGCGTGATCGCGGCCGTCACCGGCGCGGCCTTGGAGGGAGCCGGGGCAACCCCCACGGTGGTGAGCTTCTGGCCCCATCCCCGCGAGGTGCTGCACGGGGAGGCGCGGCTGCGGCTGGATCTGCCCGCCGAGAAGCTGCACCTGCTCGAGCCCCTGGGCATTCAGCAGCTGGTGCTGGTGCCCTTCACCACCGAGCTGGCGGCCCTGAGCCCCGAGGCCTTCGTGGAGCAGGTGCTGGTGGGCCAGCTGCAAGCCCAGCGCATCGCGGTGGGCGACAACTTCCGCTTCGGGGTGGGCCGCAGCGGCGACAGCCAGGCCCTGGCGGCCATCGGCGCGCGCCACGGCATCGCCGTGCAGGTGCTTCCGATGCTCTGGGATGGCCCGGAGCGGGTCAGCAGCAGTCGGATTCGCCGGGCCCTGGCGGCGGGGGATGTGGCCGAGGCCCGGCGCCTGCTGGAGCGGCCCTATCGCTTCAGCGGCCGGGTGGTGCGGGGCCGCGGCCTCGGCCGGGAACTGGGCTGGCCCACCGCCAACCTGCAGGTGGATGGGCGCAAGTTTCTGCCCCTGGAGGGGGTGTATGCCGCCTCTGTTTCGGTGGCGGGTGGACCGATGTTGCCGGCGGTGATGAACCTGGGCCCCCAGCCCACGGTGGATCCGCTGGCTCCCTCGGCGGTGGAGGTGCACCTGCTGGATCGGCGGGTGGAGCTGGTGGGGGTGGAGCTGGTGGTGGAGCCGCTGCAGTTGTTGCGCCGCCAGCAGACCTTCGCCAGCTTTGAGGAGCTGAGCGCCCAGATCGCCCTCGATGCCGACCGGGCCCGGGCCCTAGGCGCCGGGGTAGGCGTGGGTCAGGCCCCAGCCAATGAAGGTGGCGATCCCGCCGAGCAGCAGAATCCCTGAAACCAGCACGAGCATCGGGCTGTCGGAGTTGCCCTGGTCGGCTCCGCCCGGTTCGCCTGCCATTGGCCCCTGCGCGATGGATCCCAACCTAATCAGCCTGGCCCCCGAGGGCCTAGATGACCCGGCTCGCGATCGCCTGATCGACGCCAACCTCGACCGGGCCCGGGAGGGGCTGCGGGTGTTGGAGGACTGGGCCCGCTTCGGTTTGGATCGGCGCGACCTGGTGGTGCGCACCAAGGACATGCGCCAGCGGTTGGGCCGGCTGCATCGGGACGCCTACAAATTCGCCCGCCATACGGCCACCGACCCGGCCGCTGGCCTCGGCCATCCGGCCCAGGCGGAGCGCCGCAGCCCCAGCGCCGTGGTGGGGGCCAATGCGGGCCGGGTGCAGGAGGCCCTGCGGGTGCTGGAGGAATTTGGACGCTGCAGCGATCCGGAGCTGGCGGAGGAGGCCGCCGCCCTGCGCTACCTGCTCTACGACCTGGAAGTCGACCTGCTGCAGGCCTGCCGTCTGGCCACGGGGGGGGAGGGTCGCCGGGAGCTCCTGGCCCGTTGCCGCCTGTATCTGGTCACTTCGCCGGTGCCCGATCTGGAGGGGGTGGTGGCCGCCGCCCTGGGGGCTGGCGTGCGCCTGGTGCAATACCGCGCCAAAGAAGCTGCCGGCCTCGACGACCTGCAGAAACTCAGCCAGGCAAGGGCCCTGCGCCAGCTCTGCGCGGCCCATGGCGCCCTGTTTCTGGTCAACGACCGCATCGACATCGCCCTGGCCGTGGAGGCCGACGGGGTGCACCTGGGCCAGGGGGATCTGCCGCCGGCGCTGGCGCGCCAGCTGCTGGGCCCGGATCGGCTGATTGGCCGCAGCACCCATGCCCTCGCCCAGCTGCAGCAGGCCGTCACCGAGGGCTGTGATTACGTCGGCGTCGGGCCCGTGCATGCCACCCCCACCAAGCCCGGGCGGGAGCCGGTGGGGCTCGACTACGTGCGCCAGGCCGCGGCGGCCAGCCCGATCCCCTTCTTCGCCATCGGCGGGGTGGAGGCCAGCAACCTGGCGGCGGTGCGGGCCGCCGGTGCCGATCGGGTGGCGGTGGTGCGGGCGATCACCGAGGCGGTGGATCCGGCCGCTGCCGCTGCGGCGTTGCTCGCAGCCCTGGAGGCTCCCCCGCTGTGATCAGCCTGCAGGTGAATGGGGAGCCGCGCCGCTGCTCCGCAGGACTCAACTTGGAGCAGGTGCTCGCGGAACTGGGCTACCAGCCCCGACTCGTGGTGGTGGAGTTCAACGGCACGATCCTGCCCCGCCAGGCCTGGCCTGCCCAGATTGTGGGGGAATCCGATGTGCTGGAGGTCGTCACCATCGTGGGTGGCGGTTCCTAGATTCCAGCCACTTGCTTGCGGAGCCTTGGCGCTTCCGACCCGTCCCACCTGCGGACCCAGCCTGACCCTGCGGCGATGCCTCAGCTGGCTGGCCGTGCCGGTGCTGGCCCTCACCTTGTTGGTGGTGCACCCAAGCCCCAGCTGGGCTGCCAGTGGCGGTCGCATCGGTGGCGGCAGCTTCCGATCGGCTCCCTCGATGCCCCGCAGCTACGGCGGCGGCGGTTATGGCGGCGGGTACAACGGCGGCTACCGCGGTGGCTATGGGGGTGGGGGCGGCATCGGCTTTCCCTTCCTGATTCCGATCTTCGGGTTTGGTGGGGGCGGCCTGTTCGGCTTCCTGGTGCTGATGGCGGTGGTGGGCCTGCTGCTCAATGCCGTGCGCGGTGGCGGCGGCCAGGGGCCTGCCCTGGGGAGTGGCCGTGGCGGTGAGCTCGTGGGCGGCGGCCGCCCCGATGGTCCGGTGACGATCAGCCAGGTGCAGGTGGGACTGCTCGCCTCAGCCCGCGACCTGCAGACCGATCTGCGTCGTCTGGCCGGCAGTTCCGACACCAGTCGCTCAGCGGGGCTCCAGGTGCTGCTGCAGGAAACCACCCTGGCCCTGCTGCGCCATCCCGATCTCTGGGTGTACGCCAATGGCGAGGTGGGCCAGGTGCCCTTTGCCAGCGCCGAAGCCACCTTCAACCGCCTGTCGATGGCCGAGCGCAGCAAGCTGCAGCGGGAGGTGACCAGCAACGTGGCCGGTCAGCGCTACAGCGATGCCAGCGTCGCCGCCGGCGACAGCGATGCCAGCAGTGACTTCATCGCCGTGACCCTGCTGGTGGCCAGCCGCAACCGCATCAACTTCAAAGGAGTCGGCAATGCCGACCAACTGCGGGACTCGCTCCAACAGCTGGGCGCCGTGGGTGCCGACAACCTGTTGGCGATCGAGGTGATCTGGCAGCCCGAAGGGGCCGGTGAAGTGCTCAGCACCGAAGAGCTGCTTACCGCCTATCCCCAGCTGCAGCACCTCTAGCCCTGCGGCAGCAGCAGTCCTGGCGCGAGTCGCAAACGGCCCGGGGAGACTGCTCCTGGGGCCCTTGCGGACACCCCGCCGGCTTCCCACACTGCGCGTCACTGCCGGTTGCACCGATGGGTCGTCGCTCGCCGTCCTGGGTGAACACCCCCGTGCTTCTGCAGGCGATCGAGCGCTACGAGCAGGGCCGCCTGCCGCGCTCCATGCAGCTCTGGATTCAGACCTTGCTGGAGATCGACCAGCCCCCTACGACTCCCTTGCGGCCCGGCTGCTGAGGATGCGTAGCGCGGCCATGGCAGCCCCATAGCCGTTGTCGATGTTCACCACCGTGAGGCCGGGGGCGCAACTGGCCAGCATGCCGTTCAGGGCCGCCGCGCCGCCGGCGCTCACCCCGTAGCCCACGGCCACCGGCACGCCGATCACCGGCTGGGGCAATAGCCCCGCCAGCACGGTGGGCAGGGCCCCCTCCATGCCGGCGCAGGCGATCAGCACCGTGGCGCTGCGCAGCTCTTCGAGCCGATCCAGCAGCCGGTGCAGGCCCGCCACGCCCACATCCAGCACCAGCTCGGTGGCGATGCCGTGGCAGGCCAGGGCCAGTTGGGCTTCGGCCGCCACCGGCAGATCGCTGGTGCCCGCGCCCAGCACGGCCACCCGGCCCCGGCTGGGATCCGGTGAGGGCAGGTTGCCGGCGGTGAGGCAGCGGGCCTCGGGGTGGTGCCGCAATTGGAGCTCCCTGGCCGGCTCCAGCAGCGCCGCGACGGCGTTTGCCTTCTCCGGGGAGACGCGGGTGGCGAGGCCCAGTTCCCTGGCTGCATGCAGGGCCTCGAAGATCCGGGCGATCTGCTCGGCACTCTTGTGCTCCCCCCAGATCGCCTCCACCATCCCCAGCCGCTGGCGGCGATCGAGATCGAGCCGGTGCTCGGTGTTGTTCCCGGTGTTGGTGCTCATGGCGCTTCCCGTGGGGTCATGTCCGCTCCCACACCAGTTCCACCAATGCCGGCGTCACCCACAGGCTGGCCTGCTGCTGGGCCAGCTGGAGCTCGGCCTCCAGGGCGGCCTGTTCTTCGGGGCTCCAGCGGCCAGCAGCGCTGAGCTGGGCCGGGTAGCTGGCGAGGAAATCCTGCAGCCAGCGGGCCTTGGGGTGATCGCTGGGGGAGCAGGCCATCAGGCTGGAGCTGTGCAGCAGCCGGAAGCCGCGGGCCTCGAGCAACGCCGGCAGCCGTTGGGCCACATCCGGGTCACCGCCGTGGTCGCGCCAGTGCTGGATGCAGCGCTCCACGAACACGGCCAGCTGACGGCCCTGGGGATAGAGGCCGAAGGTGTTCCACTGCACGTACTCGTGCAGCACCAGCCGGCCGCCCGGCCGCAGGGCCTGGCTCACCAGATCCACCCAGGGCTCGAGCCGCGGCAGAAACATCGCCACCCAGCGGCACCAGGCCCCGTCCCAGGTGGCCGCATGCAGCTCCGCGGCCGCCAGGGCCAGGTCGTGCTGCAGGGTGCGCAGCTGGGGCGCCTGGCCCTGGCGCAGCTGCTCTTCAAGGTGCTCCAGGTAGGCCGACGCATTGTCGATCGCCAGCACCTGGCCGCCGGGCCCCACCCGCTCGGCCAGTTCAAGGCTGGCGAAGCCGGGGCCGCAGCCGAGGTCGAGCAGCCGCTGGCCTGGGCCGAAACCGGCCCGATCCCAGGAGGCGAGCATGGCGTCGCGCCAGGTGGCGTGCTGGCGCTGTAGGCGAGCGCGTTCCTCGGCGTGGCTGCCGAGCACGTAGCTGGCCGCGGCGGCGCTCATGGCGTCAGCAGCTCACCTTCGAACACGAGTGGGAAGGGATTGCCGTCGCTCTCGCGGCTGCCGGTGGCGGCGCGGGCCAGCCGCTCAAAGCGCTCCTGCACCGCCTGCACCTCCGCCTCGGGAATCGCTTTCCAGTGGTCCCGATCGGCCCAGCGGATCAGCAGGGTGCCCTCCTCGGTGGCCGGGTCCCACAGCAGCTGGCGATCCAGGAAACCCTGTTGCTGGGCGAGCCAGGGCTCCCAGCTGCCCTGCTCGGCGCTGATCCAGGCCTGGCGGGCCTCGGCCGGCACCTTCAGCCGCAGGTGCTCCACCACCACCACGTCGTAGGAGCCATCGGGCTCGGCAAAGGCCGCCCGCACCGGCGCGGCATGGCTGGAGAGCAGCAGCACCAGCGTCACCCCCTGAATCAACAGCAGTCCGATCAGGCTAGAAACCCGGCGCCAGCGAAGGGGGGTCATGGCTTCTGCAGCAGGGCTACGGCGTGGCAGGAAATGCCCTCCTCCCGTCCTTCGGCGCCCAGTTGTTCGTTGGTGGTGGCCTTGACGCCCACCTGGTCTGGATCGAGGCCCATCCGGCTGGCGATGGCAGCGCGCATGGCTGGGATGTGGGGTTTGAGCTTGGGGCGTTCGGCCACCACCACCGTGTCCAGGTTCACCACGCTCCAGCCCCGCTCCATCACCAGGGCCACCACCTGTTCCAGGAGCTCCAGGCTGTCGGCCCCCCTCCAGCGGGAGTCATCCGGCGGAAAGTAGAGGCCGATGTCCCCCAGGGAGAGGGCGCCCAGCAGGGCATCCATCACGGCATGCACCAGCACGTCGGCATCGCTGTGGCCATCCAGCCCCAGGCCGGCGGGGTGCTCCAGCCGTTGGCCGCCCAGGATCAGCGGCCGCCCCGGCACGAGGCGGTGGATGTCGTAGCCGTTGCCGATGCGGAGTTGCATCTGCCCCTGATGTCTGGTCTCAGTCTCCCCCAGGCTCCATCACCTGCAGCTGGTTGCCGGCGCGGCCCATCACGGTCACCCAGCTGCCCGGGGGCAGGGGCTGGCCGCCCTTCAGGTTGACGGCGCTCCAGCTCTGGCCTTGCCAGCGCACCCGGCCCGTATCCCCCTCGGCAAAGCCGCTGATCACCTCCGCCGTCTCTGCCGGCGCCAGGCTGCGGTGGCGTTGCCGCCCTGACCAGCGCCGCAGGCCCAGCACCCCTACAGCGGTGAGACCCACCAGCAATCCCAGCTGCAGCAAGGGCGGCAGGGGCCACCACACCGTGGCCAGCGACAGCCCCAGGGCCACCACCGCCGCGGGCAGCAGGCCGTCCACGTCGGCGCCCACCAGGCCCAGCCCCAGCAGGCCGCAGGCCAGCAGCAGCCAGAGGATCGGGACTGGAGCCATGGCAGGGGCTGTTGGTTCAGCCCACCCATGCTGCCTAGCCTGAGCGCCCTGCGTGCAGATGTTCCGTGGAAGCCCTGCTCTCCCTGCCCGCCCTGGTGCTGATGGCCCTGCTGGGGGTGAGCAGCGTCAAGGTCACCAGCGGCGGCCAGTCGCGTCTGGTGGAGCGGCTCGGCAAGTACGACCGCCAGCTGCAGCCGGGCCTGTCGCTGGTGCTGCCGGTGCTGGAGAAGGTGGTGAGCCACGAATCGCTCAAGGAGCGGGTGCTCGACATCCCACCCCAGCAGTGCATCACCCGCGACAACGTCGGCATCGAGGTGGATGCGGTGGTGTACTGGCAGCTGCTGGAGCACGCCCGCGCCTACTACGCCGTCGACAACCTGCAGGCGGCGATGGTGAACCTGGTGCTCACCCAGATCCGGGCCGAGATGGGCAAGCTCGACCTCGACCAGACCTTCACCACCCGCAGCGAGGTGAATGAGACGTTGCTCCAGGAGCTGGATCAGGCCACCGATCCCTGGGGCGTGAAGGTGACGCGGGTGGAGCTGCGCGACATCCAGCCCTCCCGTGGGGTGCAGCAGGCGATGGAGCAGCAGATGACGGCCGAGCGGGAGAAGCGGGCGGCGATCCTGCGCTCCGAGGGCGAGCGCGACTCCCAGGTGAATGCGGCTAGGGGCCGGGCTGAAGCCCTGTTGCTGGACGCTGAAGCCCAGGCCAAGCAGCAAACCCTGCTGGCCCAGGCCCGCGCCGATGCCGCCACCCGGTTGGCCGAAGCGATTGGTGGCAACCCGGCCGCGGCCGAAGCGCTGCGCCTGCTGCTGGCCAGCGACTGGATGGCCATGGGCGAGCAGATGGCCCAGGCCCCCGGCGGCAGCGTGTTGATGGTGGATCCCCAGAGCCCGGCGGCCCTGCTTACGGCCCTGCGGAATCTGCAGCAGGGTCAGGGCTGAGGCGGGAGTCTCTCGGCGCCGTGGATGGCACCCGGTGGGTGCCCGCTACTGCTGGGCCTGCTGCTGCTCCCGCCAGCGGGCGAACAGATCGGGCCGGCGCTCAGCGGTGCGCTGTTGTTGCTGTTCGGTGCGCCAGCGGGCGATGGCGCCATGGTCGCCGCTGCGCAGCACCGCTGGCACCTCCAGCTCGCGGAAGCTGGCGGGGCGGGTGTAGTGGGGATGCTCCAGCAGCAGGGTGCTGTGGCTCTCCTCCTCCAGACAAGCCTCGGTGCCCACGGTGCCCGGCAGCAGTCGCACCACGCCGTTGATGATCACCGCCGCCGGCAGCTCGCCGCCGGTGAGCACGAAATCGCCGATCGACACCTCCTCATCGGCGAGGCTGCGGATGCGCTCGTCGAAGCCCTCGTAGTGGCCGCAGATCAGCACCAGCTGGTCGGCCTCGGTGGCCCAGCGGCGCAGGTCGGCCTGCTCCAGCGGCTTGCCCTGGGGGCTCATCAGCAGCACCCGCCGCCGCGGCAACACCGGAATTGCCTCCACCGCGGCAAACACCGGCTCGGGTTTGAGCACCATGCCGGCGCCGCCGCCGTAGGGCTCGTCGTCCACCTTGCGGTACTTGTCGGTGGCGAAATCGCGGGGGTTGTGGGTGTGCAGCGCGGCGATGCCAGCCGCAAAGGCCCGGCCGATCACCCCCAGCCCCAGCAGCGGCGCGAAGGCCTCCGGGGCCAGGCTCACCACATCGAGTCTCATGGGCTCAGTTGGCGGCTGCGGCGGGCCGGCTCACCCGGCGGATCTCGGAGCTGAAGCTGGCCCGATCCGGGAGGCCATCGGCCCCGGTCACCACGGTGCTGCGCAGGCGCAGGTTGGGCTTGGTGAACCAGATGCGCTCGCGCACCTCCCGGCCTTCGGCGGTGATCACCAGCTCCAGGCTGCCGTCGGGCCAGAGCTGCCAGCGGCCCTGCTGGGTGCCATTGCGAAACGCCCCATCCCCACTGAACTGCAGCTCTTGGGTGCCGCCATCCTTCGGACCCACCCTCAGACCACCGGCGCCAGTGGGGGCCTCGGGCTCCAGAAAGGCCACCACCAGTTCGCCCCGCTCGCTGTTGTGCCAGACGTCGCTGTCTTCCGCGTCGAGGTCTTCGCCGGTGCTCACCGCGCCCAGGGTGAACTGGCTGCGCAGGCTCATCCATTCGCCGGCGCAGTGGCGCAGGAAGGCGCCGATCTCCTCGGGGGGGAAGGGGGCGGTGTCGGTGCTGGGCTCGGTCATGGGGACGATTCTCTCAGTCGCCAGGACTCGCGTTGCCCACCCAAACCACCTGGGCCCCGTAGCCGCTGAGGATGCGATCGGCCGTGAGCAGGGTGAGCTCCGCCTGGATGGCCTGGGCCACCAGCAGCCGGTCGAAGGGGTCGCGATGGATCCAGGGCAGGTGCTGCACCGCCAGACAGTGTTCAGGCGCGATTCCCAGTTCCTGAAGCCCCTGCTGTTTCAGTCCGTCACGCAACTGAGTGGCGTCGACGAGGAATTGGGGTTTGCCGAGGGAGGTTTTGATCGCCACTTCCCAAAGGCTCAAAACGCTGTAGAGCAACGGCAAGCGGCGATCACTGAGGTTTCCACGCAACGCTGCCGGTAGGCGTTCCGGGGAGATGGCCAGCCAGAGCAGCAGCTGGGTGTCGAGCAGTTGCGGGCTCAAATTCGGTTGGCTTGAGCTGGCTGTTTCCATCAGCCGAACATCGATTCGATGTCCTCCTGGAAGTCGGCTTTGAGGTCGCAGTCCAGAACAGCAGACCCCTGCAGAAAGCCGAGTTCGCGCTGGCGAGGGGTCTCATCCACCGGCACCAGACGCACTAGGGCCTTGCCGGCCCGGGCGATCACCACCTCCTCGCCATCGAGTGCCTGCTCCACGTAGCGGGAGAGATGGGTCTTGGCGTCGTGGAGGTTGACCTGCATTCGCTCAGCTTAGCCGGCAAAGCGGCTAAGCTGAGCTGCCTAGTCGCCCCGGTAGCCCAGTTCGCTCAGGCGCGCGGCGCTGCGGCG
>NZ_JAGQBE010000110.1 GCF_024345475.1 Cyanobium sp. T1B-Tous
CTCAAGCTGGCCAGCTACCAGGGCAAACAAATAGGAGGGTTTGGGGAAAGGGTCGTCCCAAACAGCGAAGTGGCGTCCGGCGTCGAGGTCGCCGGTTTCGATGCAGTTGCCATTGGAGAGCAGCACCGGACAGCTGGCCCGATTGGCTTCGATCCGCACCTGAAAGCGACTGAGCAGATCGGGGCGGTCGGGGTGAAAGGTGATACGCCGAAATCCCTCTGCTTCGCACTGGGTCGTGAACAGCCCGCCACTGGCGTAGAGCCCTTCAAGGGTGCTGTTGGTTTCCGGGTGGATGCGCACCCGGCTCTGCAGCTGAAAAACCCCAGCGGGAGGCTGGGTGATCACCAGCTGGTCGGCGCTGAGCTCAAAGGCCTCAGCCGGCAGGAGCTCGCCATCGAGACGCAATTCCAGCAGCTCCAAGTCGACGCCCTGGAGCACCAACGGTCCCGACTGGGCCAGCGGATTGGGCACGAAGGCCAGCTGGGCCAGCACCTCGGTGTGGCCGGAGTGGAGCTGCACCGTCAGATCGGTGCGCTCAAGCAGATACGGCGCCGGACGGTAATCGGCGAGGCGCACGAGGGGCATGGGAATTACTTAGTGGTATTGGGCTTAGGAGTAGCGGGCTTAGAAGTAGCGGGCTTCACTGCTGGCTTGGCATCGGGCGACTGCTTGATGGCGTCCTGCACCTTTGCCATCACATCTGCTGGCACCTCCTTGGGGCAGATCTCAGCGGCACCGAGGACAGCCGAGTTGATTGATCCCTTGCGCAGGTCGTCGATGCTGAGCGGCTTAGCTCCCACCTGGCTGATCACGCCATCGTGCTGGCCCTGAATCAGCTGGGCGATGGTTTCGCCAGCAATGCCCACCGCTTTATCGAAGGGCACCCCTGCCCCCCGGGCAATGCAAACGTTTACGGCTGCAATCCGGGTGTAGAGGTTCATTTCCGCCTCAGTGGCTGGAGCTGCCAGGGCTGCTGCCGGGACCAGCAGCAGGGGAAGCACCAGCAGGGGAGCCAGAAAACTACGGGGCATCAGGAACACCGGAAAAGAAAAATTGCTGACTGCATGCTGCTGCATCAAGGCAGGGCGTCGTGCGGGATGGGCGCCCCCGCTTCTTCAACTCTGATCTCGTGGTGGGTTTCGGCCACATCCAGGGCGCCGTTCTTCCAGGAGTAGATCGAACGGGAGCGGTAGCGGTCTTGGTCGACCAGGCGAGTGTGCTCAAGGATGTCCCACTCCTGATAGTGGGATTCAAAAATCAGCTCGTGCTCATCCACCTGGCGGATCTGACTTTTGGTGGGAGCGCCGCTCAAGTAGCCGGAGCTGCGGCTGAGCTGGTGACCGCAGAGATTGGCCTCCATGGTGCCAGTGGGCACGTAGCTGGGCTTTTTCTCGAAGAAGCCAAACTCCTGCTCGGGCCACCAAGTGAAGCGATAGGCAGCATCACCCTCCACCGGCTCACTGAATATCTCCACCCGCAGCATCATGTCGAGCCGCAGCGCCTCCCCATCCTCAAATAAATACAGCCGGCGCGAGCGCCACAGGCCCAGGTTGCGGGCAAACCAGCGCCTTGTATTGCTGTCGAGCTGAATCCTGGGGCGCGGCGCCACTGGACTGGAATTTGAAGGCATGCTCATGACATCCCGGCCCTAGGGCGCACGGCATTGGTTTATTTAGTCATAGCGAAATCGAGCTGCTCTGGCCAATTCCCCATAGGGTTGGCCACGTGAGCGCCGATCACCCCACCACGGCCGCCCAGGTCGCCAACGACGGAGCGACCGAACGCCCCGAACTGAAGCTGCTGCTTGTCGCCACCAGCTACCACCTGGCCAGCCAGGACCTACGCAACCTGATCCAGTTCCTCAAAAGCGAGGAGTGCGCTTTCAAGGTGAGCCTGGAGATCGCCGATCCGGGCCACCAACCCCAGCTGCTGGAGCTGCACCGGCTGGTGGCCACCCCGGCCCTGGTGAAGCTCGACCCCCTGCCCAAGCAGGTGATCGCCGGCAATGCCATCACCCAGAAGCTGCGCAGCTGGCTGCCGCGCTGGCAGCAGATGGAGGTGGTTACGAGCCTGGGCATGAGCCTGCGGCCCGCTGAAATTGATGGCAGCCGCACCAAGCGCGAGCTGCAGTTGGAAGACCAGCTGCTGGTGCTGCGCCAGGAAAACGAAACCCTGACCGAGCGCCTTGGGGTGCAGGAGCGCCTGCTGCGGATGGTGGCCCATGAGCTGCGCACGCCGCTGACGGCTGCCAAGCTCGCTCTCCAGAGCCACACCCTCGGCCAGATCGACGAGACCCGCTTCCGCGACGTACTCACCCGCCGCCTCGACGACATCCAGGAACTCTCCAAGGACCTGCTGGAGGTGGGTACAACCCGGTGGGAGGCCCTCTTTAATCCCCAGCGCCTGGCGCTGGGCAAGGTGGCCGCCGAGGCGATCCTGGAGCTGGAAAAACTCTGGATTGGCCGCGACCTAGAGCTGATCACCGACATCCCCGCCGACCTGCCAGATGTGTTCGCCGACCAGCGCCGCATGCGCCAGGTATTGCTGAACCTGCTGGAAAACGCCCTGAAGTTCACCCCGGACCGGGGCCAGGTGCACCTGACCCTGCTGCACCGCACCGACCAGTGGGTGCAGGTGAGCGTTTGCGACACCGGGCCGGGTATCCCCAAAGCGGAGCAGCAACGGATTTTTCTGGATCGGGTGCGCCTGCCCCAAACCTCCGGCACCACCTCTGGCTACGGCGTGGGCCTATCGGTGTGCCGCCGCATCGCCGAGGTGCACGGGGGGCGCATCTGGGTTGTGTCGGAGCCCGGCGAGGGTGCCTGCTTCCACGTCAGCGTGCCGGTCTGGAGCGGCCAGGTCCAACCCGCCCTGACGCCAAGGGGACCTGATCGTCGCGGCGCCCCCCACTGATAACAGGCCTGAAGCGCTGCTCTCCTTGACGAAGGGTCCCCCTGCCCCGTAGCTTCCAATACATCAACGCCCTACAGCGTTGTGGCCTCGCCCCCATCGTCTAGAGGCCTAGGACACCTCCCTTTCACGGAGGCGACAGGGGTTCGAATCCCCTTGGGGGTATACATAAATCCAGCTCCTTTAATGCCCAATGGGCAAAAGAGAAGGGTTATTTAGTTCAACTCTTGTTTAATCAGGAATACAACTCCTGTTTAATCAGGATTGGGCGGCGCGGCGTTCCGCCTCTCGCTGCACTCCGCGCAAGTTGTTGGCCAGGTCTTCGCGCAGACGTTGCTCGATCAAGCCAATCGGCATGCCGGGCCGGCCCTGCACCGTGAGCTCGTAGAGCAGGTGGGTGGTTTCCCCAGTGCGGCCGATCTGCCAACAGCCTTCAAAGCGGCGGAAATCACCGCGGCACATGCAAAAACGCAGCTCGCCCGCCTCGATATCTTCCTCAATCTCGAGCTCCACCTTGGCGCTGAAACGCAGCCCACAGAACTGCTGGGTGCCCACCTGCTCCAAACCCACCCGATTGCCGCGGCGCCAAAGCTGGCGGGAGGAGGCCAGGTTGGGAATAAAGCTGTTGAGATTGGCGTAATCGGTGAGCACGGACCAGATCCAGCTGGGATCAAGCGGTAGGCGCAACTGCACCGCCAGGCGCCTGGTGCCCTGGGGCAGACGCTCCATCTCCTGCTGGATGGTGTCGAGGCTGCAAATGGCGGTTGGGGCGGAATTGGTCAAATCCGCAGGCCCATTCGACAACAAATCCGGCTCAGCCAGTTGGCCGGGCAGACCTGATCGGGCAAGAAGCTGCGCCAAGGACGCACGGCGTAAGTGTGCTGGGGCACAAACCTAGCGGTGTCTGCCTGGAATTCGCTGCGGCCGTGTTCCCTATGATCAGCGCGTTTTTGAGGGGACTGAGTCTGCATGCGTGTTTCCACCGGTCGCGCCAACCAGTCCGACAACCGGATGTTCACCGTCGTGGTGGAAGCCTTCGGAGTGAGAAGCCAGCGTCAGGCTGAGCGCCGCTTCACCGTGCCATTCGGCCAACTCCAGGGCCTGATGCAATCAATCGCTCAGACAGGCGGTCGCATCAGCGCCGTTCTCGCAGACGATGGCGCCAGCCCAGCACCCGCCCCCAAAGCAAACGCCGCTCCTTCGAAACCCGCTGCCGTGTCCCACGCCGACGTTCCCGTCAACCTTTACAAGCCGAAGGATCCGTTCGTCGGCACGGTGACCGACAACTACAGCCTGCTGGCGGAAGGGGCTATCGGCCGGGTGAATCACATCACCTTCGACCTCTCCGGTGGTGACCCCCAGCTGCACTACGTCGAAGGCCAGAGCATCGGCATCATTCCCGACGGCACCGATGCCAACGGCAAGCCCAACAAGCTGCGCCTTTACTCAATCGCCAGCACCCGCCACGGCGACAACCTGGAGGGCAACACGGTGTCGCTGTGCGTGCGCCAGCTGCAATACGAGAAGGACGGCGAGACGATCAACGGCGTCTGCTCCACCTTCCTCTGCGACATCGAACCCGGCGCCAAGGTGAAGATCACAGGCCCAGTGGGCAAGGAGATGCTGCTTCCTGAAGACGAGGAAGCCAACGTGATCATGCTGGCCACCGGCACGGGTATCGCGCCGATGCGCACCTACCTGCGCCGCATGTTTGAGCCCTCCGAGCGGGAGAAGAACGGCTGGCATTTCCGCGGCAAGGCCTGGCTGTTGATGGGCGTGCCCACCACCCCCAACCTCCTTTACGACGACGACTTCAACCGCTACGTCAGCGAGTTTCCCGAAAACTTCCGCTACACCAAGGCGATCAGCCGCGAGCAGCAAAACGCCAACGGCGGCCGCATGTACATCCAAGACCGCGTCAGTGAGAACGCCGAGGAGATCTTCTCCTGGATCGAGAATCCCAAGACTCACGTCTACATGTGCGGTCTGCGGGGCATGGAGCCCGGCATCGACGAGGCGATGACCGCCGCCGCCACTGCCAAGGGTTTGAACTGGGCCGAGTTGCGTCCCCAGCTCAAAAAAGCCGACCGCTGGCACGTCGAAACCTATTGAATTCGAGCCCAATCCGCTTCCCCTGCCCGCCCCCAAGGCGGGCTTTTTTTTTGGCGAATCCCACACAGAAACCATCACAAAGTGGGGCAAGCGGTGGGCGACGGCGCCAGGCCCGTTAAACCATGGGCACCAGACAGGCATTCATGGGCGCTGTGCTCACCAATCCACTGCGGGTAGGACTCCGCCAAGAGCGGGTTATCCCGCCCCAATGCCTGGTTATTTTTGGGGCAAGTGGCGACCTCACCCATCGCAAGCTGGTGCCGGCGCTGTTTGAGTTGTTTCGCCAGCGGCGCCTGCCCAGTGAATTTGCGGTGCTGGGCTGCGCCCGCCGCCCCTGGAGCGATGAGGACTTCCGCGGCAAGATGGCCGAGGCCATGGCCCAAGAGGTGGCTGAGCACCGGGTGGCCTGGGAGCAATTTGCCGCCGGGCTGTTTTACGAGCCGGTGGACCTGGAGGATCCCCCTTCGGTGGTGCGGCTGGGCCAGCGGCTAGAGGCCATCGACCGGCTGCGGGCCACCCGCGGCAACCGCACCTTCTACCTCTCCGTATCGCCCAACTTCTACGGCAGTGGCTGCCGCTCCCTGGCCGCCGCCGGGCTGCTGAGCGACCCGAGCCGCAGCCGGGTGGTGATCGAGAAGCCCTTCGGCCGCGACTACGGCAGCGCCCAGGAACTCAACCGGGTGGTACAGACCTTGTTCGTTTTATAGTAGTTTTTGGTTATAGTGT
>NZ_JAGQBE010000111.1 GCF_024345475.1 Cyanobium sp. T1B-Tous
TCAGCTTGGTGCCCGGCTTTCACTCGGGTTGGGCGGGGCTTTTCAGATGGAAGGTGGCAAGGCCTATCCCAATGCCGTGCCATCCCTGCTTTGGGATGCAGAGCAAAATTATAATCTAGCCCGCTTAAAGTGGCCGGAAGAGGGCACAACGGCGGGCGATATCTTTAAATGGTTTTATTATATCGGCTTGGGTGCAGACTTGTTTGGCAATCTGTCGGGCGGCATGGCGCCATCCAAGGCGGGTGCGTTTATATCTTCGCAAAATACGCAACAGGTTGCGCAAAAACTAAAGATCGCCAAAGGATGGAACATTGTTCAGAATCTGTCCGGGCTGGTGCAGTCGGTGTCGCAGGTGCCGTGGATCGTGTCGTCTGCCAACATTATCTTTGGCAATCTCGGTGGTTGGGATCGGGGCCCCTTCACAGCTAATGTCGAGTTGTCGACCTTCTTCAATGGCAGTGTGGAGCTGGCCAATGGAGTGATTGGCGGTTATGCCATGGGGCAAGCCGCCATTGGGTTCGAGGCGGGTGGCTTCAGCGGTTTGGGAGGCACCTATCGCACCATGCTGGCCATCGGTTATCGCCTGGGTGGCGTCAGCCAGGATCTGATCAACCTCACCGACTCTGGTCGTTTCGATGGGGGTGATTCCTCCATCATCGACACCGGCAGCCTGGCTCTGCAGGCTGGATCGCTGCGGGTGAGTGCCAGCAATAGTCAGGGTGCCGAGTTGAAGCTGCCCGTAGAGCGTGTGCTCGCTAGTGGCGGTGTGTTGGAGCTTTCGCCGCTTCAATCCACACTGGCTGGCAGCAGTGGTACTGAGCGTGTGACCCTCAAGGGCGCGGTGATCGCGCCTGAGGGAGAGGTGGATGAGCAGGGCTACCTAACGGACTTTGCGTTGGCTGTTGGTGGCGCGATCCAATCCAGCACGGTGCGCCTGCTGGTGGATCAACGCTCCTTGCTCACAGGCGCGGAACGCTACGAGGCCATGAATCTGGCCGACTACTGGCAGCAGCAGCCGCTGGAGGCTTCCAACAACGTGCTGGTGGGTTCCAGGCTGAAGGTGAAGCCTGGCCAGGCCGTGCAGCTGCAGCTGCAGGTAGACGTGAGCGGCAGCACGCTGCCGCAGCTACGCCTTGGTGCCCTGGTGGATGGAGCGTTCAGCAACTTTGCAGCTGATGCCCTGTTGGATCGGATGCCTTCAGCTGCGGAGCAGCGCCAGGAGGCAGGCAGCACCCAGATGCTCGGCCTCACGGCGGTGAAAGGGCTTACGTCGGCGCAGGCCACCACGGCGAACCCCTATGTGGCCGCGTTTGTGGTGGGAGCCAACGGCAACAGCTACCGCAGTTTTGATTTCATCCTTGAGCCCGTGGCTGGTGCCGTGAGCAGGGGTCGTGCCATCGCCGGGGTGGGCGGTGCCATCGAGAGGGTGGAGATGCTGATGGCGGCGCCATCCAGTTTGTATCGGAGCGTGGATCTGGCTCAGTGGCGCGATGCTGCCCTGGAGGGCCAGCTCCGGGCACGCACAGCGGCGGGCCGTGATGCGGTGCTGGAGCTGGTGGTGGCTGGCAGCGGCGAGCTTCAGGGTGCAGAGGTGGCGAAGGATGCAGCGGGCAGCGGCTACCTCAATGGCGGCAGTGGTGTGTTTCAGCAGCGGCTTGAAGCCGGTGCTGGCAACAGCCTGCTGGTGGAGATCGTGGTGGAGCAGGGCGTGGCAGCTCGGGCACGAGTGCTCAGCGCTAGCGGTGCCTTCAGCAATGGTGCACGGATCCCGCTTGCCAACACCGTCACCGGAGTGGGCAGCGGGTTGGCGTTGACGCCGGTGACCCGCAGCCAGCTTGATCTCAACCAGGTGGATGAGACGGAGATCGGCATTGGTTCGGGCCAGCGCTACACGGGTGGTTGGGGTAGTCAGGCGGTGCTCAGCTACACCCAGGGCGGCCTCACCCCAGCCACGGCGATCAACAGCGGCTTCAACTTGTCGTTGCCAATCATCACTGCGGCCTTTGGCACACCCAATGCCGGCTGGAATACCTTGGCGGCCTTCAAGGATCCCCAGGATGCTTACACGCCGGGTGTAGATGGCTACAACTTTGACTCAATCACGAACACGTCATACCTGGGCAAGAGTGTGAATGGCAAAACGCAGGTAATGGCGTTTGCCCATGCCGATCTGCGTGCGATTCGCTCAGACGATGATCTGTATTTGCTCGACACCGCGCTGCAGCGGTCCACGGTGTACTACAGCCTCTACGACGGCACCGTCCGCGATGGCCGCGTGGTGGGCTGGCGGCCAGCCGAGGCGATCGGCACGTTGTTTGCCGGCGCGAATCGGGGCCTCATCCTCGAGCCGTTCTATGCGAAGGCGGTGGATGGTGCCAGTGTTGGCATCGAGCCGGTGCCCGGTGCCAATGATCAACTGCTGGCGGCCTGGGTCAACACGTCTCCCAGCGATGAAACATCGATCATCGTCACGATCGGCCGGCAGGAGGGTGATGCGATTGGCAGCAGCCGCGTCAATTGGTCGGAGCCATATCAGATCAAGCTCGGCCAGCTCGATGCTGAGTCAATCACCGATCTGTCGCTCACCTATCTCGATGAGCGCACCCCTGTTTTGTCGTGGAGCTTGGCCACCCTGATGCCCTATCAGGCAGCGGTGCTGAAGGACAACCCGCTCAACTATTACCGCCTTGATGATCTCCTTGATACTGATTTGATTGCCAGCGTAGGCGGAAGCCTGGGTGATCCCGGTGGCCTGATTCGGACCCGTGATCTTGCCGACTATTCAAGCCCATTCGCTGAGAAGCTAAACGATAAGGCTCCGGTGAGCACCGAGTTCCTCGGTGCCCTGTGGGATGGCCAGAGCACCGATAAGCCTGGTGATCGCAACGTCGCAGCTTATTTCGGCGGTGGCGAATTCATGCTGTTTAACAATCCGGTGGTGTCCACGCTCATGGACCCCAACAGCGAGGCGCCGTTTGGCTATGCTTATGAGCTCTGGATGCGGGCCGACCAAGCCGACGGATTTGCCTCAATTCTGGACAACGGCTTCTATCAGCGGGATGCCGTACTGCCCGGCGCTGGTGCGCTGAAGCTGCCGATCTATGCCGAGCGTGTTGCCACGGTCGACGATGAGGGCAATCTGGGTTGGTTGGTAAATGTATGGCTGGATGATTCGGCCTCGGCTTCCCTTCCAGATGTGGGGATTGGCTCGGGTTTGTCGCCGTTCAATCTGAGTTTTGCGGCGCTCGAGCAGAGCTACAACTTTCTCTTCACCTCTAGTGGCGGCGGCGCAGCGGTGCAGCAGGAGCTTGAGCTGCCTACCTATGCCTTTGGCGATCTGGTGAAGTACAGCACCAAAGATGGGGTGCTGACTTCACTGCAGGCCAATGGGGAGCCTGTGTTGTTGCACAGCACCTTTGTGAAGGATGCAGCGTCTCCCGGAGACGAGAAAACAACGGAGAAATCTGCTGAACTCGATCTGTCGGTGTCGGTTCAACAGGTGAAGGGTTGGTCGCTGCGTAAGCAGCTTGTGGATGGTGTGGAGAAGTTGATCTATACCTATGGTGAGGATCAAGCAGGGGTTTCTACGATTGAGGGTGCCCTCAAGGGCGGCGACTGGAATCATGTGTATGTGAGCTACAGCACGGATCGCACCACAGGGCAGAAGTTGGCCGAGCTGTGGATCAACGGCGAGCTGGCGGGTGCAGTTGACGACACCGCCGTTGTGGGCGCCGATGGTGCGGTGCTTCAAGCGCCGACGGGTTTCGCGCTCAACGTGATTCCCATCGCCGTTGGCTATGGCTATGAGGGCCTTCTTGACGAGCTGGTGGTGCACAGCGAGCCCCTGGGTGACCCAGGCGATGAATTGCGGGCGCGCTTGCTCTCCCGCTATGTGAATCCCAAGAGCGCTTCTGAGGCCA
This sequence comes from Cyanobium sp. T1B-Tous, assembly GCF_024345475.1. Lineage (GTDB taxonomy): Bacteria > Cyanobacteriota > Cyanobacteriia > PCC-6307 > Cyanobiaceae > Cyanobium_A. The sequence continues at coordinate 3,921 of NZ_JAGQBE010000111.1, forward strand.
CCTTCTATTCCCAGGCCAGCCCAAGGGCCGGCACCCAGCAGGGTGATACCAACCGCTTGAGCGATTGGGTGTGGGGGGCACCGCAAACTTTCAGCTATTCGAGTTACATCCCGGCTACCACCCCCGGTTACTACCGCGAAGGTGCCGTGGATCTGGCTGCAGCGGGCAATCTCAAGGAGCTGCGGGGTGACGGCAAGGAAGACCTGCGGCTGTCGATGCGCCTCTCTGAACTGCCCTACGGCGCTGAAATCACCGGCATTCACGTGCGCACGAGCGATGGCGCCCTGTATGGCGTGGGTGAGGGGCTGAGCCGTGGTGTGGATGGCAAATCCCTGGCCGCCGGCACCACCCTCAGTGGTTTGGTTGGCGTGGTGGCCGAAGGCCGCCTGCTCAACACAAAAGGTTCTGGGGATGCGCTGAGTCTCAGTGTGATGACCCAGGAGCTCAACCTGGATCTCTACCTTCCTGCCTCCACTTCTCTCGTGGGCCGCGAGCAGCAGGTGCAGGTGTTCTACAAAAACCCGGATGATCTGCTGCAGGGCACCCAATCGCGTTTGTGGGGTGTGAGCAGCACCGGGGCTCTTCGACAGGGACGGCCCATCGCTTTGCCCTCCCGCAGCGGTGGTGCGGAGGAGCCCAACGGCATGCTGCTTCCCAGCAACCCCGCCGCTTTGGTGGTGGGGGGCCAGACGGTGCCCCACCAGGCGGTGGCTACCTCGCTCAAGGAGATCAACACTGGCTTCGGCGTCACGCTCGCCACGGCGGCGGATTCCTACAGCCTGGATCCGGCCACCGGCAAGGAAAGCAACACCAGCTTTGCGGAACGCCTGGCGATCGCCAGCTTCCAGGATGCAGGCCAAACGCTGCAGCTGGCAGCGATCGCTTCATCCACCTTTGATCAGCCCGATTCTGGCAATCGCGGCGTGATCTGGGTGGTGGATGCCAGCCTCGGTGGCGCCAATGCCCGTGCGGCTGCCGCGGCACTGTCGGTTCTAGCCAGCCTGGCGGCTGATGCGCCCGCAGCGCTCGATCAGGCGAAGTTGAAGGGTGTGGAGATCCTGGGCAAACCCGGTCAGAACCTGGCCAATCAGTTGGTTTGGGCCGATCTCGACCGCGACGGTAAGCCCGAGCTGGTGATCGGTAACCCGGACGCCCACGATGGAGCTGGTGAAGTAGTGATCATCCGCGGCGGCCATCTCCTCAGCAAGGCGCAGCTCACGGGGGCTGCGCGGCGCATTGATCTCACCAGCTCTACCTACAGCATCAATGGTGCAGATGTGTTGGTGCTCAAGGGCAGCCCTGGAGCTGGTTTCGGCTCGGCCGTCAGCGCCGCCAACTTCGTTGTGGCTGATGCCAAGTCTGTGGATCTGGCGATCGGTGCACCGCGTGAGTCGGGCACGATTCTTGTGGATCGCTCCGGGCAGTCCCTGGCCACACCGCTGGAGAATCAAAGCGTAGGTGCCGTGTATCTGTTGCGCGGTTCTGGATCGTTGTTTAGTGCACCATCCCAACCTGTTCGGGTGGCTGATGGCTCACTGCCGCAGCTGAACAACTACAACTACCGCGGTGTGGAAGCGGATAAGCCGCGGCAGTTTGGCGCAGCGCTGGCTGCTGCCGCAGGCAGCGGCAAGGCAACAGATCTCGACGGCGATGGCATCGCCGATCTGGTGATCGGCATTCCTGGTCTGCAGACCGACCTGGTGA
>NZ_JAGQBE010000112.1 GCF_024345475.1 Cyanobium sp. T1B-Tous
CAAGACCAGCTGCTCGAGGAAGAACCCAAAGAACACCAGACAGCCCAGCAGCGTGGCGCCATAGCCCAGCAGCATGGCCCAGCTGGCCACCGCGCCTGTGCGCGGGCCCAACCCAGCGCTCACATAGCCAGCAATGCCGTTGGGGCTGCCGGGCAGCTGGCGAAACAGCACCAGGGTCTCGCCCACCAGCAGCACCACCACAAGGGCTAGGACATAACTGATCCAGGTGGCGGAGCCGGCAGTGCGCATCGCCTCGGGGATGTTGAACACCGCCGTGAGCGTGAGCCCCACCGTGCCGATGGCCTGGGCCGTCACCGCCACAGGGCCCAAACAGCGTCGCAGCAAAGCTCAGCCCTCCGAATCGCTGGCCCGGGAGATGCCTGCCAGCTGGCGCATCGTTTCACCCCAGGCGCCGCAACCAGCCGCAACCAGCACCACCACCAGGGCCCGCTCCAGCGAAGGTTGGGCCAGGGCATTACCGGCATGGGCGGCGGCGCGGCGCCCCAGCACGAGCAGCAGCGCCGCCAGAGCCGCCAACACCACGGCGGCCAGCAGCACCCGACGTCGATCCACCTGACTCTGGCGCGGCGGCTGGTATCCGGGTGGATGGGGCAGGGGCATCAGGAAGCGGGGATGGAGGGATTGCTGGCACCGGCCGGGAACCAGCTTGCCTCCAGCCGTTTCATAAACACATCGAAGGCCGGCACCACGAACAGGCTCATCACCGTTGCCACCAGCAGCCCACCGAAGATCACCGAGCCGATCGAGCGCTGGCTCATGGCGCCAGCACCGCTTGCCACCACCAGCGGGAAGAAGCCGGAAAGAGCAGCTGAGGCAGTCATCAGAATCGGCCGCAGGCGCGACTGGGCCGCCCCCGTCGCCGCCTCCACGTCCGACAGGCCCGCCTCCATGCGCTGGTTGGCCAGGTCGACGATCAGGATTCCGTTCTTGGCCGCCAGGCCGATCAAGGTCACCAGACCCACCTGGGCGTAGACATTGTTCACCTGCTTGTTGAGCACCAGGAACAGCAGTGCCCCCAGGATTGCCAGCGGCACCGTCATCAGGATCACCAGCGGATCGATGTAGCTGCCGTACTGGGCCGAGAGCACTAGATAGACCACCACCAGGCCCAGGGCGAATACCAACGCCGCCAGCGAACCGGCCGCCACTTCCGAGCGGCTCAGGGCCGACCAGTCCATGCCGATGTTGGTGAAGTTCAGTCGTTGGAAGGTGGCCGTGAGCGCATCGATGGCCTGGCCGGTGCTCTTGCCGATCGCCTCGAAGCCCTGGATCAGCACCGTGCGGTTGAGATCAAAGTGGCTGATGATGGGCGGAGCACTGTCGAGCCGCACCGTCACCAGATTGGCGAGGGGAATCTGGGCGCCACCGGCTGCGGGAACGTAGAGATTCTTCAGGCTGTCGATGGTTTCGCGCCTGCTGCCCTCGGCCTGCACATACACCTGGCGGTACTGACCGTTCTCGTAGGTCTGATTCACGAACGCCCCACCGTTAACCGCCCCTAGGACCTTCATCGCCGTGCCGAAATCCACCTGCAGCGAGGCCATACGGTCGCGGTCGGGCTCGATTCGCCACACCGGGGCATCGCTGACGAACTGGGTGTAGAGGTTGTAGAAAAAGCCGGTGGCCTTGGCTTTGTCGATCAATTGATTGGCCATCCCCAGCAGATCTGTGGGGCTGTAGCCACCATTGCTGAGGTCGTTGAACTGGAACGACAGGCCGCCCTGGGCACTGAAGCCCGGCACCGCAGCTGGCTGCTGTGCCATGACCTTGGCGCCCTCAATGGTCTGGAACTGCTTGTTGAGCCGCTGCACCACCGCCCGGGCTGATTGATCAGCAGAGCTGCGCTCCTCGATCGGCTTCAGCCCGAAGAAGAACAGGCCCTGATTGAGAGCACCGCCGTTGAAGCCGGCGCCGCCGATCAACTCGCCGCTCACGATCTCCGGTTCCTTGGCCAGGATCTGGCGGGCCTGATCGGCCACCTTCATCGTCTGCTCCAGCGAAGCCTGGGGTGGCAGCTGGATGATGCCCAGGCCGTAGCCCTGATCTTCGGTGGGCACGAAGCCCGACGGGATCGCGATGAACGCCAGGCCGGTGAGCACCACACCCCCCAGCACCGCGCTCACCAGCAGACGACGACCATGGATGGCGCGCTCCAGCAGCCGCCCATAGGCGGATGCCATGCGGTCGAACTGGCTGTTGAAGCCCGTGAAGATCGGCTTGAGATAGGTGCCCACCACGGCGCCGAGGGCGCCGAACAACAGCAGCCACAGCCAGCCGCCAAAGAGGTAGCCATAGCCGGCACCCAAGGCTCCGCCGATCAGCGTCCAGGCGCGGCCGCTGGGATCGGTCTTGCCGCCCCCCAGTAGGAGGGCCGATTGCAGCGGCTTGCCGCTGATCGCATTGAAGGTGCTCACCAAGATCGAGAACACGATCGTGAGGGCGAACTGGCGGTAGATCACGCCCGTGGCACCGGGGAAGAACGTGACGGGGATGAACACCGCCAGCAGCACCAGCGCAGTGGCCAAAATCGCGCCCGTCAACTCCTTCATCGCATTGGAGGCCGCCGCAAAAGGTTTGTCGCCTGCTTCGATCCGGGCCGACACCGCCTCCACCACCACGATCGCGTCGTCCACCACCAGGCCGGTGGCCAGGATCACCCCCAGCAGCGTGAGTTCGTTAATCGAGAAGCCAAACGCCTTCACGAAAACCATCGCCCCAAGCAAGGCGATCGGCAGCGCCAGGGCCGGCACCATCGTTGCCTTCCAGTCCTGCAGGAACAGGAAAATGATCAGCAGCACCAACACCACCGCATCGCGAAGCGCATCGAGCGCCCCGAAGATCGAGGCGTTGATGAAGTCGGTCTGATCAAACACCTTCTCTAGCTTCACCCCCGGCGGCAGGGTGGTGCGGAATTGCGTCAGCACCTTGTCCACCGCTTCAGCGGTGGTGATTGCATTGCTGCCCGGCAGCTGGATCACGCCGAAACCCACGCAGGGATAGCCGGAGATGCCATTGATCGCTGCCTGATTGAAGTTCTGAAAGGCGTATTCGGCCCGGCCCACATCGCGCAGACGGATCAGGCTGCCGTCGGGGCCGCTATCGCTGAGGCTGCCGGTTGAGCCGCGGGTGAGCACCAGATTTTCAAACTGCTCCACGGTGCGCAGGTTGCCCTGCACCAGCACCGGCAGATTGGTGGGGTTGTTGGCCGAAGCCGGCGGACCACCGATGCTGCCACCAACCACGATCTGGTTTTGGGAGCGCAGGGCGTTCTCCACATCCAGAATCGTGAGGTTGAAACGGCTGAGCTTGGCCGGATCTACCCAGAGCTTGTAAGCCGGATCGCTGGCGCCGAACACGGTCACCTGGCCCACACCCTCGGAGCGGCTGAGCGGATAGGCAAGGTTGAGCTGATAAAGGCCGTTGAGATATTCGCGGCTGAACTGCCCTTCCGTGGAGGTGAGGTTGTACACCAGCAGATAGCTGGTGGCGGTCTGCTGCACCGTCACGCCCTGGTTGTTGACCTGCTCAGGCAGCTGGGCCGAGGCGGTCTGCACCCGGTTCAGCACATTCACCTGATCAATATCGGCATCGGTGCCGGCCTTGAACACCACATTGATCTGGCTGACGCCCTGGCTGGTGCTGTTGGAGCTGATGTAATCCATCCCCGGCGCGCCGTTGATCTGCTCCTCGAGCGGGCCGGTTACGGCACTTTCCACAGTGAGCGCATCGGCCCCGGGCAGGTTGGCCGTCACCTGGATTGTGGGCGGCGCGATGTTCGGCAGGTTCTCGATCGGCAGGAGCGGCAGCGCGATCACCCCGGCCATCAGGATCAGAATGCTGCACACGGTGCTGAGCACCGGCCGGCGAATGAAGGTGTCAGAAAGGCTCATTTCCGGGGAATCACCATGCCGCTGCGCAGCTGGGCCCGGTTGCCGATCACCACGGCATCGCGGGCGCCCAGCCCCTTGAGCACGGCAAAGCGGCCGCCCTGCAGGCTGCCGAGGGTCACCGGCGTCTGCACCGCAACCAGGGCACCGGCCGGTGGCGTGGGGGTGATCGGGGAGCCGATCAGGCGCTGGGCTTCCGCAGGCGACACCGCCCGAAACACGAAGGTCTGCCCGGCCTGCAGCAGCACCGCCGCCTGGGGAAGCGCCAGCGTCTCGGTCGACCCGAAGCGCAGGCTGGCCTGCACGCGCTGCTGATCCCGCAGGGCGCCATCGGCGTTGTTGAAGGTGGCCTTCACCAGCAGCGTCTGGGTACGCCGATCGAGCGAGGGGGCGATGAACGTCACCTGGCCCATCGCCTTGAGGGCCGACTTGTCGGGCGCCTGCAGCTCCACCGGCATGCCCAGGCGCACGCGGTAGGCCTGCTCGCCTGGAACATCGAGCCGCACCCAGAGGCTGCGGTTATCCACGATGGAGGTGATCATCTCGCCGCGGCGCACCACGGCGCCCAGCTTGTGCTGGATGTCGCCCACCATGCCGGCGATCGGCGCGGTCACGTCCTTGTAAGCGAGGGTGGCCGCGCTTGCCTTGAGCTGCTCGGCGCTGGTGATCGCGGCTGTCACCTTGGCATCGCGCTGCTTGGTGGAAGCGGCGCCCTGCTGGTTCAAAAAGATGTAGCGCTCCGCCTCGAGGCGATCCTCCCGGGCCTGCGCTGCGGCAGCAGCCACGCTGGCCTGCTGTTGCAGCTGATCCAGCCGTAACAGGGGTTCCCCCGGGCGCACCAGTTGGCCTTCACGCATCGGCATGGCCACGATGCGCCCATCGATCTCCGCAGCCAGCGGCACGTTGACGATCGATTCGAGCGTGCTCTGGTATGTGGCCTGATCAGTGAAGGTCTGCCGTGTCGGGTTGATCAGTGAAAACGTGGGCGGCGGTGGGGGCTGCGGTGGCTTGACGCAGCCGGCGAGGCCCGTCAGCAGAGCTCCGCTGCCAACAAAAAACATTAGGGGGAGGGTGCGCCAGGAGCGCGTCAATGGACGCACATGAAAAAACCACTCAAGAAATTAACCTAATGAAGCTGATGGCGGGAGTCAAGCAGATCAAGAAATTTGCCAACCGGTAGAGACATTTCACACGAAGCAGAACAGATTGATGGGAAGAGTCGAGTTTACTAATTGAAACGGATTGCCATTGACCGCGAACGGACTGGCGGGGCTGCGCCGAAGCCATACCACCACAAAACAGGAGATGATATCAAGGCAAGAGCATGAAAACCATATTTATGTTTTGCGTTCAACTTCCACAATGATATCAACTTCTTTTTTTGCGCTAGACAACTCATTCTCAACAACAAGCTTTACTTCGGAATCAACTTCGGCAACGATCTTTTTCCGGACGTCTTGTTCAATAAGCTCAAGCTGCTCCTTGAAAAGTTTCCTGGCTAATTCCTCAAATCCCTCGGACTTCAGGTAGTTCGCCGCAAGGGTACTTGAGGAGGCGTGAATTGTGCTCCAATCAGTCATTCTATCCGCAGCGCCTTTGACTATCATTTTACCTTTTTTATTGAGCTCATACCGACCCGCTTTGACTTCATGACTAACTCCAGCATCTTTTAGAAATCGACAAAATTGCCTATCCTCAT